>JAFGAO010000286.1 GCA_016933615.1 Acidobacteriota bacterium
GGGATTGAGGAAACCATGAGTGAAAAAAAAGACAGACCGATCCACTGGCACCGGCTTGATCCGGAGGAGGCCGCACAGAAACTGCAATCGTCCGATGACGGCCTTGACTCCGGGGAAGCGGAGCGCCGCTACCAACGGTACGGCCCCAACGAACTGGTCGAAAAGCGGCGCAAACCGCTGTGGATGATGTTCCTGGATCAGTTCAGGGACTTCATGATCGTCGTGCTGATCGCGGCCGCCGTCGTGGCGGGCGTGATCGGGGAGCCGGCGGACTCTATCGCCATCGCCGTGATCGTCATCCTGAACGCCGTGCTGGGCTTCGTTCAGGAATACCGGGCCGAAAAGGCCATGGCCGCGCTGAAAAAGCTGGCGGCCCCTTCCGCCGTCGTCATAAGGGACGGCCGGGCCGAATCCGTTCCCGCACAGCGGCTGGTTCCGGGCGATCTCGTGATTCTGGAGGCCGGCAACGTGGTTCCGGCCGATCTTCGCCTGACCGAAGCGGTCCAGCTCCGGATCCAGGAATCCACCCTGACCGGCGAATCCGTGCCCGTGGAAAAGGACATCGCGCCGATCGGGGAGGCGGAACTGCCCGTCGGCGACCGCAAAAACATGGCCTATAAAGGCACCCTGGTCACCTACGGCCGGGGGCGGGGATTGGTGACTGAAACCGGGATGCGGACGGAACTCGGCCGCATCGCCGCACTTCTCCAGGACCAGGATGAAGGGCGAACCCCGCTGCAGAAAAGGCTCGCCGCATTCGGGCGCAAGCTCGCCTACGCCGTCCTGGCCATATGCATCATCGTTTTCATTGCCGGGATCCTCAGGGGCGAGCCGCCGCTTCTGATGCTTCTGACCGCGATCTCGCTGGCGGTGGCGGCCATCCCGGAAGCCCTTCCCGCCGTGATTACCATATCCCTGGCTCTGGGAGCCAAGAAGCTGGTCCGGCAGCAGGCATTGATCCGGAAGCTGCCCGCAGTGGAAACGCTCGGGTCCGTAACCTATATCTGCTCCGACAAGACCGGCACGCTGACGCTGAACCGGATGGTCGTGGAAGAGGTCTATGTCGACGATCGTCTGCATCGGTCCGACGAACTGCCGCCCCCGACCGCGTCCGCCGGCGGTGGATTATCCCCGGATGAAGGAAATCCGGCCCATCTGCTGTGCAGCGCCATGGCGCTTTGCAACGACGCCCGCCTGGACCCTTCAGGCGCGCTCTTAGGCGACCCCACAGAAACTGCATTGTTCGGTCTTGCCCGGGAGAAAGGCTGCCTCCGGGAGGAGCTGGATAAAAAATATGCCCGGGTGGCGGAAATCCCTTTTGACTCGGACCGCAAGCTCATGACCACGTTCCATCCACGGGAAGACGGCCGGATCGTTTCTTTTACAAAGGGAGCGGTTGAAGAAATCCTGGAGCGCTCCGAAACGGTCCTCGGCGGCAGCGGCCGTGGAGCGCTCGACCGTGCAAAAATCCTGGGGGCGGCCGAACGGATCGCGGGCGACGGCCTGAGAATCCTGGGTTTCGCCATGCGCCTGTGGGACGCCGTTCCCGATTCCATGACTTCGGACCGGGTTGAAAAAGATCTGGTCTTTATCGGGATGGTCGGCATGATGGACCCGCCGCGGCCTGAAGCGGCGGAGGCGGTGGCCACATGCCGTTCGGCCGGCATCCGGCCCGTTATGATCACGGGCGATCATCCGCTGACGGCCAGGACCATCGCCGAGCGGGTGGGAATCATCCGGTCGGAGGACGAGACCGTCATGACCGGGCGCGAACTCGCGCAGCTTCCTCTGGGAGAATTCGAAGACAGGGTGGAGCGGATAAGGGTTTATGCCCGGGTCGCTCCCGAGCAGAAACTCAAAATCATCCAGGCGCTTCAGGACAAAGGGCATTTCGTCGCCATGACCGGAGACGGCGTCAACGATGCACCGGCGCTGAAACGGGCCGACATCGGGGTCGCCATGGGCATAACCGGCACCGATGTGTCCAAGGAAGCCTCCCACATGATTCTGCTGGACGACAATTTCGCCACCACCGTCAAGGCCGTCCGGGAAGGGCGGCGCATCTTCGACAACATACGCAAATTCATCAAATACACCATGACCAGCAATTCGGGCGAGATCTTCACGATTTTTCTGGCGCCTTTTCTCGGCCTGCCCATCCCCCTTTTGCCCATTCACATCCTGTGGATAAATCTCGTCACCGACGGCGTGCCCGGCCTGGCCCTGGCCGCCGAACCCGGCGAACCGGACATCATGAAACGCCCCCCGAGGGATCCGAAAGAGAGCATCTTCGCCAAAGGCCTCGGCGCCCACATCCTGTGGGTCGGGCTGCTCATGGGCTTGGTTTCCATCGTCACCCAGGCCATGTTCATCGAAAGCAGCCGGGCCCACTGGCAGACCATGGTGTTTACCGTTCTGTGCCTGAGCCAGATGGGGCACGTACTGGCCGTCCGGTCCGAACGGGAATCTTTTTTCAGGCAGGGGGCTTTGTCGAACAAACCCCTTTTGGGGGCCGTATTGCTGACTTTCGCCCTTCAGGCGGCCACGATTTACGTGCCGGTTTTAAACCCTGTCTTCAAAACCGTCCCGCTGACCGCGGTCGAGCTTTTAATAACCATTCTTCTTTCGGCCGTCGTATTTGTGGCGGTGGAGATTGAAAAGGTTTTTAAAAGGAAGCTTTCGCGGCCCGGCACGCTGAAAGGCTGAAGACGCCGTCCAAATCGAAACGGCGGCTGGCGGCCGCCCTTGCAACGGGAAAGACCGAGAAAGCCCGGGTATTGCGGCGATTCGGGAGCGCGGAAACGCATCGAGTTCGCGGATGAGCCGAGATCTCCGTATGAGTTGCCCCGCACCCAATGCCGGGGACGACTTATTCCCCCGGAGGCGCGCAGGTGAAATTGGCGGCGTCGTTGATGTCGCCGCTCCCTTTATACCTCGGAAGATCGGGATAGGCGCACACCGGGCGCGTGCGGTAGACTTTTCCACCCCTGCCTGAGTCCGTTTGGCCGTAAATGATCCGATCCGGAGCCTTGCCCTCTTCCACCCACTCCTGCAATGCTTCAAACGCCTTGAAGTTCTCGCCGACAACGCAGCCGCCCGCTCCCGGTATGGAGAAAAGCCGGGCGAAATCCCGCGTCCGCTCGGCCCCCCCCATAGCCTTTTCCACGCTTCTGTAATATTCAGCGACCTGCCTCGGCGGCAGCGCCAGGCTGTTCCAGGACGAAACGATAATGAGCTTGCCGTTGGATTCCTTAAAGGGCCTTAGATCGGGATTGTTGCCGTCGACGTATTTGGCCGTGCGTTCTATGCCCAGCTTCGTGTCGCGGTCCGCGTCGAATGTGCGCCAGTCCCAGTCGGGATCCTCAAAAACCATGCCCTTGAAATAGTTGAGATTCACCGAGAAGGGCTCCTTCTCTATCATGAAGCTCCAGGTGAGTTCGCTTCCGGGTTCGAATCCGCTGTATATCGGAGTCCCGTCTTTGAACCTGGCCCCGGCGTATATCTTTCTCGCCGTCTGAACCTGGCCCGCGGTCAGGCAGGAAGGCTCGTCCGGGCCGGCGCACTGGATAGTCGCCGGGTCGAAATCGCAGTGCGGAGGATCTGTGATGAGTCCATCGTCAAGACCGTCATTCATATCGCACGCATCCAGGGCCGCCCGGTTTATCACTGCAAGCTTTTCAGTCGGGATATACCCGGGGCCTTCGACGCCGTCTTTGAGCGCAACCCAGCTGATGTAAAGGGAGCCCGGCTGCAGGCGCGTTATCCAGAATGCGGGGTCGCTGGCAACGATCCCGTCGAAATCGTCCGGGTAGCGCTGGGCCTCGTTCAGCCCCTGGTTGCCGCCGTTGTGGCAGCTGTTCCAATAGGAATATTGAATCGGCCTGCCGTAATATTTCTCCGCCAGTATCTTGGTCGCAACAACCATTTCATGAACCGCGCGATGGCCCCAGTCCGCCCATTTTTCCGGGTGGCCGACGGCCCACTCGAAACCCGCGTCCACGTGGCCCGTATCGGTTCCGGCCGCCACATACCCTCTTTCCATGATTCCCGCGAGTCCGGCGCTGTTGAGGGATCCTATGAATCCGGGATTGCCGGCAGCCAGAAATTTCCCGTTCCAGCCGGCAGCCGCCGGAAGCCACACCTCGATGCCGATGCGGGAGTCGGCGCTCGGAGCCGAAAAAGCCTCTATCCTGCAGAAAGGCGCCTGGATTTTTCTTGCGGGCAGCTCGCCCGTGGCGCCGGCCTGGCCGGGCAATTCATAGCCCGGACCGCCGGAGGTGACGGACGTGATGGTGACGTTGGGGATCTCGAGCGACTTCAGGCTTTCGCAGGTCTGCTGAGCCGCGGCGGGGATGGAAACGAAAGCGAAGCCGGCCAGAAGAAAGAAACCGATATCCGGTACTTTACGATGATTCATATGCGCGCCTCCGGGAAGAACCTGTTTCCGATGATCGTTGAAGCTTCATGAAGCTGAGCCGATTATAGGCAAACAATCCCGGATTCAGAAGAAAATTCCCGGCCGGATATCTGCGATGGGCGGGTGCAGCGAAGGTTCAGTCGTACCTGCCGCGGCTTTTGGTGATGTCTATCATGGCCTTCACGTTTTCCGGCCGGGCTTCGTCCAGGGCCGTGGCCGACATGATAAAACCTCCGTCTTTGCCGCACATCCGGATCAGGTTTTTGCAGTAGTCTTCGACCTCGGAAACGGCGCCGGCCTGCAGGATGAAGCCGGGGACGTCCAACATGAAGCAGAGGTGCCCTCCCAGAACCGCCTTGGCCTTTTCCGGATCGGTCTTGGCAAAATGGCAAAGGACTTTGCCCCGGGGCAGTTCCAGAAGGTATTCAAGCCGCCGGTCCCATGTTCCCTCGAAAAACGGGCACGGCGTCCATCCGGCCTCGATCAGGGCCAGCAGCACTTTCTTCAGCGTCGGCCAGTAGAACGTCTCGAACTGCGGCAGGGACATGAAACCGTCCGACCCCCTGTGAAGGGCCAGGAAAACCCTTCGGACGCTCCCTTCCGCCGGAGCGGGCAGATTCTTTATCATGGCAACGGTCTGTTTGCAGAGCATATCGCAGGTTTCCAGAAGCTTGTCCGGAACCCGGTACATGTCCAGCATGGAGCCGCGCATGCCGCGCAGGAAATCGGAAATCATGTCGAAGGGCGCCCCGGCCATCATCCTGGAAGTCGTGTAGCAAGGGAATCCAAGCCCGGACATCTCCTCATCGAAGCCGACATCCCGGCTCTGCCACTCCGCCTGCAGCTGGGCCGCTCTGCGGAATTTTTCGAGCATTTCCGCCATATCCGGCATGGTGAAGCGCGCCAGGTAGGGAGCCATGCCCATGGCGAATATAAGCGACTGGAAGGGGGGCAGCTTGGCCATGGGCGCGGCGGATTCCAGCACCCGCGGCAGATAGGCGCGCAGTATAAAATCCGACGGGTCGCTGAGAAAGGCGTCGTAATCTTCCGGCTTCATGGGCTCCAGCTCGATCATCTGGTGGCTGTGGTCCGGAGACACGCCGAAACCGGGCCACCTCATTTGACGCGGCCCGAGGATCTCCATCGCTTCCCCGGAAAACCCCGCGGTCTGGGCCCAGTAAACATCGGGCTCGAGCTCCGTGATTGTCCTGAGGTTTGCCGCCCTCCATTTTTCGGCATCGTAATAGGCGGCCGAACAGGGAATGCCGCAATACCTGGCCGCGAAGTAGCCGACCCAGAGCTGGAAAGGCACCCGGTCGGGCACCTTCATCGCGATGGCTTCGTTTACCCTCTTATCCCTTTCGGCGTATGCCTGCGCAGCGCCGCCTGCAGATGTCGCGTTGGTCATGTTTGGAAACCCTCCGAATTCTCCGTCCGCTCGTGCAATCTTTTTAGAAAGGCCCGACATTATGGTCCGGCATGCCTAACGGCGCAATGGGAAACAGTTTTCCGGAAATCCCGCACCGTCAAGCAGGTCCGCGCCGCACGCCGGCACAATGGTTTTTCAGTTTAATTCAATTTGAGGGCATAAAGAAAGGGCGGCGTTTCAGATTGTTTTGAAACGCCGCCCTGTTTTTGAGTCCGGAGAGCATTCATCCGATATCTGCGAATTAACCGTCCTCCAGCCTGCCGCCGTGCCTTCCGCAGCACGGTTTCAAAAACTTCGAACGCGCCGTTGCCGGGATCAGGCAAGGTCGAAGCGGTCGAGGTTCATCACCTTGTCCCACGCAGCCACGAAATCCCGGACGAATTTCTCCCGACCGTCTTCGCTTCCGTAGACTTCCGCCAGGGCCCGCAGCTGGGAGTTGGAACCGAAGACGAGATCGACGCGGGTGCCGGTCCACTTGAGTTCGCCCGTGGCGCGATCGCGCCCCTCGAACACGTCTGCGTCTTTCGATGTCGCTTTCCACTCCGTGCCCATATCGAGCAGGTTCACGAAGTAGTCGTTGGTGAGCGCCTCCGGCCGCTCGGTGAAGACGCCGTGCCGGGAGCCTCCGAAGTTGGTATTCAGGACGCGCATGCCGCCGACGAGCACCGTCATCTCGGGAGCGCTCAGCGTCAGCAGCTGCGCCCGGTCCACCAGCATCTCCTCGACCGATACGGCGAATTTGGTCTTCTGATAGTTGCGGAATCCGTCCGCGACCGGTTCGAGCACCGCGAATGATTCCGCGTCGGTCTGCCTCTGGGACGCATCCGTGCGTCCGGGCCTGAAAGGAACGGTAATTTTGTGGCCGGCATTCTTCGCGGCCTGCTCGATGCCGGCGCACCCGCCCAGAACAATCAAGTCGGCAAGCGATACTTTTTTCCCGCCGGCCTGCCCGCTGTTGAACTCCTTCCGGATTTTATCAAGGGCTTTCAGAACGGCCTTCAGCCGGTCCGGCTGGTTGACTTCCCAGTCCTTCTGCGGCGCCAGGCGGATGCGCGCCCCGTTTGCGCCGCCGCGCTTGTCGGATCCGCGGAACGTGGACGCGGAGGCCCAGGCCGTCGCAACCAGCTGGGAGACTGAAAGACCGGAATCGAGAATCCTGCGCTTCAGTGCGGCGGCGTCCCGCGCGTTGATCAGTTTATGGTCGACCGCGGGCACCGGGTCCTGCCAGATCAGATCCTCGGCCGGGACCTCAGGCCCCAGATAGCGCGAACGCGGCCCCATGTCGCGGTGGGTCAGTTTGAACCATGCCCGGGCGAAGGCGTCCGCAAATGCCCTGGGATTTTCCAGGTAGCGCCGCGCGATGGGCTCGTAGACCGGGTCGAAGCGAAGGGAGAGATCCGCCGTGGTCATCATGGGCCGGTGCTTCTTCGAAGGGTCGTGCGCGTCCACCACCATGTCCTCTTCGTCCACGTCCTTGGCCAGCCACTGATTCGCCCCGGCCGGGCTCTTGACCAGTTCCCATTCATATTTGAACAGCACTTTCAGATAGCCCATGTCCCACCGGGTCGGGTTCGGCTTCCAGGCGCCTTCGAGGCCGCTGCCGATGGTGTCGCCGCCCTTGCCGCTGCGGAAGCTGCTCTTCCAGCCGAGGCCCATCTGTTCGATGGGGGCGGCTTCCGGTTCGGGGCCGACATGCGCGGGATCGCCCGCGCCGTGGCACTTTCCGAAGGTATGCCCGCCGGCGACCAGGGCGACGGTCTCTTCGTCGTTCATGGCCATGCGCGCGAAGGTCTCCCGAACGTCACGGCCCGATGCAACCGGATCCGGGTTGCCGTCCGGCCCTTCCGGGTTCACGTAGATCAGGCCCATCTGCACGGCCGCCAGCGGATTCTCCAGGTCCCGGTCGCCCGAGTACCGGCTCTTGGGCTTGTCGCTGGTGGCCAGCCATTCTTCCTCGCCTCCCCAGTAGATGTCCTCTTCGGGCTCCCAGACGTCCTCGCGACCGCCGCCGAAACCGAAGGTCTTGAACCCCATCGACTCCAGGGCGCAGTTTCCCGCGAGGACCATGAGATCGGCCCAGGAGATCTTCCTGCCGTATTTCTGCTTGACGGGCCAGAGCAGCCGGCGCGCCTTGTCCAGGTTCACGTTGTCGGGCCAGCTGTTCAGAGGCGCAAGCCGCTGGCTGCCGGACCCCGCGCCGCCGCGGCCGTCGCCCATGCGGTACGTGCCGGCGCTGTGCCACGCCATGCGGATGAAAAGCCCCCCGTAGTGGCCCCAATCGGCCGGCCACCAGTCCTGCGAATCGGTCATCAGCGCATGGAGGTCCTTTTTCAGGGCAGCGAGATCCAGCTTTTTGAATTCCCTGGCGTAGTTGAAATCCTCGCCCATCGGATTGCACATGGGAGAGTTCTGGTGCAGGATCTTCAGGTTCAGCTGGTTGGGCCACCAGTCCCGGATCGACATGCCGCCGCCGGCGGTGGGCCGGCTCATTCCGCCCGTTGCGGGATTCTTTTTATCTTCACTCATAAACCTTTCTCCTTTTTCCTTTCTCTATTAATCAGCGTTGCCTTTTCGTATGCGGCGCATTTGAGGCAGAGCCCCTTGACTTCCACCTGGATTTTTTCTGCTTGCCCGATCGACAAACTTGATAATACATCCGATCGGCGCAAAGCCGGGCTCCTTTTCCGGGTTTTCCGGCCGGAAAGCCCTGCAACAACTTCCTAGGGAAAACACCTGCAATGATATAGGATGTTTTTTGGAGTTACATTAAGAATATCGGAGATTTTATGATTGTGATAGAGCGTTTGGGCCTGTTGGCCGCAGCGGCCTGCTTATGCCTCCCTGCCCTGCCTTTAAGAGCCGTGCATTCAAATGAAAAAAGCATGACGCCCGGGGCGTTGATAGAAAAGCACCTGAAATCGATCGGAACCCCTGAAAAGATAATGGCGGTCCGCTCCTGGGGGGTCAGCGGGAGGGCGAACGTCGAATTCATTCTGGGGGCAACCGGCAATCTCACCGACGGCTTTTTCATGTTTGTTTCCGACGGCCCCAAAGTGGCGATCAAGATGGATTTCGAAGATGTGAATTATCCCGGAGAGCACCTTGCCTACGACGGCAGGGAAGTGACCGCCGCGCACATCACCCCCGGGCAGAGGTCCCCGCTGGCGGATTTTGTCTTCCTGCACAACGCGACGATGAGGGAGGGATTCCTGGGAGGGGTCCTGTCGACCGCCTGGCCGCTGCTGCGGATCGAAGGCAAAATGCCCAGGATGCAGCTGAGGGAAACCGAGATCCGGGGACGCCGGCTTTATGAGCTCGAATACGGGACTCCGGGCAGAAGACCGGGCAATATGAGGGTGAAACTATTTTTCGACAAAGAGAATTTCCGCCATGTGCGGACGGAATACAAAGTCATGATATCGGACGAATTGACCTCCGTGCGGAGCATTGTCAGCGGGAGCGTCACCGGCGCGCCGGCGGCTTCGGGCGGAATGCCCGCGGCTTCGGCCCCGATAGCCACAATCATGGAAAGCCAGCCGGATTCCATCTACCAGCTGGTCGAAGAGTTTGACGATTTTGCGTCTCTGGGCGGACTGGTGCTCCCCATGAGCTACGCTCTCGAGTATTCTCTCGAGGGTCACGGGGCTACATTCCTGGCCAAATGGACCCTTCAGGCCGAATACTACGCGAACAACGGGGATATCGATCAGAAATTTTTCATCGCTCATAAATAACCCTGCCCGCAGATGGCAGCCGGCGCTCGATGCGCTTTGCCGCATGCCCTGCGGCACGGACCCTGCATGAATGAAGTTGTTTGCTTTCGGGAATGATTGAATATTGCCGTATAAATAACGAAAACTTCGGAATTGAGGCTGAACGGGTCCGGAACAAGTCGCGGAAAGCGCCGCCGCCCGGGCGCCCCCCCCCGCGAATACCGGCCGGCGGCATCGCAGCGACACCGGCTACCGCCCCTGTTGGCTCTGCAGCTCTTCCATTGTCAGAGTGCCCTTGCGGGTATATCCGTCGGGCACGCTGTAAATCCCGGCCGGAGCGGGCTTCTCGGCGATTTCAACCACTTCCGAATTCTGACGGATTTTGGCTCCCATCATGTCGCCCGTCATTTCCTGGGAGATTACAAAACCGTCGATTTTGCCCAGTTCGCCGATCGACGCTTCGTCGATTCCGATCATCTGGGTTTTGACCAGCGTACTGTAGAAATTTTTCATATAATTTCTGTAATCGAACGGCACATCGGATGTCGCGTACATCTTCATTTTCATCGGCATCATGACCATGTTCAGATCGACGTCGTATCCGTCGCAGGATCTTGATCCGATTGTTTTTTTCTGACCGGTCGGCGTGACCGTAAACGTCACCTTCATGTTCTGAATCATCTCGGCCATCTGGGGCGGCACCAATTGGGAGAAATCCAGCGGAAGGTTGGCCGAAACATATGTTTTGTCCCGGTGATTGATTATGTAAAGCACTTTATTTTCAACATCCACAATTGTCGTAGTATCCTCGGTGACAGTGGCCACCCTGCCGTCGCCGATCCACTGCTCGGTGACGGTGTCTCTGGCCGGCTGATTCTGCCCCATCATGCTGATGGGATCGGTATGGCTTCTGGTTTTCACATACCCGTCGGCGGCGGCGAAAGTCGAAGCCGATAAAATCAGTAAAAGCGCTGCAAAAACCTGTTTCATGGAACCTCCTTTTTTCCGGATGGAATCGGCCGCCTCTCGGAGCGCGGAGGATAAGTACACCGTTTCCGGCTTTACAATCGGACCCCTCTGCTCCCGACTATTATGCCCTGTGTCTGATCGTTAAAAGTAATACGCTATGCCTGCCCGATTCCACAATATTTTCCAGAAGTTGAATGCCAATTTGCTTGAATTTCCTGTAATGATAAGTGTAGTAATAACGTATTGAACTCGAAACCGGTTTTCGGGTCGGAAGGGGGAAAATCAACCGAGATGCCAGTGTGGATTCGGGATTCTGCCGCAGGGTTTGTCTTCTCTTTGTTATCCGTTGACAGCAAGCCGCCGCTTATTATAGAGTGCACTCCACTCCTCATGAATGACGTTACAGATCGGCTTTCTATGAATTCCGACTTTAAAAGGATCCTTTTTACAATGAAATCAAGCAAGGAGTAGTCCTATGCCTGGAAGCAAAAAAACCGATAAAGAAGCCGCTGCCAAGAAGAAATTCTCGAGACGCGATTTCATCGCCACCGGCGGAGCCGTAGTCGCTGTGGACGCCCTGATCTCCACGACTAAAAGCGATGCCTTTGCGGCGCCCGCGTCTCCGGCAATGGCCGCAAATGAGTATCCCGCATCCAAGGGATACCTTGTTTATGACAGCAAGAAGTGCGCCGGTTGTACAACCTGCATGCTCGCTTGTTCCCTGGTGCACTACGGAGTCCAAAACCTGTCCCTCTCGCGCATTCAGATCATGCAGGACTCCTTCGGCAAGTTTCCCGACGACGTCAAGATGGCGCCCTGCCGGCAGTGCGTAACGCCGCCCTGCGTGATCAATTGCCCGGTTGGAGCCGCATACATCGATACGGAAAACGGCAACGTCCGCAGAATCGATTCCGAAAAATGCATCGGCTGCAAGACCTGCCTCGCCATGTGTCCCCAGCAGCCGCACCGGACGGTCTGGAATCACACCATCAACAAGGCCACCAAATGCGACCTGTGCATCGACACGCCCTACTGGAATGAAACCGGCGGCGTCAACGGGAAGCAGGCCTGCGTGGAATCCTGCCCCATGAAGGCCATTAAATTCGTATCCAAGCCTCCGGACCAGAAAGAAACGGAAGGCTACGACGTGAACATGCGCAACGATTTCTGGTACAACCTCGGGCTGGTTGAAAACTCGACGCACGTTCCCCCCGCTTACAGCATGGCCGGACGGAAGCCCGGCGCTGCCAAGGCTAAACCGAAACCGAAGGCAAAGGAATAGGAGGATGATCATGAAAGGTGGATATACAGGAAAGATTTTATTCGTAAACCTGACCGACAAATCGATCAGCACTATTCCGACTGAGAAGTATGTGGATTTCGGCGGCGGTCACGGCATCGGTTCAGCCGTTTTCTTCGACCTAGTGGGGGATCAGCTGCCGTTTGACGCCTTCGACCCGAGAAACCTCATCCTTATGATAAACAGCCCGTTTTCCGGCACGTTCATGCCGGGCTCGGGACGATGCGAGGTGCAGGGTCTGGCCCCGGGGCTTTACCCGATTGAATGGTTCGGCCACAGCAACTTCGGAGGCCGGTTCACGGCTCAGCTGAAGTTTGCAGGCTGGGACGGGATCGTGGTGCAGGGCAAGGCTGAGAATCCCGTATGGATCAACATCGTCGACGACAAGGTCAAAATCGAGGATGCCAACGGTGTGTGGGGCATGGATACCTGGGACACCCAGCAGGAAATTTCCAGGCGCGTCGTCCCCAGCCTCAAACACGGCGAATGGGCCGAACTTTCCAACAGCTGCTATACCACGCAGGTCCCGGCGGTCGTCTGCTGCGGCCCGGCCGGAGAGAATCTGTGCCGCGTCGCGTGCCTGCTTCACGGCGCCGGCTCCCAGGCCGCGCTGGGCGGGTACGGGGCTCTGTTCGGGTCGAAAAACCTGAAGGCGATCAGCGCGCTCGGAACCGGCGGCGTACCCATCGCCGATCCGAAGGCGTTCATGGACGCCCGGCTCTGGTTCCGCCAGTTCCAGTGGGACGTCGACAATCCGCGCGAACCTGAAAAGTTTGCCCAGCGCGGCTACAGCCTGATCAACGGCGCCCCGAGCGGCGGCAATGTCAGCAACGGCAGCGTGCCCCTAGTACCGGCGCGCGCGGCCGCCTGCGCCTCCTGCCCCAGGGGATGCCGCATGCGGCTGGCCAGCGGCGACAGCAATGAATCGGTCTGCGCCGGGTCGATGTTCGCCCGGATCGGAAGCGGCGGATTCATGGCCATGGGCGGCGGCGGCGGCGCAAGCGCCAGCAAGATGCCCGCCATCCTCAACGGGAAGCTGACCCGCCAGGCCAACGATCTGATGCACAAATACGGCCTGGGGCACTGGCAGCTGATGGCGACATCCGGCTACATCCAGCACCTTCACAGGCAGGGCGTCATCGGAGAGGGGAAAGAGTATGAATGCAACCTGCCGTTCGACCAGGCCAACACCTACGCCTATCACGAGGCCCTTTACAGGCTGCTTTCGGCGCGCGAAGGGAAATTCGGGGATATGGCCGCGGAAGCCGCAGCCAGACTGGCGGAAAAGCTCGGCCGCTACGACCAGGATGTAAACAGCGGCGCGCTGCGGCTGAGCTACTGGGGCACCCAGGAGCACTACTCCTCCCAGGTGGAAGTGGAATGGGGCTTCGGTTCCATCCTCGGAGAAAGGGACCTGATGCTGCACATGATGGCCAACTATCCGCTGCACTGGATGGCCTCGTCCGGCAACCCCTATCTCACCGCCGAAGAAGCTTCCAAGCTCTACGCCGAGGCGATGGTTCCCTACCAGGACGACCGCTACCTTGTGGACTACGGCGAAGGGCCGACCGGAGTCTATTCCGACTCCAAGGTCAAACAGGTCGCGTGGACCAAACACTATGAAAAATTCTGGATCGGAGCCGGAGGATTCTGCGGCTGGCGCTGGCCCATGTGCATCACCAACAACACGGCCGACCGACGGGGCGCGACTCCGCAAGCCGAGCCCAAGTTCTGGAACGCCATCACGGGCGACAACAAAACCTTCGCCGACTACATGGAACTCGGGCACAAGATCTACACGCTCGACCGTTCCATCTGGGTCCTGCAGGGCCGCCACCGCAACATGGAAGTTTTCCCGGACTACGTTTACGATCAACCCGGAAGAGGCGGCAGCGAAATGCCCATGGTGATAGACGGCAAGTGGGTTTACGACGCGGGCCAGGGCCGGGCGATCGACCGCGCCAAGATGGAGGATTTCAAATCCAGGTTCTACAAATTCGAAGGGTACAATCCCGATAACGGCTACCCGACGCGGGCTACTCTCGAGAATATGAACCTGAAGAAAGTGGCCGACGCTCTGGAAAAACAGGGCAAGCTGGGATAACAGCCCTGCCGTTCGGCAGATCGAAAGAGCCCGGAAGAAGCGCGCAATGCTTTTTCCGGGCTTTTTCTTTTCGTTCGGGGACGCAAAAGGACGGAGGCCTGATTGTGGGTCCGCGTTCGGTCGTCGACGAGGTCAAACCCGAAAACCTCAAGGCCATGATCGACTCCACGCGCGAATAGGGGAAATACAGTTGAAGCTGCGTGGGAACGTATCAACGGGGGAACGTGCGAACGTGAAAACGACGGTCGCTCTCCGTCCCTGTCGCCAGGTTTCCAGCAAGGACTCCCATCACCGGGCAAATGCCGGTCGCGTTCGTTCGTTTGCGCGTTGACGCGCTTGCACGTCCGGTTCTCCGGCGTTCAGGGAACCTCATGCTGGAGCGGCTAGCGCACAAGGGTCAATGCGTCGGGGCGCGGCGTATTTTTTTCATTGTCCCAGTAGGGGGAGAGTTTCCGGAGATTGTTCACGATCTTCGGGAAAACTTCCAGAACCTTGTCGATATCCGCATCGGTGGTGTAGCGGCTCAGGCTGAAACGCACGGATCCGTGCACGGCCGTAAACGGCACCTTCATGGCCCGGAGAACGTGGGAGGGTTCCAGGGAGCCGGACGTGCAGGCGGAGCCGCTCGATGCGCAGATCCCGAAGGAGCTCAGCTGAAACAGCATGCCCTCCCCCTCTATGTAATGGATGGATATATTGAGGGTGTTGGGCAGCCTCGGGGCGTCCTTGCCGTTGATCTGGACCGAGGATATTGTTTCAAGGAGTCCGTTTTCCAGCCTGTCCCGGAGCCTGCCGATCCTGGCTTCGTCCTCTTCCCGGCGCTCCAGCGCAAGCGTCAGCGCCCGGCTCAATCCTATGATGTAGGCAACGTTCTCGGTCCCGCCGCGTCGGCCGTCCTCCTGATGCCCGCCCAGCATGAAAGGGCGGCAGCGGGTTCCGCGCCTGATGAACAGGGCGCCGATCCCCTTGGGCGCATGCAGTTTGTGCCCGGAAAAGGAAAGGAGATCTACGAATGGAAGACCGGTGGTCAAATCGACCGGAAGCTTCCCCACCGTCTGGGTTGCATCGGTGTGGAATATGATGGAAGGGTCCGTCTGCTTCGTGATGCGCGACAGCTGCTCGATCGGAAAAACGACCCCGGTTTCGTTGTTCGCATGCATGATGGAAACCAGCAGGGTGTTGTGGGACAGCGACCGGATAAACTCCTTTACGTCCAGGTTCCCGGCCCGGTCCACTCCCAGGTAGGTGACCGGATACCCGTCCCGCTCCAGTTCGCGGCAAACCTCCAGCACGGCAGGGTGTTCCACGGAGGTAGTGATGATATGCCTGCGGTTGGGATTTCCGTGCGCGGTTCCTACGATGGCGGTGTTGTTGCTTTCCGTGGCACAGCCCGTAAACAGAATCTCTCTGGGATCCACATGCCCCAAAGCATCGGCAATGGCTTTCCGGGCGGCCACGATTGCATTCTTGGTACGGCGCGCCGGTTCATACATGGAACTGGGATTGAAGTAATCCTCCGTAAGGAACGGGACCATCGCTTCGTATACTTCGGGCGCGACCTGCGTCGTGGCGTTGTTGTCGAGATAGGTAATTTTCATGGGTTCGCTCAAACCTCGATCACGCGTATGCGTTCGTCCACCTGGTCTTTCAAGACACGCTCCACCATCAGCTTGAGAGTCTGGCCGGCGCCGGCGCAATTGGAGCACGCTCCCTTCAGTTTGCAGTATACGAGGGTGTCCTTGATGTCGTAGATTTCAATATCTCCGCCGTCCGCCTTCAGCGACGGACGCACATACTCGTCGACGACTTTTTCCACCTTCTTGGCAAATTGATACGGGGAGAATTCCGGATCCCGCTTCACTTCCCTCGGCGTGATCTGAACCAGCTCCGGGTGCTGCGCCGCCGCCGTTTCCCCGGCCCAGACCTGATCGAGAATATCCTGCAGTCCTCCCGGCACGTGGTGGCAGGAGGTGCAGCCCCCGCCCGCCTTGATCGCATTGGTTATCTGGGGTATGGACCTCAGGTTCAACTCTCGGATTTTTCTCTTGAGATACGGCTCGGTGATGGAGAAACATTTGCAGACGATTCTTCCCTCTTCGGTTTCCTGGTCGTGCAGGTCAATGCCGAGGCTTTGGAGGTCCACGCCCCGCCGCTGCGCCCAGTTGAATACGGCGGCCTCGAGAGCTTCCTCCCCCATGACCGAACAGTGTATTTTCTGTTCCGGCAGCCCCTGGAGGTAGTCGACGATGTCGCTGTTCTGGATTTTCAGCGCGTTGATGGGCGTATACTCCCCCATCTCGATGATGGCGCAGAGCGCTTCGGATGCCGCGATCGCCGAAGTGCAGCCGAAAGTCAGATATTTGGCCTCGGTGATGACATCCTGCGTCGGGTCGGTCGGGTGGCGCTTTACCCGGAAGCTGAAACGCATGGCGTCTCCGCACGCAATGGATCCGTGTTCCCCGACCCCGTCCGGGTTTTCAACCTCACCGAGGTGTGTCCCCGGTTTTCCATGAACGGCATCCATGAAAAGCTGTTTCGTTTTTTCGCTGTATTCCCAACTCATCTATAAGCTCCAAAAAATTTTGCTGTTTCCCGCGCCGCCGATGCATGCCACCTCAGGTGCCTCCGGTGCCGCTGTCCCTGAAATGCTCAGGTCTGCGATTGTTACCGCTATGGCGGCCCAACCCCGGGATTTCCGACAGTCATAATATAACGCCTGGAAGCAGCAGGCGCAAAATATAGATTCCATTATAATAATTATCCCCACGCCGAATCCCGTGTTTGCCTTGCCGTCACGACGGCTTCTCGTGCGCCGATTTCATGCTCCATCCCGCAAATGTCCCGGCGATTGCAGGACAGCCGGATGCGGGAATACATGATGATGGCTCAGGGGAAAATTGTGTCGGGAACCAAACCGCGGGAAAAGGCGCGGAAGACGTCAGGATAAAGCCGCACAGGTGAAAGGTTTCGACAAGAAAAACGGAAACTGCTTGAATGAGCCGTCAGCGCTTTCGCGATCTTTCCTGACGCTGCCGCAGGCGCTGGCGCTCTTCGGGCGTGAGCCGCTGCCATCTGCGGTAATTATCTTCCAGCCGGGATTTGCGTTCGGGCGTCATCTGCATGTAACGCCGGTAATTTTGCCTCAGGCGCTCCTGCTGCTCCGGAGACAGCGCACGAAAACGCCGGAAGTTCTGCTCGAGGCGCCGGCGCTGCTGTGGCGTCAGGTCCCGGAAACGCGCGTAATTCTCCATGATCCTGGCCCTTTCCGCAGGGTCCATATCTCTGAGCTGCCTGTCGAGATTGCGGATTTTCTCCTGCTGTTCCGGGGTGAGATTTTTAAACTCCCGGTAGCGCTGCCGCAACGTTTCCTTCTCCTCGGGCGTCATCCGGTTCCATTGTTCCTGCAGCGAAGGTTCATTCTGCTGCGCCATGAGAGCCGTTGCATTGCAGCCGAGAAACAGCAGAAGGATCAGGACTGTAACACCCATAACCTTTTTCATGGTTTTGGCTCCTCTATTGATTTTTCCTCAGGTATGACGGACCCGTCTTTATCGCTCCATTGCGGATCCATTGCATTCAGAAGATCCAGGAATTTGATTTCCTCGAGGTTATTGAGCAGGGCCAGGTTTTCCAGGATCTCCCGGTCCTTCATCATCTCCTTTTCCTCTTCCGTCAGTGCCGTCGCCTCTTTTTCCTTCACGGGCTCCTTGTTTTCACCGGCGAACAGGGGAACCGCCAGGAGCGAGGCAACGACGGAAACCAGAACGGAGATCCTCTTCATAACAACGGCTGCAGAAGCGCAGGCTGCGGCGCGTGCTTTCCCGCATGAAACCGCACCGGTAGACCCCGGGTGCCCGTTCGCTTCGATTCCGGCGTTTCCTGTTTCGATCATGGCGCCCCCGCTTTTCAGTTCAACTGCGGCAAATTTTCGATCGTTTCCATGTCTTCGAAAAGCTCCAGATTGCTGATCAGGGCCATATCCATCAGGATCGGCAGATTTTCCGTCACCTCGAAATCATAGAAAACCTCCGCGACTTCAGGGCCGGACAACGGAGATTGCCTGAGGTACAGGCCTGCCGAAACAAAAACGGCCAGCGCCGCCGCGGCTGCAAGCCCCCAGGACCATCGGGGCAGCCATGGCCGTTTCATGCCGAAATCAGGGGAGCCTTCCTTAGACAGGTTCCGATTTCTTCCTTTTTCGAGCGCGGCGTAGAAACGGTCCGAAAAATCCTCCGACGGGTCGACCGAATCGTCCAGGACCGGGAGGATCTCCATGAGATCCTCCCGGTTCAGACTGCAAGCGCACTCCCTGCAGGTTGCCAGGTGCCGGCGGACCTGCAGCATGGAGTTCCTGTCCAGTTCGCCCTCTAAAAAAGCCTTCAATAAATCCCGGGTCTGTTGGCAGTTCATTTCGGTAAAAGCTCCGAGGTTAAAGGCGCAAGCCTTTCCGCCAGAGCCTCCTTTGCTCTATGGATTAACGATTTCACGGCTTTCTCGGAACAGTCCAGGACGGCGGCCACCTCGGAATAGGACAGTTCCTGATACTTGTTCAGTATAAAAGCGACGCGCTGTTTTTCGGGAATCTGCCCGAGCGCCTGTTTTATGATCCTGGCGAGGTCCTTTCGCTCCAAGATCGCATCCGGTCCCGCCGCCGTCCCGATTTCGAGCGTCCTCTCTTCATTTTCGCCGCCGCCGTCGCGCGGCGGGGCGTCCAGAGACCGGTGCGGGGCGCGGAACCGCGGTTTTCGGATTTCGTTGAGGCATACGTTGGTCGCGATTCTGTAAAGCCAGGAAGTGAATCTCGCCTGCACCCGGTATCCTGCCGCGTTCTCATAGACCTTTATGAATATCTCCTGCGCCAGCTCTTCGGCCATTTCACGGTTGCGTACAAAACGATAGGAGAAATTGACGATATTGCGCGTGTGCCGGGCAAACAGCCTGTCAAACGCATCCGTGTCGCCATCCTTGAATCGAAGCATCAACTGCGCGTCGAGATCGTCTACCGTTGCGCCGGTTTCTTCCGCCATACCGATTACCGAACTCCAGGACCGTACCGCTTCCATTTCATGCCCCGATTTTATCCTATTCCTTTAAACACAGCCCGACAAAAAAAGTTGCGCCGCGGGGGCGATTGTTATTCTCGCGGCCCATGAAAAATCCTCGGGGGAATCCGGGACGATTCTCCACCTTTTTTGGTATACAATACCGGCAGCTTTGAAAACGCGGTTCGGCTTTACGGGAAAGGAACCGCAATTACGTCCGATTTATGAATATAAAAATATGAAAGAAAAAGAGAACGACACCCTGGCGACCTTCGGCGGGGGATGCTTCTGGTGCACCGAAGCGGTGCTGGGCAGCCTCCGGGGCGTGATACGGGCGGTTTGCGGCTATTCGGGAGGGCATGCAGAAAATCCCACCTATCAGGAAGTGTGTACGGGAGCAACAGGGCATGCGGAGTGCGTCCAGATCACGTTCGATCCCGGCGTGATTTCCTACCAAGAGCTCCTCGAGGTTTTCTGGAAAACCCATGATCCGACAACCAGAAACCGGCAGGGGAACGATATCGGCACCCAGTACCGTTCCGTGATCTTCTATCATGATTTGCAACAGAAGGATCTTGCCGAATCCTGCCGCGACAAGCTGGAGGCGGAGCGTGCCTGGGACCGTCCCTTGGTTACCGAAATCGTCCCCTTAGAAAAATTCTGGCCCGCGGAATCCTATCACCAGGATTATTTCCGGAATAATCCGTCGAATACCTACTGCAGCCTGGTCGTCGCGCCCAAAATCGAGAAGTTCAAAAAGGTTTTCAGGGACCGTCTGAAAAAACCGTGAATCGAGTCTCGTATTCCAAAATCCCGGCTTTTAAGAAACCCCGAAAAAAAAGAGCGGAACTTTCTGCCAGCGGCTCGTGTTTGAAACACTAGAATATTTGAAAAAGGAGCGAGCCATGAAAATAAAAAATTACACGATGAAGATATTGGCCGGTGGCATCCTGATGGCAGGCTCCGTCGGCATCGCGGCGGCCCAGGCCGGATCCGGCCCGGATACGGCGAAAGATCGCATGGAAATCAGGCAACAGGTCCGGGAAGTGAAAAACGACAAACGGGAAATTCGCGGAGACCGCCGGGAGCTGCGTTCGGAGCACCGGGAGCTGCGGAGAGACCTCCGGAACGAGGCCGCGCCCGGAGAAATCCGGGCCGACCGCCGGGAGATACGCCGGACACAAATGGAGCTCAAAGGGAACCATCGCGAACTCAGGCTGGATCGCCGGGAACTGGGCCGGGACGTCCGGCAGGCCCGGAAAAAACGCTAATAGAGCTCCGGGATTAGATTAACCTGATGCATCCTCTCCGGAAACGGACGCCTTGAAAGAACAATTCCGGAAAAATGCCCGCCCATCGAACCGCAGGATGCTTGTTTCCCAAGGACAGGCATCCTGTTCCCGGAATCCCTCCCAATAAGGTAAAGACAGAACGCCGCCTCGTCATAGCGGAATCATTTGCGCCCGAACCCCTATTTCAGGGCTGCAAAATTTGTTACAATAAACCCTCTGCTCCGCAGGAAAGACAATCTGCGGAGCGCATGTTCCACCGGATCAAGGGGATGGACACTATGACCTGCCGCCTGGTAATCGCCTTCTTTTTCCTCGCCCTGTCCACAGTCCGGGGCGCGGACTGGCCCCAGTGGCGCGGACCGAACCGGGACAATATCTCGACCGAGACCGGCCTGCTGAGAACCTGGCCGGCCGGAGGTCCCAGGGTGCTTTGGGAAACTCCCATGGCTCAGGGATATGCCGGAGCGGCAATAAAAAACGGCCTCGTGTACGTAAACGACTACGATGAAAATAAAAAGGAGCATGCGGTCCGCTGCCTCTCCCTGTCCGACGGCAAGGAGGTCTGGCGCTGGAGCTACAAGGTCAACATCCGGCCCAACCACGGAATCACCCGGACCGTTCCCTCCGTGGGCGGCAGCCTGGTGTTTTCGCTCGATCCCAAATGCCAATTTCACGCACTGGACGCAAAAACAGGGAAGCTCGTGTGGCAGAAAAACCTCGTCGCCGAATACAAAACCACCATTCCCCAGTGGTACGCCGGGCAGAATCCGCTCCTGGAGGGAGACAGGGTGATTGTCGCAACCGGCGGCAGCGCGCTTGTCGTCGCTTTCGACCAGGCAACCGGCAAAGAGGTCTGGAAAACTCCCAACCCGGACAAAGACCTGATGTCGCACGCGTCGCTGATGCCGGCCGAGATCGACGGCGTCAGGCAGTACCTCTACCTGACCATGAACAAGGTGGTCGGAGTATCCGCCGCGGACGGCCGGCTGCTCTGGAAAAGCCCCTTCACCGCCAGAATGGCCGCCGCCCCTTCCCCGCTCTACGTCGGCGGCGGAAAAGTATTCGTTACCAGCGGCTATGAGGCCGGGAGCGTCATGTACCAGGTTAAAAAGTCCGCGGCGGGTTTCAGCGCCGATCCGTTATTCACGCTGACGAGCACGCAGTTCAATTCCGAAGTGCACACACCCATCCTTTACAAAAATCACATGTTTGCCGTGGGCAGCAAAAAGAGAGGGCAGTTTACGTGCATGGACCTCAACGGCAAGACTGTCTGGCAGAGCCCCGTCGCCTCCGGCGATCCCGCGGGCGCCCGAACCTTCGAACTGGGCGGATTCCTTTTTGCCGACGGCATGTTCTACATCCTGGACGGGGTTTCGGGGATACTGCGGCTCGTGGAAGCCGGCACTGCGGGATACAGGGAGCTCGCCAGCGCGCAGATTCTTGAAGGTCACGATGTCTGGGGCCCCCCGGCACTTTCGAACGGGAAGCTGATAATCCGGGACATGGGTAAAATGGTCTGCCTCGAGGTCGGAAAATAAATCGCTCCCCTGGATTCGGAACGGAAATCCCCCCGGTTTTTGGAACGGATTCACCCATAAGGAACCTGCCTATGGATTCGAACGACAGGGAAGTTTCGAATACAAAACTGCCGGAGGGTATCCGCAGATCCTGGATCCCCCTGGCGGCGGTTGGCGCAGCCTTCGCGGCTTTCGTTTCGGCCATTTTTCGAACACGCCCCGTGCCGGCAGGGGCGACCGCCGGCTCAACCGGGGCCCGAAGCTCCTCCGGTCCGGCCTCGCCGGCGGTTTCCGCCGCCGAGCCCCCGGCGGAATTAAAAAACCGGTACAGACAGACCGCCGTTGTTTGCGGAGACGGTTCTTCCCATCCTTTCCGCCGCTTCCTGGCGGACATCTGCACAGGTCCCGAAGACAGCCTGTACTGCCTGGGCGACGATGAAATCCGTGTTTTCGACGCCGGCGGAAGATTCCTCCGCAGCTGGAAGGCGAAGCCCGAAGCCGCCTGCCTGGAGGTCGGACCCGACAAACGGGTCTATGTGGGATCGCTCGGCCGCGTCGATATTTACACGCCCGACGGAGTACTTTCCGGAGGCATGGACGTCGGGGATCGCGCCCGGCCCGGGGCCGTTACGGCGATCAAGCTTTACGGGGACGAGATGCTGGTGGCCGACGCCGCGGCCAAAATCATCCGGCGCTACGATTCTTCCGGGAAACAGACCGGGGCAATCGGCGACAGGCTGAAAACCGGAAGCTTCATGCTCCCGAACGGGTGGCTCGATTTCGACATAGACTCCGGCGGGATCGTCATGGCGACCGACACCGGCCGGCACCGGGTCACCGAATGGCTGCCGGACGGGACGCCGATCGGCTCCTTCGGAAAATTCGGCATGCAGAATCCGGAGGATTTTGTCGGCTGCTGCAACCCGGTGAACCTGGCCGTTACGCCCGAAGGAAACGTCGTCACGGCGGAGAAAATGGTCGCCCGGGTCAAGGTATTCGACAGCAGCGGGGCATTGATTGCCTATATCGGCCCCGAGAACTTCGATCCCGGCTGCAGGAACATTCACCTGGAAGTCGATTCCGGAGGGCGGATCATTGCGGCGGATCCCGTCCGGCGTGTCATCAGAATATTTTCACCCGTGCTCCCCGCGGGCGCTTCGGATTAAAAGACCCCGGAGAAATCCCCCCGGCAAAACCGGCAAGTAGATGCAAGGAGTTTGAAAGCGAATGAGCGAAAAAACAACCCGGCGTGAATTTATCGACAGGTCCGTCCGCATCATCGGCTTCGCCGGCATCGGCGGTGCGGCGGGCCTTCTGGCCCACAGGGCGTCCGGCGACGCCGTCTACCAGGTCGATCCGTTCAAGTGCACCGCGTGCGATCTGTGCCGCACTTCGTGCGTTCTGAGCCATTCCGCCGTTAAAGCGGTCAACGACTTCGACAAATGCGGCTATTGAATGCTCTGCCCGGCTTACATGGATGTAAGCAGCATGCCGGACGAAAAAGGGATTCCTACCGGAAAGGTCTGTCCCCAGGACGCTCTTCTGCGCAGGGTTGTGGGGGACGTCGACCCGGACGATCCCATGAACAATTACTATGAGTACACCGTGGATGAGGAGAAATGCGACGGCTGCGGGAAGTGTGTCCTGGCCTGCAAACCGCCCGCCGGCAACGGTTCTCTCCGCCTGGAAATCCGCTACGACCGCTGCGTGGAATGCAACGACTGCGCCATCAGGATCGCCTGCCCGGATGATGCGATTGTGCTGGTAAAAACGCCGGGGTGGGCTCCGGCAGGGTCCCCTGATGAAGGTGTCCATGGATAACCATTCCCACAGCCTTTCCCTTTGGTGCCGTCTCGGGACGGCAGTCGCGGCCGTTGTGCTTCTGTTGTCGGCGCCGCTCGCTGCCCAGTACCAGATGCCGCCCCCCGATTTCGGGGAATCGTACAGCCTCCCGACCCAATCCCACCCCGAACCGCCCTCGGGCTGGGTGAATATTCTGGATGTCGCGCTGCTTGCCTCAGGGCTGGGGCTGGCCGCGTGGCTGATCCTGAAAAAACGCAGCCGCAGGGGCGTTGTGCTGCTCAGCATCGGCGCCCTGGCCTATTTCGGTTTCTACCGGCAGGGATGCATCTGCCCGATAGGTTCCATACAGAACGTCGCCCTTTCGATTGCGGATCCCGACTATATGATTTCTTTTGGAGTCCTCGCCTTTTTCTTCCTGCCCCTGGCGGCGGCGCTCCTTTTCGGCCGGGTCTTCTGCGGAGGCGTATGCCCTCTCGGGGCCGTCCAGGACCTGGTGCTCCTCTGGCCCAAAAAGATCCCGCGCAAACTCGACCGCGTACTCGGAATCCTTCCGTACGTTTATCTTGCCGCGGCCGTGTATTTCGCGATCTGGAGCCTGCGGCTTACGGGCGGCGAGGAAGGCATTGTTGTGGCCCGGCGTTTTCTGATCTGCGAATGGGACCCGTTCGTGGGCCTTTTCCGGATTGCCGGATCTTTTCACATGCTGGCGCTGGGGGCGGTATTCATCATCGGGGGCATGTTCATAGGACGCCCCTACTGCCGGTGGCTGTGCCCCTATGGAGGCATCCTGTCGATCCTGTCCCGGTTTGCCTGGAAAAACGTCAAGATAACTCCGGGCAGGGAGCTCGACTGCGGGCTATGTGCGGAAGCCTGCCCTTTCGGGGCCATCGCAGGCAACCGCGCCGACAGGGGCGCGTGCCTCTCCTGCGCGCGCTGCTACGATTCCTGCCCGCTGCACTCGAAACGCGTTCCCGGGCTGGTGACAATCGCGCAGGGCCCCGGAAGAAACGGCGCACGGGTCTGAAGCGGGTCACGGGCGGTTTTTCCCGCCGGCCGAATTCCTGCCTGCGACTGTTTGAGGAGTTTTGTGAAGAAGGATCGCTGGACACTGATTATCCGCTCCTGGCTGGGCCTTGCCGCCGCCGCCGTCGCCGTTGCGGCTTCGGTCTGGATACTTTCGTTTTACATCCATGCGCGAATCGTCGATCCCGGCAATGCCGCGAGAATCGAGGCGCTCAAGGAGAAGGCGAAGACCGATCCGGAAGTCCAGGAGATTCTCCAGCCCGACCTGGAAAAACAGTACCAGGATCTGAAAAAGCGGCGCTTCGCCTATGACCTGGGGGGAGCGGTCCTGCTGATTTCGGCCGGTGTGTTTTTCGCCTGGTTCCGCTGGCTTCGTCCCGGCCCCGGTGACTGGACCGGCATCCCCGCCGGATGGATGCCTTATCTGGCTTCCCGTGTGGATACGGCGGCCCGCCCGCTGCCGGCTGTCTTGAGGAAACCGCCGCCTGAATCCGGCAGTGCCGCCGCGGCATCGGCTGCGCCCGCAGAGGATTGGGTTTCGCCGGCTCCTGTCGAGGGCGGCGCCCTGGACCTCGGCGCCGTGGACGCGATTCTGGAAGCCGAGGGAAACAGCCCGGAAGCGGTCATTCCCATCCTGCAGGCAATCCAGTCCCACTACCGCTACCTTCCGGACCAAGCCCTGCGCGCCGTGTGCCAAAAAGGCGGCATATCCGCCTCGCAGATCGCCGGGGTTTCCACTTTCTACACCCAGTTCCGGCACAAACCTGTCGGGAAGCACATCATCCGCGTGTGCGAGGGAACGGCCTGCCACGTGTCCGGAGCTGCTGAGATTGGCAACGAGCTGCGGCGACGCCTGAAAATACCGGACGGTTCCGATACCGATCCCTCCGGGCAATTCACCCTCGAACGCGTCGCCTGCATCGGCTCCTGCAGCCTGGCGCCGGTTATCACCATTGATGAAAATATCTACGGCCACATGAGCGCTCTCTCGGCGGGAGGAACCGTCCGGGATTTCCTCCGGTCCGCGGACTCCTCCGCGTCCGGCGGCGACGGCAAACCCGGCAAAAGGGCGCAAAGCAGGCAACCGAAAGAGCCGGTTCCGCCGCCCGTCGAAATCCGCATCGGGATGGGATCCTGCGGCGTGGCCAGCGGCGCCCGCGAGATCCGCGCGGCGCTCCTCGACCAGGTCGCGCTGCTGGGAGGCGCCGCCGAGATCAAGTCGGTCGGATGCAGGGGCATGTGCCACCACGAGCCCCTGGTCGAGATCGTCGGCGGCGGCGGAAGCACTCTTTACGGCAACGTCCAGCCGGCGGATGTCCGGAAAATCATACGGGAACATGTCAGGCCCCGTAGCCTCCCGACGAGAATCCATCAAGGCTTCCGGGATGCCCGCGCGCGCCTCGTCGACGACAGCGCCTGGAAGCCGGCGGCGCAGCGGCGGGTCGATGCAACGCCCTATACCCGGAAACAGAAGCATGTCGTCCTTGAAAACTGCGGCATTATCGATCCCCTATCCCTGGAGGACTACCGGCGCCGCGACGGGATCCGGGCCCTGCAAGAGTGCCTGAAAAACCTGTCGCCGGAAGAGGTCATAGGAAAAATCAGGATGTCGGGCCTGAGAGGAAGGGGCGGCGCGGGATTCCCGACCGCGGTTAAATGGGACGTCACACGCCGCGCGCCGGGACCGGTCAAGTACGTCATCTGCAACGGCGACGAAGGCGATCCCGGCGCCTTCATGGATCGCGCCGTGCTGGAAGCGGACCCGTTCCGCGTCATCGAGGGTCTTGTCATCGCGGCCTACGCCGTCGGGGCGTCGGAAGGATTCATCTACGTAAGGCGGGAGTACCCCATCGCGGCCTTTCATCTGCGCGAGGCGGTCCAGACCGCCGCCGCCCGAGGACTTCTGGGCAAAAACATACTGGGAACCTCCTTCGATTTCAAACTTCATATCCGCGAGGGCGCGGGCGCGTTCGTCTGCGGCGAGGAAACGGCCCTCATACAATCCCTGGAAGGCAAAAGGGGGATGCCGCGGCCCAAACCGCCCTACCCCGCCCAATCCGGCCTTTGGGGCAAACCGACGCTGATCAACAACGTGGAGACCCTGGCCTGCGTGCCCTGGATCGTGCGCCGCGGGGCCGAGGCGTTCGCCGCGCTGGGGACCGAAAAATCCAAGGGAACCAAGGTTTTTTCTCTTGCAGGCAAGATAAACCGGGGCGGGCTCATCGAAGTTCCCATGGGAATCACCATCCGCGAAATCGTCGAAGACATCGGCGGAGGCATAAAAGGCGGGCGCGCGTTTAAAGCGGTCCTCACCGGCGGCCCCTCGGGCGGGTGCATCCCGGCCCGCCTCGCGGACACGCGGATCGACTTCGAGGAGCTGACGGCGATGGGCGCCATCATGGGATCCGGAGGCCTCGTCGTTCTCGACGACCGGGACTGCATGGTCGATATCGCCCGCTACTTTCTGCGCTTCACCCAGGACGAATCCTGCGGCAAATGCACTTTCTGCCGCATAGGCACCAAAAGGATGCTGGAAATACTGGAAAGGATCTGCGAGGGCCAGGGCAAAGAAGGCGATATTGAAAACCTGGAGAGCCTGGGCAACGAAATCAAAAAGGCGAGCCTGTGCGGGCTGGGACAGACGGCGCCCAATCCCGTTCTGACGACGATCCGTTTTTTCAGGGAAGAGTACGAGGCCCACGTCCGGGAGCGGCGCTGCCCGGCCGCCCATTGCAAGGCCTTGATCCGTTTCCGCATCCTGGACAACTGCACGGGCTGCACGCTCTGCGCCCAGGCATGCCCGGCCGGAGCCATCGCAGCGCGCCCCTACGAAAAACACGAAGTGGACGACGCTCTCTGCACCCGCTGCGGCATGTGCATCGAGGCCTGCCCGGAAAACGCCGTGGAGGCCGGGTAATATTCATGAAGGACGGAAACTGCGGCGCCGTTTCCGGTCAGGCGAAGAATTGAATATGGTGACGCTGACAATCGACGGACGGAAGATTTCGGTCAAAGAAGGGACGACGATTCTCGATGCCGCGGTTTTGCTGGGAATCCGCATTCCCACGCTCTGCAAGGTGGAGAACTTCCCCCCCTCGGCATCCTGCTTCCTGTGCGCCGTCAAGATCGAAGGACGGAAAAACCTGGCGCCCTCCTGCGCGACGCCGGCCGAGGACGGCATGATCGTCCACACCGATTCGGACGAGGTGCGCGCCTCCCGCAAAACATCTCTCGAGCTGCTGCTGTCCGATCATGTGGGGGATTGCATCGGGCCCTGCCGCACCGGATGCCCGGCCGTTCTGGACATCCCGGGATTCGTCACCGGAATCGCCGGCGGGGATTTCCGGCGCGCGGCCGAGATCGCCCTGGACTACCTGACGGTCCCGGCTTCGCTGGGCCGCATCTGCCCGCGCCTGTGCGAGCAGCGCTGCCACCGCTGCGAAACGGGCGAGCCCCTTTCCATAAGGAACCTCCACAGGCTGGCCGCGGACCGGGACCTGAAATCGGAATCCCGGTATATCCCGAGAAAAGAAAAGGCCACCGGAAAGAAAGTGGCCGTTGTCGGCACCGGGCCCGCCGGCCTCAGCGCCGCGCACCACCTGCTGCGGCGCGGCCACCGGGTGGTCCTTTTCGATTCCCGCTCCGCTCCCGGGGGAATGCTCCGCTGGGCCATTCCGGCGTTCCGCCTGCCGAGGGAAGTCCTGAAACTGGAAATAGACGTTATACGGAAGCTGGGGGCCGAGTTCAGGCTGAACACGAAACTGGGCGCGGACATGACCCTGGACGACCTGCGCCGCGATTACGACGCCGTGTTTCTTGCCATAGGCGCGCAGGGCTCCAAAAGCCTGGGCTGCCGGGGAGAAGAGCATGCCGTCCCGGCCCTGGACTTCCTGGGAGAAGTCGCCGAAGGGCGCCGCCCGGAAATCGGGCGCGATGTCCTGATACTGGGAGGGGGCAATACGGCCATGGACGCATCCCGAACGGCCGTCCGCCTGGGCGCGCGCGGCGTGAAGGTGCTCTACCGCCGGTCGCGCCGTGAAATGCCCTGCCTCATGTCCGAAGTGGAGGCGGCGGAAGAGGAAGGCGTCGGCCTGGAAACGCTGGTGGCCCCCGTGGAACTCTCACGCGGGGAAAACGGGAAACTGCGGCTCGTCTGCCGCCGCATGGAACTAGGGAAACCCGACCAGAGCGGCCGCGCGCGGCCCGTTCCCGTCCCGGGCTCCGAGTTCACGCTGGAAGCGGATATGGTGATCGCGGCCATCGGGCAATCGGTGGAATCCGAATCCCTGCGGGCGAAGGATCTTTCCCTGACCGGCTGGGGGATCGAGGCCCGGCTTTCGACCCTGGCGACCAGCATCGAGGGAGTCTTCGCGGGCGGAGACGCCGTAACGGGCGCGGACCTTGCCGTCCGCGCCGTAGCCGCGGGAAAGCTGGCGGCGGTTTCGATCGACCAGTATCTGAACGGCCGGCCGGTTCAAGGGGATCCCGACATGATCACGGTTCTCATGGGGAAAATGGGCGAGGAGGAGCTCGCGGCATTCTTCCGCAACATCGAGGAGACCCCGCGGGCGCCTATGCCCGAGGTCCCGGCCGAAGAGCGCGTCAACGATTTCAGGGAAGTCGAGATCGGGTTTTCCGAGGAGACGGCGGTCCGCGAGGCGGAACGCTGCATGGGCTGCGGCTGCGCAAAAGCCGACACCTGCAGGCTACGGCAGTACGCGACCGAATACGGCGCGGATCCCCTGAGGTTTTCCGGGGCCAGGCGCCGGTTTCAGAGGGATCTCACACACCCGGAGATCATCTACGAACCGGGCAAGTGCATCCTGTGCGGCGCCTGCGTCGCGGCGGCCGCTGAAGCCGGCTCGGGGCTGGGGCTCGCGATCGTGGGCAGGGGATTCGATGCCGCCGTGGCGGTCCCGCTCAAAGGAACCATGATCGAGGCCCTGCCCGAGGCGGCGCGCAGGGTGGCCGAAGTATGCCCGACCGGGGCCTTCTCGCTGAGATCCTCCTGCCTCTGCAAAATGATCAGAAATTAATCCACGATCGGCAGCAGTATCGAACTGGCATGCATGCCGGAACGGTAAATTCTGTGTTCCGCTTTCTGGAAATCTCCGGGTCTGGCGAAAAAGATATTTTTAACGTAAGTCTGGGGATTCCGGTCGTACAGGGGGAACCAGCTGGACTGTATCTGCACCATGATCCGGTGCCCCGGGAGGAATACGTGGGTTGCCGCAGGCAGGGTCCAGCGGTACCGCTGCACCCGCCCCTTCGGAACCGGTATCGGATTCGCGGGATCCTCACGGTAGCGTCCCCGGATTATGTCGGCCGAAATCATGAGCTGGTAGCCCGCCAGTTCCGGCTGTTCGGGATGGCGGTCCGGATAGACATCGATCAGCTTGACAATCAGATCCATATCCGTGCCGCTGGTGGAGGCGAAAAGCGAAGCGACGGGCCGGCCGCTGATCCGGACCGGTTCGGTCAGCGCGGACGTCCGGTAACTCAGCACGTCGCCGCGCCCGTTGTACGGGCGCTGGTCGTCGACCAGCCACAGGCCCCACGTGGAGCCCTGGGAAAATACGGGCTGAATCGGGCGTTTCCTGTAGGGCACCGGCTTGGAAGGATCGGAAACATAAGCGTCAAAGGCCGCCTCTTTCCCGTCATCCCCTGTGAAATCCAGCCCGAAGCCCGGCTGCAGATACAGCGGCTTCATTTTATTTTCGCACCCGGATTCGCAGCTCAGCGGCCATTGATCGTAGCGCCGCCACTCGTTGGTTCCCGTTTCGTAAATGAGCACCGGGGGCACCTTCGCTTCCGGAGCCGCGTCCTTCAGGTGCGCGTCAAGGAATGGCAACAGGAAATTCCGGCGGAAGGTGCGCGCCGTATCGCCCTTGAACTTGATGGGCCCGAGGGCATATCCATACCCGGAGGCGCCGCCGTGGTTCCAGGGGCCGATAGCCAGGAAGTTCCGGTTATTGTCCGCGTCTTTTATCTCCGCGGCAAGGTACGCGGCGACGGCGCCGTAAATGTCCTCCTGGTCCCAGAGACTGTGAACGTAATAGGTCGGCACCGCCAGGGGGCGGGCGGCCAGAACCTTGTCCATCGCCTGGCTTTGCCAGAATGAATCGTAGGCGGGATGCGTCAGCAGTTTTCTCCAGAAATCGAGCCGGAACATTTCCAGGCGCCGCCCCAATGCGCCGGCCGAAATCTCGCGCAGAAAAAATTCATAGTCGTCTTCATTCTCTTTGCGAAGGTTCTTCATCTTGCCGGGCTGTGAAAGGTGGACGTTCAGAAAATCCAGCGCCATCTGGCGGAAGGCTCCATAATGAAACCAGTCGTCTCCCATCCAGCCGTCCACCATGGGATTGACCGGTACGGCGGCCTTGAGAGCCGGATGCGGATCGACAATGCCCATGAGAACGAGGAAGCCGTCGTAGGAAACGCCCACCATGCCGACGCGCCCGTTGTTCTCCGGGACATTCTCCAGGAGCCACTGGATCGTGTCGTAGGTGTCCGTGGAGTGATCCACGCCGGTCGGATTCAAAGGACCGCTCAGGGGTCGAGTCACGACGTAATCGCCGCCTGAACGGTTTCTGCCGCGGATATCCTGGAAAACGCGGATGTACCCCGACCCGGCGAATATGTCGTCGCCGCCGACCAGGACATCTTTCAGGCTCCGGCCCTGTTCGGACCTGGACCGCAAGGATGCCCCGTAAGGGGTGCGTGTAAGCACCATGGGCATTCTTTCATCGCTTTTCGGCACCAGTATGATCGTATACAGGCCCACGCCGTCCCGCATGGGAATCATGGCTTGCAGCCTGACGAAATCGGAATGATCGTCATAGACCAGGTCCGGCGGACGAATCCCTTGGCCAAGCAGCTCCTGGCCGGCCGGCTGCCGGGCTGCCGGGCTGTAGAAAAACAGAAGAAACAACAGGACCGCAGCCCACGATACTGGTATTTTTTTCATCAAGAATGCTCCCCGGCGCTTCAGTCCCCGTCCGGACGTTTTTATTGTACTGCGAACCCCTGGATTTCCAACTACATTCCGGCATGCATAGCGACCCGAAACAACCGGCGCTTCATACAGGGGGAAAACCCATTCCTCACAGGCTGCAGCCGTCGGGAGCCCGGGCGCTTTGGCGGTTGACGCATTTTCCCCGCGATAGTAAGATCGACGCGCTGTCTGGCGTTGTTCCCTTTAATGAAACCCGCGGGTAAGTGCATGCATCAGAATTCCATCTCCTCCGGGCCGCGCACAAGGCTGTCCTTCGCGGAAAATTTCGGTTTCGCGCTCGGCGACACCGCATCCAACTTTTTCTTTCAGACTTTCAACATCTTCCTGCTCTATTACTACACGGATGTTTTCGGGATCGATGCCGCCGTGGCGGGAACCATGTTTCTCGTGACCCGCCTCTGGGATGCCGTCAATGATCCAATCATGGGCCTCATCGCCGACCGGACGGAGACGCGGTGGGGCAAGTACCGTCCCTACCTGCTCTGGATGGCCATCCCCTATGGAATTTGCGGCTACCTGCTGTTCGCCAATCCCGGTCTCGAGGGCGCCGGCAAGGTTGTCTATGCCTACGTCACCTACTCCATGATGATGATGGCCTACACGGCCATCAACGTCCCCTATTCCTCCCTGATGGGGGTTTTAAGCCCGTCTTCCCACGCGCGCACGATTGCCTCGAACTTCCGCTTTATCGGCGCCTACGGCGGCGGCCTGCTGATTTCGATGTACGTCCGGGGCCTGGTCGAAAAACTGGGCGGCGGCAACGAGCTCCTGGGATTCCAGTACACCATGGGACTGTTTGCCGTGGCGTCGGTCATCCTGTTCTGGATCACCTTCCTCACCACCATGGAAAGGGTCCGGCCGCCGTCGGGGCAGAAACAGAATGTCCGCGAGGAACTCGGAGAGCTTGTCGCCAACCGCCCGTGGATCATCCTGTTTTTTGCCGCGGTCTTCTCCACGACATTCATCGTGATGCGGGATTCGGTCACCATCCACTTCTTCAAGTATGTCGTGAAATCGGGCGACGAGACCGTCTTTTGGGGAATGGACAGGACTTCGCTCTTCCTCAGCTCCGGCAAGCTCATGATGATGCTGGGTATTTTTTGCGTGGGGTTCCTGGTCCGGCGCATCGACAAGAAAGGCCTGGCAACCGCCCTCACCCTGATAACGGCGGCGTGTCTTTTCTCGTTTTACTTCATTCCAAGGGAAATGTACGCCCTGATGCTGGCAGTCAACTGCATCGGCTCCTTCATGATGGGGCCGACCTCGGCGATTACGTGGTCCATGTACGGGGATGTCGCCGACTACGGCCAGCTCAAATTCGGGCGCCGCTCCACCGGGCTGATCCACTCCGCCTCCCTTTTCTCGCTGAAAACGGGCAGCATGCTGGCCGGTTTCCTCGGCGGCCAGATGCTCGCCTGGTTCGGATTCGCGGCCAACCAGGAGCAGTCGGAACGATCGGTCGCGGGTATTATGCTCATGTTTTCGATCGTCCCCGCATGCTTTGCCGTCTGCAAGGGCATCGCATTGTGGATCTATCCCCTGAACCGCAGCAGGGTCCTCGAAATAGAAAAGGAGCTGGCAAAGGAAAGCAGTCGACCGTAGGGGCGAACCTTGTGTTCGCCCGCCTCGTGTTCGGTCTATTCAAGACTGAAAATTGAAGATTGTTGTTATTTACCAGCTGCCGGAAGCTCCGCCGCCTCCGAAACCGCCTCCACCCCCGCCGCCAAAACCCCCGCCCCCGAAGCCGCCCCCGCCGCTCCAGCCGCCCCTGCGGCCTCCGCCGGACATCAGCAGCAGAAGAAGAAAAAGCCGCGGATATTTGATAAACAGAAAGATGCCCGCGATCACCAGAAGAACGGAAAAAACCTTCTGCAAAGGCGTGGCCGGCTCGGTGGGGCTCCCCCGCCGCGGATCCGCCCTTACGCCCGCCGGGAGCGTCTCCTCCGGAAGCTGGATCCCGGCATCGGCCGCGATTGTCCGGGTGATCGTGCGTACGGCGGAAACGATTCCGCCGGAATAATCCCCCTGCCTGAAATAGGGGATCAAATCCTGGTCGATGACCCGCCGGCTGAAGGCGTCGGTCAGAATCCCTTCCAGCCCGTACCCTATTTCCAGCCTCATTCTCCTGTCCCGCAGCGACACGAGCAGAAGCGCGCCGTTGTCTTTTCCTTCCTGCCCGACCCTCCACATATCGTGGGCCACGCGGACGGCGAAATCTTCGATGGAGGCTCCTTCAAGGCTTTCAATGGTGAGTACGAATACCTGGGCCGTGGTTGCCGATTCAAAACGCCCGAGGTATGCGTTCAACAGCGCTTCCCTTTCGGGGTCGATGATGCCGGCAAGGTCGGTCACGTAGTTCGATGGCTTGGCCGGGACCTTCACCTGAGCGACGGCTTGGGTTCCAAGCAGGAGGAGCAGGGCCGACAATACCGGGACGGAAAATTTATTCATGAATTTCATCGACGATGGCACCCAGTTTTTCCGTGGCGGCGTAATATTCTTCAAATATCGTATGCAGCTCTTCGGCGGTCATCTTCGCCTTTTCATGCTTTTCCCTCAGAATTCTGGAAAACACATCCGTACTGACGCCCGCGACGCGCCCCAGGGCCTGGATCACCTCATACTGCGGGACGGGAGGCTCCTCCCCGCCGAGCGCGATCAGGCCTCGAAACAATGGGATATACCCGGTGATGGAGCGGACGAAGCCTTCGGTAAGCAGTTTCCTGTCCCCCTGGGCCGAGAGATACCCCTGACGCAGCCAGATGAGCTTCGTCTTCAGCTCTCTCTCGCACTGGTTCCTTAGATCCATCCGTTTTATCTCCAGATTGCCCAATATATCTTCCCCGTACACGGTCGAGTGGACGCGTTTGAAATTCAGAAACTCGATCGGGAAAACGTCCAGGGAGGACGCTATATATGCGGGCGTCATAATCAGAGGAGCCGCGACTTTCTTTTTCCCGTATTTTTTCCCCAGAGGTGCCAGAAATTCCAGGAATTGCATGTCCATTTTCTCGAGCACGACGATGGAATTCACGTCGGAGACTCTCTCGTCGTAATCATCCGTAACGGCCGTCCCCGTGATATGCAGGGAGTGGATGGTATCCGGGTACCCGGCCAGCATCTCTTGCAGAAAAGGCTGTATCTTTCCGGCCGCAGCCGGCTTCACTCCATCGAAGGTAAGATCGGGCATCGCTCTGGCTCCTCCTGAATGCACAGTGTCCGGGAATTTTTATTTTATCAGAGGTTCGGAATCATGCCACCCTGAAACAAAGACCCGGAAAATCACAGACGCAGGCCTGTCAAGCCTTATTTCCCGGAATATTCCAATTGATAATTCTGGGACGTACTGATAGTTATATTTGGCATTGGAAGGCAAGAAAATTATAAACGCCCAAAACCATTTCTATAATGCTTCCGTTATGGCAGAACGTCCTCCAACCAAAGAAGCCCCGCCCTTCGGAAAACGCCTGGCCGCCGTACGCAAAAAACACGGCTTGTCGCAGAGAGAACTGTCCGAACGGATGGAAACGACGCGCGAGATTATCGATTATTACGAACGCCGCGCCGTGAATCCGTCGCTGTCGTTTATCGAACGCGCCGCGGAATCCCTGGACGTTTCCGTTGCGGAACTGCTTGGAAGCGATTCCGGAATCACTCGCAAACGGCCCGGACCGGAGCCTCAGCTCTTTCGCCGCCTCGATCAAATCCGGCAACTTCAGAGGAAAGAGCAGGAGTTTGTGATACGGTTCCTTGATACCGTACTGGAAAGAGCGGGTAAAACTTAAAACGTCATGAATCGACAGGATGTTTTTAAAATTATCGCGGATCACCGGGAAAAACTGGCCCGCGATTTCGGAATCAAGTCCCTGGCATTGTTCGGTTCCGTGGCACGGGATGAGGCCACCTCTGTCAGCGACGTGGATCTGCTTGTGGAGTTTGAC
>JAFGAO010000287.1 GCA_016933615.1 Acidobacteriota bacterium
CTTTGCCTTAATCCGATGCTGCCCCTAATCGAGGATTCCCGAATCCAACATATCGTCGATTATCAGGCGAACCTTGTGTTCGCCCTGACTTGATAAGCAATACTTCTTTAGAGATTAAAAAAGGGCGGACACAAGGTTCGCCCCTGCTGACCTGCTGACTGATGCCTTGTCGTGAATTCCGTATTGTGGGAGAATACGGGCTTCTTGGGAAGGTAAAAGAAAAAGTAACTGTTTGGCAATTCCCCGTTTCTCTCGGGAAACGGCTCGAGCTACCTGATTGATCGGAAAAGACCATGATCGTATGCAAATTCGGCGGCACATCGGTACAGGATGCGGACGCAATGATGCGCATTGCCAAAATCATCGAAGAGCGGCGCGGCTTGCATCCCGTCGTCGTGTCCTCCGCCATGGGGAAAACAACCAACCGCCTCCTCGAAATAGCGCGGACGGCCTCACGAGGCAACCAGCAGGCGGCACTGGATCTGCTTGCGGACCTCGAAGACTACCACCTCAGGGAAGCCCGCAAGCTCGCAATCGCAGTCTCGGAGGACCCGGTGGCGGAAAAAATCAATTCTTATTTCAAGGAGATGCGGGATCTCGTTTACGGATTGTCCGCCCTGTGTGAATTGACTCCCAGGGTCAGCGATGCCATGGCCAGCTACGGGGAACGCCTTTCCACGGCCATCCTGGCTCAAGTCCTGGAAAACCAGGGGATTCCGGCACAGCTTATGGATGCGCGGCAATGCATCATCACCGACGATCAATTCGTGAATGCCAACCCACTGCCGGGCGAAACCGAAGCGGCCGTCGCCAGACATCTCGGCCCTGTGCTCCGGGACGGCAGGGTCCCGGTCTTTCAGGGCTTCATCGGCAGCAACCGTGAAGGAGTCACCACCACCATCGGCCGGGGAGGATCCGACCACAGCGCCTCGCTCGTAGGGGCGGCGCTCGGAGCCGAGGAGATACAGATCTGGACCGATGTCGACGGAATCATGACCACCGACCCCCGCATGGTGCCCGGAGCGCGCCGCGTCAAGGAAATTTCCTTCAACGAGGCCGCGGAACTGGCCTACTTCGGCGCCAAAGTGCTGCACCCGGCAACGATCCTCCCGGCGGTGCGCAAGAATATTCCCGTCCGGGTCCTCAACAGCTTCAAACCGGACCAGGAAGGCACCCTCATTACCAACGAAACGCAGCCGTGCGAGAATCCGGTGAAAGCGATCGCCTATAAAAAAGGCATCACGGTCCTACACATCGCTTCGACCCGCATGCTCATGGCGCACGGTTTTCTGAGAAGAATCTTCGAAATTTTCGATCACTACAGGGTGTCCGTAGACGTGGTCTCCACTTCGGAGGTTTCCGTCTCCCTCACCGTCGACGAGACTTCGACTCTCTGGGATCTCGTTACGGAGCTGAAGAAGATAGGAGAGGTGAACGTCGAAGGATCCCAAGCCATTGTCTGCTGCGTCGGAGAGAACCTGCGGAATATTCCCGGAGTGCCGCATAGGGTCTTCAGCGCTCTCGAGGATATAGGAATCCATATGATTTCCCAGGGAGCATCGTCGATCAACATCACTTTCGTGATCGGCGAAGACAGCCTGACGGAAGCAGTCCAGCGGCTTCATGATTCCCTTTTCCGCAAAACCGATCCCCGCATCTTCGTATAGGGAGAAACGGGAGAAGACAATAACCAGGAGGCCGGACAATGAAAATCGCATTGCTGGGTTACGGCAAGATGGGGAAACTCGTGGAAACGATCGCCCTGAGGGAAGGCTGGGAAGTCGGCCCCAAACTGGACATCCAGGACAATGCACGGGGCGGCGGAATAACGCGCGCGTCCATGGCCGGAGTCGACGTTGCCGTGGAATTCAGCCAGCCCGACGCGGTGCTGCCCAATGTCGAGGCGGCGGCCGGCGCAGGCATAAACCTTGTGGTCGGCACGACCGGCTGGGCCGACCGGCGCGAAACGGTGGAAAAAATCGTCCGCGATTCCGGAATCGGCCTGGTCTACGGGGCCAATTTTTCCCTCGGGATGAACCTTTTTTTCGAGATAGCGGCGCAGGCCGCCAGGGTCGTCGGCATGCTTTCCCAATACGACGCCTATGTGCACGAAGAGCACCACAGCGCGAAAAAAGACGCCCCCTCCGGCACGGCCCTGAGTTTGCTGGACCTCATCCGACCTCATCTGAACAATCCGAATCCCGGCGTCACCTGCGTGCGCGCCGGGCGCATTCCCGGCACCCATGTGATCGGGTTCGACAGTGAAGCCGACACCATACTTCTGGAGCACCGCGCGCGAAGCCGCCAGGGCTTTGCCGAAGGGGCCGTACTGGCCGCCGGGTGGATCGCCGGGAGGAAAGGATTCTACGATTTCCGCAATGTATTCCGGGAAATCATCGGCATATAAATTTTTAGAGAGGTCACAAATGAAAAACCTGGACAGCCTGAAAGGATGCGGCACTGCCCTGATAACACCCTTCCAAAAGGATGGAAGGCTGGACGAAAAAGCCCTGGAATCGCTCGTCGACTGGCAGATCGAGGAAGGGATCCACTTCCTTGTGCCCTGCGGCACGACGGGCGAAAATCCCACCATGACTCATGAGGAACATCTCGCGGTTGTCGACATCACTGTACGGACCTCCGCCGGAAGAGTCCCGGTAATAGCCGGTGCGGGGGGCAACAACACGGCCAAAATAATCCCCCTCATCTCCGAACTGAAACAGCTGGGAGCGGACGGCATCCTTTCCGTCGCACCCTACTACAACAAACCGACCCAGGAAGGCCTGTACCGGCATTACCGCTCCCTGGCGGAATCGACGGACATGCCCATCATCGTCTACAACGTCCCGGGACGAACCGGCGTCAATATTCTGCCGGATACTCTTATGCGCCTGGCCGAGATCCCCAACATCGCCGGGGTCAAAGAAGCCAGCGGCGACATTTCCCAAATAGGCGAGATCTGTACGCGGGCTCCCTCGGATTTCCGCATTCTTTCCGGGGACGATTCCATTACCCTGCCGCTTATCGCCCTGGGCGGGCACGGCGTCATATCGGTGGCCTCCAACGAGGCTCCTTCCATGATGGCGTCTCTGGCCGATTCCTGCCTCGAAGGGCGATGGCAAGAAGCGCGCGACTGGAATCGCAGGCTCTACCCCCTGATGAAAATCAACTTCGTGGAGTCCAATCCGATACCGGTCAAGGCGGCCCTGGCCATGATGGGAAAGGTTGAAGAAGTCTACCGCCTCCCCCTTGTGCCAATCTCCCGGGAAGCCCGCGGCAAACTGGCCTCGGTTCTGTCCGGCCTCGGATTAATAAACGGCGACACGCAAAACAACGGATAGCCGGTATTGCATCGCGGATCTTTCCGCTGGAACACTGTAAGCAGACTTTCCCACCTGCATGTATCCGAGGGCCATGCGGCCTAACGGCCCGGCCTGAGGCTGGAGGTTGCATGGCTCTTGTATACCCGTTTCGGGGTTTTCGCTACAACCGCAGGATTGTCCCGGATCTAACGCGGGTCGTAACGCAGCCGTACGATAAAATATCCCCCGAACTACAGGAAGAGTACTGCCGCCGGTCTCCATACAACGCGGTCCGGATAACCCTGAATCCGGAAAAAAGAAAGGATCCCGATACGGACTATGCCGGAGCCGGATCCGCATACCGCGAGTGGATGGATGGAAAGGTTCTGCGCCGGGATCCCTCCCCCTCAATCTATGCCTATTATCAGAAATATTTGTTTGAGGGCCGGGAAAAGGTCCAGAAAGGCTTTATCGCCCTTCTGGACCTGAAGGGATCCGCATCGGGCATCATTCCGCACGAACGCACGCTGGCGGCCCCGAAACAGGACCGGCTGCGGCTGCTTCGCAGCATCGAAAGCAATGAAGATTCTGTCTTTATGCTGTATTCCGACGCGCGGCTAGAGGTCAACCGCATCATGGATGACGCCGTCACCGGACGGACGCCGGACGCGGAGGTGGCGGACGATTACGGAGTGATCCACAGCCTGTGGGCCATAACCGATCCCGGGAAGCTCGGGGGGATCCGGGACGCCATGCAGCCGCAGCGTCTGTTCATCGCCGACGGGCACCACCGTTTTGAAACTTCCGTCAATTACATGAGGGAATGCCGACGGCGCGGCTGGGTTGCCGAGGGAGTCGAGTCGTTCGACAAGCGGATGGTGACCTGCTTCAACATCGCCGGCGGAGTTACCATCCTTCCGACGCACCGCCTGATTCGGGACCTTCCGGAATTTGACGCGACGCTTTTTCCGGATGCCGTCCGGGATCATTTTGAGGTAAAAGAGCTTCCCGGCAGGGAGAGCCTTCTGGAGCAGATGAAGCGGGAGCGCGGCAACACGGCTATCGGCTACTATCCGGAAAGGGCGCAAAAGTTCTACCTGCTCAAACTGAAGAAGGAGGCGGGGCAGGACACGCTTCTCAGCAGGCATACAGAGGCCTACCGCCGCCTGGATGTCAGCGTGCTGCATGTTCTGCTTCTGGACCATTATCTCGGCATCGACGAAAACAAACTGGTGTCGCAGTCCCACATCGACTACAAGCGCAATATGGATTCCTGCATAGAACTTGTCGACAGGGGGAAATACCAGTGCGCTTTTTTCCTGAACCCCACCACGGCGGATCAGGTGCAGCGCCTGGGCCTCGAGGGCGGGCGCATGCCGCAGAAATCCACCGATTTCTACCCCAAGCTCCTTACGGGGCTGGTTTTCATGAAGATGAACATAAATAAAAACGTTGCAGGTTGAACGTTGCAACGTTGCACGTCAAAAAAAAATGCTGCGTTGCACGTTCCGCGGGGACCTGCAGTTTGATTCGTGGAAAATCAGCCTGTTTTTGACCTTCCAACGCGCTTTTTGTTATTAACCTGCAACGTTTAACCTACGACGTGCAACGTTTTATTGTTGTGCGGGTTTGTATCCCTCGACGAGAAGGATTTTTAAAATTTCCATCGGTTGGGTGCGGGCAGACTCGGCAACGGACATGACGGTCTGATCCAGATCGGCCGCTATGCCTGCAGCGGCCAATCGTTTCCGGGCCAGTTCCGGCTCGAGTGCCGTCTTTTCGCAGACAAACCGTATGCTCTTATTGCCGATGCCGCTTCCGGAAAATTCGACCTCGACGGATTCGGGAGTATACGATTGCAGTTCTTCGGGTTCCGGAACCGGCTCGAACTTCTTGATCATTAAATACAGGTTCATGGGTGAAATATCATTGGCCAGGCCTATTTCTTCCAGGGTTTCCCTATCGCCTGCAAATCGTATCCCCTGGGTCCGCAGTTCCTCCGCCGATTTTGCGGGATCGATATCCATCTTCTTGCAGAACGCTCTCAGGGACATCAGCTCGGCATGCCCGAACGGCGGCTCATAATCATCGTGGGTCACCCAGCTTGCCTTGACCCACTCGTTGAAATCGAGCAGGTAGGACAGGGGCGGAAAGGGCCAGATGGCACTGACAACGATCCAGAAGGCCAGGATGGAAGAAACCGCAAGTTCCCTCTGCAGCCTGATGCCGCGTCGCACCTTGTCCCTGAAATAATTTATCAGCGGCTTCCAGTTGAGGCCGATGTGAAAACCGCCGGCGACGATAAATAAAACACTCGACAGGATATGAATGTTCCCCCAATCGGTTTTCGAAAGGCCCATCATTTTCCAGTGGATCCAGTAGGCCACACGCCCTTCGGGCATGGCATACAGCACCAATCCCGTAAGCGCCATGACCAGGAATCCAAACAAAGTCAGAAAGGATACGAGCCCGCGTTTGTTCATTCACGCCTCCGGATACATATGCCGTCAGTGGGCCTGAATATTTGAGATAAAACGAGAATCGGCAACCGGGATGGGCGCCCGATAGGCCGGAATCGCCCCCCCCCGGGGGGGACAATTCTATGCTCCGTCCTCATGCATCCATCGTTTCAGGAGCGGGGACAGCGCAAAACAGATCAGGGCGGAGACCACCGCGGTTATGGCTATCTTTCCGAAAATATTGCCGTACAGACCGACGGTTTCCACCGGAGGCGGAATAATCTGACTTCCCCCGTCTCCGTGGGGAACGCCGGAAAAGGAAGCGATAATCCCGGCCAGGTAATTGGAAAAAGCCGTGGCCAGAAACCAGGCGCCCATGACGGTGCTGACGATGCGCCCCGGCGACAGCTTGACCACCATGGAAAGCCCGACGGGCGACAGGCACAGTTCGCCCGTGGTCATCAACAGGTAGCCGAGCAGCAGCCAGACTACCGAGACCATGCCGCGCCCGTCGGCGCCGGAAGCTCCGATCCAAAGCACCCAGAATCCCAGGCCTATCTGCAGAAGTCCGAGTGAAAACTTCACCGGTATGCTCGGTTCCAGATTCCGGGTCGCGAGAAAGGACCACAGGCCGGTGAAGACAAGTCCAAATATGAGAATGAATATCGGGTTGGCGGCCTGGAACAGGGATGCGGGAATCTCGGGGCCTCCAACCCCCATGCCCACGTCCTCTTCATCGACCCTCCATTCGACCGTGTCGCGCAGCTCCTCCCGGGCCCGGGTGAGTTCGGTGAGGTTCATCATGGCATCGCCGTTGCGGTAACCCAATTGCTCCTGGGTCAACTGCAGTCTCACGGTCGTACCCACCTGTTCGGGTTCGATGGCACCCTCCTCCACGACACGGTCGACGTTGCGATCCGCGAAGTTGTTGAGGGAGCTCCCCGCCTGCTCAAAAAAGGACCAGAACAGCATGGAGAAAAACATAAGGATCAGCACCACGAACAGCCGGTGCCGCTCCACGTGGGGGGCGCGCAGGGCTTCGATGAACAGCCAGAGAAAAGCCACCAGCCCGAAGACGGTCAGGATCCATCCGGCTATTTCGCTTTTTCTGACTAGCAGCATTATCACGGGAAGCGATACCAGAACGCACAGGTAGACGGCAAAGTCTTTTCTCAGGAAACCGAGGACCTTCTCCCTGAGAACCGACGGATCCTTGGGAGCTCCGGCGTCCTTGGGAAGGCCTCCGCGTCCCAGCGCGAGAAAAGCGATGATGCCGGCCGCGATCAGGGCCAAAGCCATAAAGAGATTGACCGCCAGCTGGTATATGTTGTTCTGCAGAAACAGCATGCCTATCCCGGCCGCGAGGGCGCATCCCAGGATCAGGAATTGGGCCAGGCGCACCGTCGCCACAAAGACAGCGAGGCCGCTCAGCATGCCGATGGTGGCCAGCCCGAAGCCGTAGTGCCATCCATAGGTCTCTCCCACGTATCCGCAGATGATGGGAGACATGGCGGCCCCGAGGTTGATGCCCATGTAGAAAATTGTGAAACCCCGGTCCCGCCGTTCTTTGGCATCTTCATACAGGGCGCCCACGATGGTGGAGATGTTGGGCTTGAAAAACCCGTTGCCCGCGATCAGCAGCGCCAGCGCCAGGAAGAACACCAGTTCGTGCTCCACGGTCATCGCCAGGTGCCCCAGGGCCATGAGCAAGCCTCCGAGCACCACAGCACGCCGGGCGCCGAGCAGCCTGTCGGCCAGCATTCCCCCTATGAAAGGCGTGGCATAGACAAGGGCGGTATAGGCGCCATAGACCGCGTAGGCCCGGTTGTCGTTGAAACCCAGAAAACCCTTGATCATGTAGAAGACCAAAAGGGCCCGCATGCCGTAGTAGGAAAATCGCTCCCACATTTCTGCGAAAAAGAGGGTGTATAGTGCCACCGGATGTCCGAATAGAGTCTTTTTCTGTTCTTGCGTCATAGGGTTTTCCTGTCAGATTTTCTCCGAAACAGCCTTGGCCTGCGTAAACAGCAGCAGGTAATCCCTGCCGCCGGCTTTTGAATCGGTGCCGCTCATGTTGAATCCGCCGAACGGGTGGACTCCCACCATGGCTCCCGTGCATTTCCTGTTGATGTAAAGGTTCCCCACGAAGCACTCCTCCTTCGCGCGGTCGATATGCTTCCGGTTGCGGCTGTAGACCGATCCCGTGAGTCCGTATTCGCTGTCGTTGGCGATACGGACGGCGTCGTCGAAATTCCTCGCCTTGACGACGGCCAGGACCGGCCCGAATATTTCCTCGCGCGCGATGCGGGCCGCGGGATCCACGTCGGCGATTATCGTCGGCTCGATGAAATACCCTTCGTCCGAAGCAGGCCTGCCTCCGGTCATCAAACGCCCTTCGCCTTTGCCGATCTCGACATACCGGAGAATGCTCTGCATTGCCTTTTCATTAATGACCGGTCCCATGGCGCTGGAAGGGTTCGATGCCGGGCCCACTTTGATGCCCTCGGCCTTTTCCGCCAGCATCGGAAGAAAGGAATCGTACACTTTTTCATGCACGATCAGGCGCGAACACGCCGAGCATTTCTGTCCCTGGTATCCGAAGGCGCTCGAAATCACGCCTCCGAGCGCGTCCTTCAGATCGGCGTCTTCATCCAGGATGATAAAATCCTTTCCTCCCATCTCGGTGATGACCCGCTTGATCCAGATCTGACCGGGCCGCGGGCGTGCGGCGGTTTCGTTTATATGCAGGCCGACTTCCTTGGAGCCGGTGAAAGCTATGAACCGGATCCCCGGATGCTCCACTATCAGATTGCCGACCGAAGGGCCGCTGCCGGTGACGTAATTCACGACTCCGGGAGGCATGCCGGACTCCTCGAGAATACTCATGAAGAAAGCGCCCGTCGCGGGTGCGTCCGAAGACGGCTTCAATACAACGGTGTTCCCCGCCACCAGGGACGCCGTCGTCATCCCGGCAAGGATGGCGCACGGGAAGTTCCACGGAGGAATGACGGCGCCCACGCCCAGAGGAATATACCGGAGATCGTTGTCTTCGGTCTTGATGCGGGTCAACGGCTGGCGCTCGGCATAGCGAAGAGCCTCGCGGCCGTAGAACTCGCAGAAATCGATCGCTTCGGCCGTATCGGCATCCGCTTCCGGCCAGGTTTTGCCCGTCTCCAGAATCATCCAGGCATTGCCCTCGAAACGCCTCGCCCGCAGCCGTTGCGCGGCCCTGAAAAGAACATTGGCCCTCTCCTGAACCGGCGCCCGCTTCCATTTTTCGAACGCGGCCGCGGCGACATCGACAGCGCGGGCCGCCTGTCCGGGATCGGCGCTTTGAAACGTTCCGATCAGTTCCGCTTTTTTGCTCGGGTTGTAGGACTTGAAACTTGCGCCCGATTTGAGTTTTTCCGTCCCCAGGATCAGGTCGTACTCGCAGCCGAGCCGGGACCGAACCAGTTCCAGAGCCTCCGACTGCTTCCTGCGGTTTTCCTCGTTGTTGAAATCCGTTAAAGGTTCATTTTCAAATTCCGCCGGCATATCCACCTCCTCCGTCGAAAGTACGGGCCGTCTGCAGAAACGCGGCGCTGACGGGCCGTCTGTAAAACAGCACTCCCTTTTCTTGACCTCTTCAGCCCGGTTCCATATATTCTAACCGTATGACACCCGAAAGTATCCCCGAATCCGATACGCCGGGACGGCCCAACCGGTCCCCCGCGGATCCCCAGTGGATGCAATGAAAGAAAGCCCCGGCATAATAGCAGGCCCTCACGCCCCTCTTTTTTGGGTTCGGACATCCGATTTCATTCATCTTACAAAGCCTAGAATAATTTCACTGGTTCTGTTTACCACATTTGTCGGATTTTACACAGGGATTGATGGACCTGTTTCACTGCGAATGCTGTTTCACACACTGGCGGGAACGGCGCTTGTCGCGGGCGGGGCCGGGGCGTTCAACATGTATATAGAACGCCGGCTGGATGTTTTGATGGAAAGGACTGCCCGGCGCCCGCTGGCTGCCGGCCGCCTGCAGCCCGGCGCCGCGCTGATTTTCGCCATGGCCATTTCCATGGGAGGCTTCCTATACCTCTACGTCCTGGTAAACCATCTTGCCGGCATGCTGTCCGCAATCATATTCGCGGGCTATCTCATTCTCTACACGCCCCTGAAAAGGAAAACCTGGCTCTCTACATTCCTGGGGGCCATAATCGGGGCGCTTCCGGCTGTCCTGGGCTGGACGGCGGCAAACAACAGGGTGTCCTGCGAGCCGTGGATCCTGTTCGCCATTGTTTTCCTCTGGCAAATGCCGCATTTCTATGCCATAGGCTGGATGAACCGCGAAGACTACCGGCGCGCCGGCTTCTCCCTGCTGCCCGCGATCGATCGCGACGGCAGGAGGATAAGCCGCCAGGCGCTGCTCTTCATTGCGCTCCTGGTAACAGCCACCTCGCTCCCCTACCTGACCGGAAACGCCGGCGAACTTTACCTGGCAGGCGCCGCCGCCGCAGGGTTCGCATTTCTGGCATTCGGCTGGCACTTCGCCCGGTCCCGCACGCAGTATTCCGCCCGAAATCTATTTACCGCTTCGGCCCTGTACCTCCCCCTGCTGCTGACCCTCCTGATTCTCGACAAGGTTTGAATCGCTGCTTCCCCTTCATTGCCCGACAATGGATGGAGCGCGGATGGAATTGATAGAAATCCAATATCCTGATATCCTTAGTGGCATCGAAACGCCGGGAATGCAAAAACCGATGCACCCCGACAGCGCTGGGGGTGACATCGGCGCCGGGATCGTACGCCGTTGGATACCAGCATGCAGCGCAGGGAATCGGAATTTTCCGGTAATAGGAGGATATCTTCAGCAGTGTGCGGACAGCGGCTTTTCAGAGTTCCAAGCACCGGCATTCTACGGCGTGGAATTTTTTTGAGCCTTTAATCGATTCAATGAAGCGGAAAAAGCAGAGGTGATTCCAAATGTACCCCAAAGAAAATCTCTACAGCAAAGACCATGAATGGATCGCGGTTCAGGACGACATTGCCACAATCGGAATAACCGACTATGCCCAACACGAACTGGGAGACGTCGTGTTCATAGACCTGCCCGAGGTCGGAGACAGCTTCGAAGCGAACGAGCCTTTCGGCTCGGTGGAATCCGTCAAGGCCGTTTCGGAAATCTTCTGCCCGGTAAGCGGCGAGGTGATCGAAATCAATTCCACGCTGGTGGCGAATCCCGAACTGGTCAATGAATCGCCCCACGAAAGAGCCTGGATGATCAGAATCCGCATCGCGGATCCTGAGGAGCTCAAAGAACTCATGAGCGCCGAAGCCTATGAAGAGTATCTCCAGGAACAATCCTGAAAATATTCTTTACAGCCGCGAACCCTCAGTCGCCGGTCGTCAGGCCATTCTGATGAAGACCTTTGAAATGGTCCAGGATTTCCCCGGGAATCGTCGGCGGATGGCCGGCCGCCACCATATTATTCTCAGCCACTGCCAAGAATTTGACATGATATTCGACGGCGGCCTTCAAAGAGTTCACCGAATAAGTCCCTACGGTTCCAAACGGAGATAACTGAAACGGCCGCGTTTCCTCGGAAGCGGAATCTTCCAAGGAATTATTCATCGTCAAACCTTTCTTTTCCAGCGACTTAGAAGATTCCACCAAAGATTGCGGAATTGTCTGGCCTTCTATTCTCATGCGTCCTCCAGGTATGGGAAATCCTTGCATTATTTTCCCCAATCAGTTAACGCACAAAGCGTGCCAAAAAAAACGGGGACACGATACTTAATTCTTCAAATTAAGTATCGTGTCCCCGTTTTTACCGTTTTTTAAGCTAAATTTTCCAGGGCGGCGCTTATTTTAAGGAGCAAATCTTTTTCTGCGGACAGGCTTTCGAACAGTCCCGGAACGATTTGCATGGTTTCTTCGCAGGTCAGGCAATACTCCATTTTGGTGAAATTTTTTCGGAGTTCCGCAACTTCGGCCGAGACGTCCCTGTTCCGCAAAACAACCTCGGCGATCAGACGCGCCAGCTGCCCGAAGTCCTCCTCCTTCATTCCAAAACGGGTCATTTCCTGGACCCCCATCCGGATGCCGCTGGGACGATAGAAGGTCGCGTCTCCCGGCAATGCCTGGTAGTTCGTAATGATGTTGTTGGACTCCAGCCGTGTCGCAATTTCCTTGGCGTCGCCGAACGGGGCCACCCGGATCAGCACCTGGTGGGTGCGCGTGTACCCTTCCGCCTCCCCTCCTTCAACGGGAATTCCCCGCTCCGCGCAACTCCTGGCGAACGCGCGGGCATTGGAAAGAACCTGGGACTGATACCCGTTCTTGAATGCATTCATTTCGATGGTTGCCGCGAGCATGGCCAGTTGGGTTCCAAGGTGGTGGTTGCTGGTCATCCCGGGGAACGTCCGGGCCGTGACCTCCTTCCAGAGCCTGCCCAGCGGCGAATCAGGATCCATGTTGGAAGCTATAATGCCCCGCTGGGGGCCGAAAAAGGTTTTGTGCGTGGATCCCGTCACCACATCGGCTCCCTCGGAGAGGGGATCCTGGAACAGGGGCCCCAGAATGCCCAGAACGTGCGCGGCATCGTACATGACAAGCGGGCGGTAATCCGGCACGGACCGGATGAAGTCACGAAGCTGTTTGACGGGCTCGGGATGCAGAAACATGCTTTTACCGAATATGACCAGCGTCGGCCGGTGTTCGTCGACAAGGGCGAGCATCCTCTCCGAATCGGCCTTGTAGGGATTCTTATGATCCGCGGGAAAGTGGACGATCTTGTCTTCGGCCAGATTGTACAGGGCGCCGTAAGGCTGCGCGGAGAGGTGACCGCCGTAGTTGAGATCGTTGTTCATTACGCAGGCGAGCCGGCCGCCGGGGCCGAGCGCCGGGTACCCTTCGGGACCTGAAGAAAGAAATTTCAAAAGTCCCTTGAAGACGATCTCGTTGGCCATCTGCCCGCTTACGGGCCTCGTCTCGACATGGCTGCCCCCGATAAAGGAGGCAAACTCGGATTTCAGGGCGCGCTCTATCTCGTATATGAAATCCGCCCCCTGGTAGTAGTAGACCTGGTCCCCCTTGAGCGCTCCGGTGCCCGAAAGGGATTCGATTTCCTTCTTGAGCGCTGTTTTATGCTCCGCGTACCTGCCGGCGGGATCGCTGATTTCGCACAGCTTGACGAATAAAGACGGGGTGTTTTCAGAGGGAATGAGATTGAAGCATTTTCTCTGGCGCCACCGGTTGTTCTCCGCAATTTTTTGCGACAATTCTTTCAGTTTGTTTCCTAAAGTTTTCATTGCATCCCCAAAATCTTCATGGCCGGATTATCGCACCGGGGCCGTTACGGATTCGGCCGCGTTCCCCTGAGCATTCGGGTTACCGCGGCAATGTCCGAACGGCTGGACAGGTCCAAAACCGGTGCCCGGAAGGTTAAAACCCTGAATTTCTCGTGTAATTCTTCAATCGCGTACTGGATCGCGTCGGAAAGTTCCAGTTCCCCCCTTTTGGAAGGCCGGATGCCGCTGCATGCCCTGTAGATCGCGGGAGAAAAAATCCAGCAGTTCATGCTGACATACAACGGATTCCCGAGTTCCCGGACCGTCTCTCCGGAAGGTTTCTCGTAAATTCTCTCCAGATAGCCGTCCCCGTCCATTTTAGCCACGGCGAACTTCAATATCCGCTCTTCAGGCACATTGCCGCCCGCCACGAGGTTGTCGCGATCGAAAAGCGCAACGCCCGGCCCCTGGAGCCGCCTCAATGCGCCCAGCGCTTCCGAAGGATAGTAGTTGTCCGAATTGATGACGAGAAAATGGTCCTGCCCCGTGAACGGATGCGCGGCGGCCACGGCATCGGCGGTCCCCAGGGGCTTTTCCTGTATCGCGAAACGGATCCGGATCCGTTCGGGAGGCGCCTCCACCTCGTAATAATCCCGGATGATGGTATGTTCGGGGCCGATAACCAGGCAAACCTCGGAATATCCCGAATCCGCAAGCCCGCTCAGTACATAATCGAGGAAGGGCCTGTCAATGGGGATCATGGCCTTGACGCCCAGGCCGGCAATCTCCGTCTGTTTGCCGTCCAAAACCGCCGACTCGTCCGTTTTGCGCATTCTCGTACCCAAGCCGCGCGCCATGATTACCGCCTTGTTGACATGAGCCATAGCGATTTTCCCTTGCCCGAATTCGTGAAAGCGCCGCGCCGCACGCCGGCACAACCGCGCCGCGAAGCCGTAAAATGTTGAGATAGTAACCCAATCCCGCGACGGTGAACAGGGCTCAAATCCGAATATTGTTCCCGCTCGATCCGTTAGCCGTGTTCCCGCCCCGGTTTTCCAGCCACCGTTCCCATGTAAATAGCGGCCAGAACGATTGCCACCCCGGCATAGTTCAGTCCTCCGGTCGGGCGGCCGAAAAAAATCACGTCCCAGACGAAGGCCAGCGCGGGCTGCAGCAGCAGTATCAACCCTGAAAGAGAAACGCGAAGACGCGGCAGCGCCTGGGAGATCAGGATCCAGCCTACGCCCTGGCTGAGCACGCCGAGTGCGGCGAGAGAGAGCAGGCTCTGCGTGTCGGGAATGGCAAAGTTGTCGCCTGAGAGCAGCATTTCACCGGCAAGAACGCCGGCCGACGCGAGCGACACCATCATCAGGACAAAGAAGAATGACAGCTTCCGGGCGCCTTCGTGGAGCTTTCGAATGGACAGCAGGAATCCGGAATAAAATACCGAAGTGGCCAGGCCTGCGTAAATCCCCAAACGGTACTGCTCTTCAAGGAGATCCCATTGGATTCCGACTAAAAGCAAAAGGCCGATTACGGCCAGCGGCACCGAAACCAGGTAAAACAGCCTCAATTTCTCTCTAAAAAACAGCGTTCCGGCCAGTGCCATGATGAATACCTGGAAGTTGGGCAGGATGGTGCCCAGGCCGGGACCGACATAAAGGATGCTGGTGTGAAAACAGATCAGGTCCAGCGCGAACAGAACACCCGCCAGGAGCATCAATCCTGTCTGCATCCGGGACAGGCGGCGGAACTCCCTGCGCCAGAAAGAACCGAGCAGAAGGAAAAGGCCTCCTATAAAAACCCGGTAAAATGCCGCCGATTCGGGCGTGACGTGGCTCAGTTGGACCCAGACGCCGGAAAAGCTGATTAAAACCGCTCCGGCAAGGAGAGCGAGGATAATCCGGCTTCCGGGATGCGATGTTTTAAAATGTTGGTTTTTCATCCGGAGAAAAGAATATAAGGGACTCAGGATGGAGGGCGAATACAAGATTCGCCCCATTGTCCGATGTGGGAACTCCACGTCGGGCGTTCGAATGGTCCTACAGAGCGCCGGAGAGCGGCAGTCTAGATTTCAAGTTTTCCGTTGTACTTCATGTCTTTTAAATGAAATTCTTTCCTGATCACGGTCATCATGAAGCCGGATTGGAATTCGATCGCTACTTCAACCTTCTTGTCTTCCAGGGAGATCAAGGGCTCGTTGTTCTGATATCTCGGGAAGGCTATATAAAGATCAGTATTGTCCCCGTTCTGGTTGGTGACGACTTCCATTGCCATGACCGGAGGTTTGTTTTCTACAATCAGTTGCGATCCGGCTTTGATCATATCCTTATTGAACATCATCGCCTGGCCGGGCACGCCGATCACTCCCACGATATAGGAAGTCTCCTGCCGGTTGATCATTTCAGCCGCTTCCTCCGATGTGCCTACCTTGTCCTTGTAGCGCAATATGGCCACCGCCTGCTTGACGGGAAGGGAGGAGTGCCAGCGCACGACTACCGGTGTGGGTTCGCTGCTGCCCATACCGCCGCTCATGCCGCCGCCGAAACCGCCCATGCCGCCGCCCATGCCGCCCATGCCGCCGCCGCCCATGGCAACCGCACCGCTCACGGGCGTTCCGCCCGGCCCTCCCATCGATTTCCCCGCCGGCATTTTAGCCGCCTCGCGCTTGATGTAGGTCCTGCGCGCCCAGGGCGAATCCTTGAGTATTTTCGACACTTCGTCTTCGCTCCATTGAGAGAACTCTTTCTTTTCCCAGAAATCCGCGGCATAAAGCAGACAGGCTGTAAAAGCCATGCATACAATCAAAAAACGGCAAATCCTTTTCATATCCCCATTCCCCTTGCTTTTTAGTGTATTTCCAAAATTCAGGATATATTTACCTTCTCCCTGCAGCAAGAAAGAACACACAAATACTAATATTTTAGGATTACGAATCCGGTAAGGCGGCGGCTTGCGCCTTCAGGGCAGGGGGGTGGGATCCCGCAAAGCAGGGCTCATGTTTTTGATTCCCGACGCCGCTATCGGCTCCGGGCTCGGAGTCGACCGCAAGGCAGAGAATCTGTTCTTCTGCACTGAAGCGGGGCGAAGTTTCTGTATGCCGCCTTCATCCGGATCAGCGCTCTTTGGCCTTGCGCCCTCCGCTGCCGCCGCTGTAGCCGCCCGGTGTGGCGCTGGGCGCTCCTCCGCCGGAAGACGGAGAAACGTAACCGCCGCCGCCGTACGGCGCGGAAGAGCCGGTTACATAAGAAGGGGAAGGCGATGCCGTGCTCCCGCTGCCGGAAGGCGCAGGAGAGGATGTGGAGATGCCGCTCCCCTGCGTATAGGTTCTCGCATTGGATTTCGGAACCGAGCGGGAGCTTCCGAGCGCGGGCGAAGACGCGCCCCCGCCGCCCCTTGGTTTCGCCGTGGAGGAACTCCTCGAATGTATCTGCGTGTACCCGCGGCCTGCGACCAGCCGGCCGCTGCCATGGTAATCATTGCCCGGATGGCCGGAACCGCTCCAGTAAGGGTAATAATAGCCGGGCCACCCGCCCCAGCCGCTGTTCCAGTAAAGGGAATACGTGTACGGCGACCAGTACCAGGGAAACAGGGGATCGAAAATGTAATAGTGCCCATAGGGCGGATATGCGTAGGAGACTCCGGAGTTCGGCCCCGGGGAATCGCTTACGGGGACTATGGAAACGGTGCGCCTCTCTACGGTAAACTTCTCCGGGTAGGAAAGCGCCACCACGAGGTCCACGACTTGCGGGGGAACCCCCGAGTCCGAGAGATAAACAAGGATTTTGGAATCGAGCTGAAAAGGTTCGTAATACTCAACCAGGGCCGCTTCCAGCACTTCGGGCTCGAGCTTCCGGCTCATTTCGACGACTTCGCCGATTGATAAACCGGAGGCGGCGGAGATGCGGGCGGCGCGGATCCTTCCGGTTTCGAATTCGCCGGCGTATTCGCCGTCATCGGGAACCTTCGAGTATCGACGCAGGGTGATTATCCTGTCATCCTGCCTCTCGAGAAGCTGGATATCCAGCCACTCGCCGGACTGATTGATGATCCAAAGGCCGCTGATTTTCTGGGACGATTCATCCGGACAGCCCGATTTGCTCTCAAAAAAAAGCCGTTTCCCCGTTTCGGACCAGGAATACTGATACCAGCCCGAGCATTCCTTTTCCTTAAAAGGCCGGGACAAACCGTCGGTCACGACGGCATCCTCGAACAGCGCCGCCTCACCCCGGAACGCTTTCATGGAGACGGTATTCCGGTCGCCGCCGGGACTGATTTTTAAAACATAGTCTCCGCTCTGCTTTTCATTTGCCGTTTCGGCGGCTTCCGGCACAAGGCGCCAGGAACCGATCCAGGGCAGCCACCGGCTGTCGATCCCGGAGACTGCCGGTGAGTCCGTATCGCCCACGGCGGGAAGCAGCCCGGCCGCGGCGGGAAGCAGCCCCAGGAACACAGCCGCAAGGCATAAAACTCGCCGGCCCAAACGGGACGGAATCCCGGCCGGCGGCATGGTACGCAGGCCGTTCGCTGTTTTTTCAAACGGGAAAATGCGCTTGTTTTTTGACTGCATAGTCCCTCCTTAAAAATGCCATTGCAATCCTGCGGACGCGCGCAGGCCGTCCAGGCGCAGCTCGTCGAACCCCACATAGTCCCCGCCCAGTTCGGGCCTCGCCCAAGAATAGCGCAGATCCAGGTTCAGGTAGGTGTGCCTGAATATATTGATATCCAGGCCGCCCCCCAGGTAGGCCGTGGGCGTCCAGCCCGAGGATCTCAATTCGGCTTCAAAAATATCCAGCGTGTCAAAATCCACGAAATCGCCCTCCTGTTCAAAACGATACCACAGAATGCCCGCGCCGGCACCGAGGTAGGGAACGAAACGGGAAGGCAGCCAGGCGTATTGACCGACCTGGCGCCCCCGCGGCAGGAGAAGATATTTCACGCCGGCCGTCAAAGGGAGCTGCGCGTATCGGGTTTCCTGGACGATCGGCAGGTCCTGCTCGTCCACGTAATCCCTGAATTCGGACATTTTGGACCGCGTCATAAAGTCCATGCTGATGACCAGCTCAAACTGTTCATGAAGATCCGCGCCCGCGTCGAAGCCGATGTTCCAGGCGCGGAAATCGTTTTTCTCCAGGGTCAATTCATCCGTGACAAAATCGAAGAGCTCGCCCTCCGCCCTGGGAAAAAACCTGCCCAGGCGGAAGCCGAAGAATCCGTTGGGCGCGGAGAAAAGAAAGTCCGCATCCCTCCCCTGTCCTCTGTTCCGGCCTGATGCCTGCGCCGGATCCGCCGCCATCAGGCCCGGTGTCAGCAGCGACAGAACGAGAGCCAGCGGCAGCGTTCCGCGCAGGAATCCGGGCAAAAAGGCGACCATTCTGCTACGATCTTCTGCTCTTTCCCCCATATCAAGACTCCTTCAGATGCGCTTTTCCCGCCGTGTGACAAATTCCGCGCAACCGTGTTTTCCTTCGGCAGTCATAAAACCGTCCCCGCGACAGGATCCAATGCATTCATCTATTTGAATAGATGCTTTTTCAGGCGCCGGGGTTCATTCTCGGGGATGCTATTTGGATCGCGCCGCCGGCATAGGCTGAAATATGCAACCCCCGCCCTGCTGAAACCTGTAAAAAGTCCATGGAATTTTCGCTTTTCAGGGCGGACACAAGGTTCGACTGATAAGCAGCGAGCGCCGTGTCGAATTCCGGATCATCATGTCGGCTTTATCGCTGTATGCAAGCGGAGAAGGGCGAACACGAGTTTCGCCCCGCAGCGCGGTGTTGCAGGAAATTTATTCGAGATGGTATATCGTCCGGATATCGATATCCTCGCGCAGGGAATTATGCACGGAACAATATTTTTCGGTCGACAGCGAAATCGCGCGCTGGACCTTCTCATCGGTCAGGTTGTTTCCCTTTAAAAAGATTTCCATGACCGCCGAATGCAGCCGCTGGGGCGGCGTCTCCGAACGCTTTCCGTGTACTTTCATGGACATCGACGAGAGCTCGCAGCGCATTTTCTGAAGGATGGAAACGACATCGATCGCCAGGCACCCCGCCAGAGAGAGCAAAAGCCCCTCAAGCGGCATGCATCCCATCTGAACATTCGCGTCGAATTCCATGTCGTATCCCCGCTGGGTGCTCGCGGTGAAAATCAGCTCCCCGTCCCACACAAGACGGGCCTTCATATCGGCGTCCACGCGCTCCTTGTACCCTTCCATCTGTTCCGTCATAAATCTCAGCCTTCCCTCCGTAAAAGATAATTTCGCCAACCTTAATTTCTACAACATTTTCAGGCCCATGACCCGCCCATGCCGCAACGCCCCGGGTGGAGGATATCCGAATTTGAGGTGTTTATTTCCACCCGGTAACGTTTTATAATCCCCCCGCGTTTTGTAATTTAGCGCATTACGCCATAATTTGTAACTCTTAACGCTTCATTTGAAGGAATGCCATGACGACGAGCAGCGACACCGTTAAAGAACCTCTCTGGCTGGCGATGGAAATAAAAATTCTCGAGCATGCCGCCCTCGACTCCAGCGGACCGAACCTGGAGACGGCTCTGCATACCATCGCGAGGGAGCTGGATCAATCCGGCTACAACGTTTCCCTTCACGGCGGGAACTATCTCCGGCTCCGGTGGGCCCTGGAGGAGAAAAACCGGAACGGCCGCCCGCTTCTGGAGGACCTTTACGGGGCCGTCGGCAAATTGACCTTCGAGGATGTGGAAAATACCAAAAAGGCAGCCGCCGACATCGTCAACGCTCTGGGATCCGCCTGGCCAAAAATGAAGGATTACGAACGGAAGCCGGCCCTGCTGGAAATGGTCCAGAAGGCGCGTCTCGGGTTTCTGATCGAAAAAGCGAAAGGGTTGCCCGAAAGCGGGGGTATCCGGCACCTGATAGCGGCCGAAGTGGCCCCCGATACGATCATGGAATCCCTCGGCATCCCCAGGCAGCGTTACGACCAGGAGATAGCCGCCATAAAGGCCGAAAAGGAGGAGAAAGCACGCGTTCGATCCCTTCTCGATGCGGTTGCGGGCAAACCGGACGAGGAGAGAATCAAACATCTTATAAACAGGGACGTCTCCGATGCCCTGATCGTTGAAATCGCCGGGGTGGAACCTTCCGCCGTGGACGCGGCCAGAAAGGCCATGGAGCAGGAACTGAAGGAGAAGCAGAGGCTGGCGCAGGAGGAGGCGAAAAGAAAAGCGGAAGCGGCCGCCGGCCCGCCTCTCGAGGAGATCTCCATGCAAGACCGCCTGGCGCACATCGAAGCGATCCGGGACATTATGGATTTGTGCTCTGCCGAGAAGGAAATCCGGCAGATGTGCGAGCAGAGCAGCGTGCCCAAATGCCTTGTCGACATTGCAGTCTCCGATCCGGACAGGCTGGATGCGCTCGAGGCGGAAGCCGGGGGTTAGCGCGCTCCTTCGAGAGGGTACTATGAACCTGTCAGGCAAAAGAGCGGTTCCTTTCCGCCTTAAGGACGTCAACGGCAGAACCCACTGCCTGGAGGATTACGCCGGAAACTGGCTGCTGCTGGTTTTCCACCGCCACCTCGGCTGACTGCCCTGCCGGAGGCACCTGTCGCAGTTGCGGCATTTTGAAAAAGAGCTGCAACGCCTGAAAGTGAAAGTCGCCGTCGTCACCTTCGAAAAAAACATTTTCGCGCAGAAATATGTTGAAGATACGGATCTTCAGTGGCCCCTGCTTGCGGATGAAAAGCGCGAGTTGTACCACGCCTACGGGATGCTGCGTGCCGGGGTCCTGGACCTCTGGGGGCCCGCAAGCTGGTGGGCCTATTTTAAAGAGATGGCCAGGGGAAGGATTCCTAAAAAACCCACCGGAGACGTCCACCAGAGGGGCGGAGACGTACTGGTGGACCCGCTGGGAATAGTCCGGCTCCATCATGTCGGCCAGGGCCCCGCGGACAGGCCGGCCGCGGATGCTCTTTTTCGCCGGATCGAAATCGAAAGAGAGCGCTTCAGGAAAAAAGCAAGCCGCGGTTAAAACCGCCGCCGGCTTGCCCGCGATCCTGTTTCCGCGCTACCTTTCGCAGCGGAAAAAGAGAATGGCCAGCGGGGGCAGGGTCAATGCCAGCGAGAACGGCTGATTGTGCAACGGAACCGGCGCGGTTTCCAATCCCCCCATGTTGCCGATCCCGCTTCCTCCGTAAAGCCTTGCGTCGCTGTTTAGGGCTTCCTTCCAGTATCCCTCCCGGGGAACGCCCACGCGGTAGTCCGAACGCGGCACCGGCGTAAAATTACCGACAACCAGAAAATCGTGCCGGCCGCTATCCCCTCTCCTCAGCAGGCTGACGACGCTGCCGTCTGTGTCGCTGCAGTCGATCCAGCGGAAGCCCTCGGGATGAAAATCGAGCCGGTGGAGGGCGGGCTCCTCGCGGTACAGCCGGTTCAGATCCTGGACCCAGCGCTTCATTCCGCGGTGCGGTTCGTATTCGAGCAGGTTCCAGTCCAGGCTGGCATCGTGGGCCCACTCGTTCCACTGGCCGAACTCGCCGCCCATGAACAGGAGCTTTTTCCCGGGCTGGGCATACAGGTAGCCCAACAGCAGGCGAAGGTTGGCGAATTTGCACCAGTCGTCTCCGGGCATCTTCCCCAGCAGGGACCCCTTCCCGTGGACGACCTCATCGTGGGACAGGGGCAGAAGAAAATTTTCCGTGAACATATAGAGTCCGCGGAAAGTGAGCTTGTCGTGGTGGTACCTGCGATGAACCGGGTCCAGGGACATGTAGGAAAGCGTATCGTGCATCCATCCCATGTCCCATTTCATCCCGAATCCGAGCCCGCCCAGGTAGGTCGGCCGGGAAACCATCGGCCATGCGGTGGATTCCTCGGCGATGGTCTGCACGTCGGGGTGCTCCCGGTACAGGCTTTCGTTCAGCGACCGGAGGAACTGTATGGCTCCCAGGTTTTCCCGGCCTCCGTAAACGTTCGGGATCCACTCGCCCTCCTGGCGGGAATAGTCGAGATACAGCATGGAGGCGACGGCGTCCACGCGGAGCCCGTCGGCGTGATACCGGTCCAGCCAGAAGTGGGCACTGCTTGCCAGGAAGGACTGGACCTCGTGCCGGTCGTAATTGAAAACGAGCGTATCCCAATCCTTATGCCGCCCCTGGCGCGGATCGGCGTGTTCGTACAGGTGGGTTCCGTCGAAGAAGCCGAGGCCGTGTTCGTCGGCGGGAAAATGGGAAGGCACCCAGTCCAGGATCACCCCGATTCCCTGCGCGTGGAAAGCGTCGACCAGGGCCATGAAATCCTGCGGCGTTCCGTAGCGCGCCGAAGGCGCAAAATAACCCGAAGTCTGGTATCCCCAGGAACCGAAAAACGGGTGCTCCATCACCGGGAGAAGCTCCACGTGCGTGAATCCCATTTCCTTTACGTACGCAGGCAGCCGCGAAGCCATTTCGAGGTAGCTCAGCGACCGGCATCCGTCCTCCGGAACACGCCTCCAGGATCCCATGTGGACCTCGTATATGGACATGGGCCGATCGGACCGGCTGCTGTGCGCGCGGTTCTCCATCCACTCCCGGTCGTTCCAGCCGTACTCCAGATCCCAGATTCGGGAAGCCCTTTCCGGGGGAACTTCGGTGAAGAAAGCGAAAGGATCGGCTTTATCCACCCTGTAGCCGCCGTGCCGGGACACGATATGGAATTTATACCGGTCCCCGATTGCGGCGCCGGGGACGAATCCCTCCCAGATGCCGGACTGATCCCTGGGCAGCAGCGGGGACGATTGCACGGCCCACCCGTTGAAATCCCCCATGACGGAGACCTCGACCGCATCCGGCGCCCAGACCGCAAAGCCAACGCCTTTTGCTCCCCGGTAAGCGCTCGGATGCGCTCCGAGCTTGTTGTACAGCCGGTAATGCCCGCCGCTGTTGAACAAATGCAGGTCATCGGCGCTGAGAAGCGAGAATTCCTGTGTCATATTTCCTATTCCCCGTTCCTTGCACGCAAAAAGCCATCCCTTCGTTTGAACAACCGCTTCCATCTTGCGACTGCGGACAATTCTACTCCGTCCGCCTGCAAAAGCTTATGAAAAATTGAAATAGGAGGGCAATAGTGCGGTTGCCCGCGGGCCCCGGCAGCCCGGTTCCGATCAGTAGTAGTACCAGATGCTTTCATAATCGTCGGCATCTTCTCCGATGCTCTCGAGGCGCGACAGATACTGCAGAAGGGGTACGTCATATCCCACGTAAGGCGGCCGGTCGGCGATCCCCTTCTCCCAGGGATGGAAATGGTACGCCCGGGACCCGTCGGGCATGATCGCCAGCAGATCCCGGTGCTGAAGCGCTCTCAGATAATTTTTCCCGAGGCCGGGGACGTTGTAGACCGCTTCGTCCGTGCGCCGGGATCCCGGCAGCAGCCGCGCTTCCTCCTTCTGTTCCTGAAGCAGCCGGGCCAGGGGAACGCGGTAGTCTCTGGTTTCATCCTTCCCTTTGGTCATGAACGTGTAGTAGGGGTCGATGCCGATCCTGCGCAGAACCATGCGGAGCCTGGCGGCCTCGAAACGGCGGGAAACATAAAAGGTATAGACGTTTTGATTGTAAACGGAAATTCCCTGCCGCTTCAGCCGGTCGACGGCCGCGACCATCTCGGGCGTGATCTCGTAGGGATGCTCCACGTGCGTCACAACGCAGACCTCGCGGCGGCCGGGCCGGCGCAGCCTGCCCAGACCCCGGGCCAGTTCCGGAGTTATGCGCATCGGCAGGGTGACCGGGGTCCGGGTGCCGATCCGGATCAAATCCAGATGCGGAATCGCGGCCAGCCGGTGCAGGATCTCAAAAAGGGTTTCGTCCGGCATTCCCAGGGGATCGCCGCCCGTAACCAGGATCTCCTTCAGGGCGGGGGTTTTTGCAATGAAGTCGATGGCGGCATCGAGCTCCTCCGCGCCGGCGAGGGCGTCCGGCATCATCGCGTCGTCGATTTCCCAGTTGCGCTGGCAGTAGACGCAGATCTGCGGGCAGGTGTTGTAGGGTTTCAGAATGGCGATCGCGGGATAGCGCCTTGTGACGAGATCGATCGGAGAGGTGTCCCGCTCCAGCATGAAATCGAAGGCGCACTCGCGGTTATCCCGGTTCTCGAACATCTTCGCCACGTAATCCGGCGGGGGCAGCACCTGGGCGCGCAACGCGCGGTCCCGATCCCGGCTGGAGCCTTCGTCGAACAGGCTTGCGTAATAGGGCGTCACTCCGAACGGGAGCCTTCCGCGGGTTGCCGTCCGGATCGCCTCTCGCTCGACGGATGTCAGGGGAACATATTTTTCAAGCTCTTTCGCGCTCCGGGCGATGTGCTCCACCTGCCAGCGCCAGTCGTTGAAGTCCTGCCGGGTGCCGCCCAGCGCGGACCGCACCCGGGCTTTCCGCTTCGCGCGGCGCCGGCGGGCTGCGGGAGTCAGCCCGTCCTCGTAGCGGGACATGCGCGCTTCAACCTGAGCCCACAGAAGGTCCAGCTCCTTCGAGCGCTGAATGGCCGCCTCGCGGCCCTCGAGCGCGGCGGATTCAGACTTCATTGCCTCCATCTTAAGCGGCGCGACCTGCCCCTTCAATCCCCTGCACAGGTGAATGAGTTCCGCGTAAAATCCCGGCTGCAGGTCGGGGCGGTCGTTGCCGCGGGCGATATCCCACAGCGCCTGCTCGACGCTGAAGCCCGCCGCCTTCGAGGAACGCTCCAGAAGCATCCCGCGCAGGGCGCGGGCACAGTCCCGGACAACGTGAAGAAAAGTGTTGATGGAACTTGCGTCGGCTTCGTACTTTGCAAACTGGTCCTCGGTGGCATGCGAGTACAGCCGCCGCCTGGCTTCATCCACGGTCGCCGCGTCCCGGATAATGGTGAGGAAATCCCTCCCCTCATCCTTGAACCGTTCCATTGTATACCGTTCTTCCAATGACTTATTGCTCAATTTGAATCTCCCTTACGTTTCCCCGATCCCGAATAGAAAAAGCCTTCAGCCAATCTCTACACATTCGTTTTTCGAAGCGATGCGATGGATTGCCCCCGCACTTTCGTTTTCGGGGAAATCGTGAAACCTCTGCAATATTGATTTTACATTGTGCCATAAAATGAGCGGTGCCGCCACCCCCCGGCGGCGGGCGGCGGAGGCATCCGGTGCGTTGAAAGAGCGCAAAACGGCGACAAGGGCCGGCCGGGACGCGGATAAATGACGGTTTCGTCGGCGGTCCGGCCGCAGAAAATGGCCTCGAAGCCGTTGGCAATTCATATCAAAAAATGCGGGGAGCCTTCCCTCCCTGCGCCGGGGCTGCCGCTTACCGGGTCTCCTGCTGGCCTACCCGTCTTCGAGGCTTTTCCCACGGGCGCCGATTATCCCCATGCACAGGAATTCCCTGGTAGCCCTTTCAGTACGGTCGCTCGTCGTGCGGTATTCTTAGAAGAGCGCCTTGCGGGGAGGATGCCCGCGGCATGCGCAGGCTCGACATGAACCGGCAGGGTGCTCCGGGCGGCGGCGGTTATTTGTTTCTTCCAGGCATCGGCGCGCGTATCATAAGACATCGCGAGGGCTTCCGGTTGGACTGTACCAAGCGCACCGGCAATTATACAATGGACCGGCGGTGATTCTCATGAATCGGGGGGAGGATAACCATAATTTTTATCACGGCATTCTATGAATATTCTGAGCCCAGAGATGCGGCGGGAGATACTGCAGAGGTACCGCGACGGCAAACGGCGCCTTCTTCTCCTGGATTATGACGGAACCCTGGTCCCCTTCAAAACCCTGCCCCGGGATGCAGTGCCCGATGAGTCTCTGCTCAAGTTTCTCGCAGCTGTTGCCCGGGATCCCCGGAACGAGGCCGTTATCATAAGCGGCCGGGACAAAAGTTTCCTGCAGCGCTGTTTCTCCAGTCTCCCCATAAGCATGGCCGCGGAACATGGTGCGTGGACCAAGATCCGGGGAGAAAAATGGCGGTCTGTCGAACAGGACGTCCGCGACTGGAAGCCCAGGATCAAGCCCCTTCTTCAAAAATACGTCGACCGCGTCGCGGGTTCCTTCATCGAGGAGAAAGATTTTGCTCTCGTATGGCATTACAGGGGAGCGGAACCGGGGCCCGGGAAGCTGGCCGCGCGGGAATTGAAGCAGCATCTTCTGGAACGGACGGCAGACAGCGACTTGCACCTACTCCAGGGAAACAAAATCCTCGAAATTCGTGCGGCGGGAGTCGGCAAAGGAACCGCGAGCGCGCACTTTGTATCGGCCTTTCTGCCTGATTTCATCCTGTGCATGGGAGACGACATCACCGACGAGGAGATGTTTGCCGCGCTCCCCGAATCCGCCTACACGATCCATGTAGGGCCGGGCGGGAGCGCGGCAAGGTTCTCGCTCGCCGGAACAAAGGAGGCGCGCGCGCTGCTCGGGAGCATTGCCGGAAGGTCGTCCCCCGCCGGTGAAAAGGAGCGAAACACTGAAGAGTCCGCAGGCTGATCCTAATTTCCCTGCGCTCCGCAAGCCCGGCGCACACACCCGGCGTTTGCGAGCACCGCACCGCAGGAGAGCCCCGCAAAAAAATGCGGAGAGGCGTTTGTTTTTCACAAACCCTATTCCAATGTGTTAAGCTTTCCCTTTGATAAACGCGGAATGATGACTGAGATACCGGAAACTACCAGGAATCGCCGGTTCGGCCCATGCCCGGACCGGCGCACGCTGATCAAGATCGCCGCGGGTATTTTATTGGCTCCGGCAACGGCGCGAGGAGTCTTCTCCGCGACCGCCCCCGCATTCCTCATAAAAAACAGGTACAGCCCATACAACCGGACGCGCCCCCATCGCCAGTCGACGGAATTCATCATTCTTCACACGACGGAAGGCGCCGACGCCGGGTCCCTTGACGTGGTGCGCCGTGGGGGCCTGGCGCACTATCTCGTTTCCAAATCAGGCGTCGTCTATCGAATCATCGACAAAATGAAGATAGCCAGACACGCCGGGCGCAGCATGTGGAACGGGCTTACCAACATCGACGATTATTCCATCGGGATTGAGGTGGTCGGGTATCACAATAAAGACATCCTGGATGCGCAGTATGACGCGCTCCGCGAACTGCTGCGCCAGCTGCAGAGCCTGTACGACATTCCGGACGACCATGTGCTGACGCATTCCATGGTTGCCTACGGAAACCCCAACCGGTTCCATCGCTATAGCCACCGCGGCAGAAAAACGTGCGGCATGATATTCGC
>JAFGAO010000038.1 GCA_016933615.1 Acidobacteriota bacterium
AATTGCTCGCATTAATTTCGCATCATGAGGCGATCGAAGTCAAGTCGCCGGATTGCACGGACGGGAACATTTCCCAATTTTCATATCCGCGACAAACCTTCCGGGCCTTCGGGCCGGGCTGCGTCCGTAAAGCCGCCAACAGGCACCCCGTCCACTTTGCCCGCAAAAAGGCCGCCAAAACTGCAGATCAGGGCTGCAATACTTTTTTGAAAGTCAGAAGCAGCATCGAACTGTCGAGGGCCATTTTCTTTTTCCTTGAATCAAAACCCACCTGCTTCTCTCACACCGTGAGTCCGAAACCGTTACCCGTCCCGCACCGGTGAGGATTCAGAATAAATGCGGCGCGATTCCACCTTCAAAAAGCGAGGACACCGCCCTGGAACGGAGCACTTCCATGGGAGTCCACGAGCCCCGGCCTTCCCAGAACAGGTTGTAATCCAGCGTGACGATTTCGTCGCCCCTTCGTACCTTCAACTGGACATCGTCGGAATAGTAGGCATTGAGGCAGGCCTTGACGCCGTTCAGGAGGCTGTCCACGGGCTTGCCGTTCACGCCCACAAGCACGTCCCCTTCCTGCAGCCCCAGATTGCGCAGCAGGGCGTTCTTCTCGATGTCGGAAACCTGGATGCCGACCATTGCGCCGTCCCGGCTGTGCACTTCCATCGTGAAATCGAGGACGCCGGCGGCGTCTCCGCGGAACGCCCTGTAGGGATTGAGGTCGAACTCGTTGTCCTTGATTTTTTTATACCCGCCGCGCCAGGCGCCTGAACGGCCCTTCCCGGAATCGGCCCCCGCGGAATTGAAGTCTATTCTTTTGCGCACGCCGTCCTTCTCGAGAATGATGCAGTCCTGCCTGATGTCCGCGAGCCGGGAGCCGTCGGGAAGGGTGTCGTCGATGGAATAGGTCAGGCTTGCGCCCGTCCCCGTATCTTCTATCGTGGCCCTGCTGGATCCGGGAGCCGTATCGTGCACGATGACGCTTACCACGCGGAACGATCCGAATACCTGTCTTTTCCGGAAGCTTTCCATCAGCTTCATGACAAGCGGGTAGCCGTCCTGCGGCTCGGCCCGGTCCGGATCCGCGGAGCTTTTGCCGCCGGCTGCCGCATCCGTGCCGGAGACGGCCTGCTCCGTTTCCCCTGTCTCCTGCAAAGTTCCCTCCCTTGAAAACCCGGGGATATCCCGGGCTATGAATTTCCAGACAACCAGCAAAACCGCCGCCGCTGAAAAGGCCGCTATAAATATGTAAATAAATTTCCGGTTGATCATATTCCACCCGCGGGTACGCTAAATCGGCGGGTCCCGCATACGGCAACAGCGCAGCCGGGATCCATAAAGTAAAGTAACACGGAATAAATGGAAAGAAACAGGGACATTCCCGATTAAATACGCGCCGGAACGGGGTAGGCCCTCGGGCAGGCTTCACTGGAGCGGATCGCGGCCAAGGCCTCTTGCCGGCCGACTTCTTCATCGAAGGCGGTCGCTGTAGAGCCGTCTCCGCTATGGCGCCGGACCGCCTTTTACGCTAGAATCGCCGTAATGCAGGCAGAACACTTCCCCGGGATCACAATATCGTGTAGGGATATCCCCGTGTTCGATCTGCGGCGGAAAAATTGAAGAATATCGTCTAATGAGGAGTGGGCCCGATGCCCGTGCAAGGCAGGGTGATCCTGATCGACCACAGAAAAGCGATGCACGCCGCCTGCCGGCTGGCT
>JAFGAO010000039.1 GCA_016933615.1 Acidobacteriota bacterium
AAGGGCTCGCCCGCCGTTGTCATCGATACGGGCATCGGCGACACCATGCAAAACCTGGTCTCCATTACTCAGCGCCTGGCTCAAACGACCCGAGTGTTTACCTATAACCGCGCCGGCTACGGCGCCAGCGAAGCCGGCCCGCTGCCGAGGGATGCCGGCCGGGAAGCCGAAGAGTTGAAACAACTCCTGGGAAAAGCGGGCGTACCAGGCCCCTACCTCCTGGTGGGACACTCTCTGGGAGGGCTCAATGTCCAGGTGTTCGCCGGCAAGTTCCCGGAGGATGTCGCAGGAATCGTCCTCCTCGATCCGCCGCCTCTCTCCTTTATTCAAAAACAGAAATATCCTCAGTTGGCCGACCTGGCTGAACGGATGACCGGGGAATGGCAGTCCGCCGCCGATGCCGGAGCCGGTTCCGCCGATCCGGAACAACTCAGGCAATCATCTTTTCTGCGGATGCTGGCTTCGGAACACCGGGAAATGTTCGGCAAAAGCGCCCGCCTCGCAGCGGGAATCAAATCTTTCGGCGATATTCCTCTCGTTTTAATCGCCTCGGGAAAACCCAATCCCGCATTCGGAGAGATCGCCGGGGAATACCAGGAATACTGGATCGATGAAACGAGCTCGCTGGCCTCCCGATCCTCCAACAGCCGTTTTGTCTATGTCGAACAGAGCTCGCACAACCTGTTCGGTGATGCGCCCGACCGGATGGTTTCGATTGTCCTTTCCCTTCTCGGAGAACTGCAGGGAAAAAAGCCAGAAAATTAAAAATTGCATCCGGGAATGCAATATGATACGGTGAATCCGGCATTCGTTTCGACGGATTGAAAGGAGGTCCCCCATGTTTGAACTTTTCGGTGTCAACGGTTTCCTGATGGCTCCGCTTCTCTTTATCGGCGGCATCATGCTGTTGCGTTCGATCCGCCGGCTGTACGAATACGAAAGAGGGGTGGTTTTCACGCTCGGGAAATACACGGGGACGCGCGGCCCGGGCTTGACGATCGTCCTGCCGATCCTTCAAACCATGCGCCGGGTGGATATGCGAATCAAAACAGCGGAGATCCCCCGCCAGGAGGTGATGACCCGAGACAATATCCCCATGCTCGTCAACGCCGTGGTCTATTTCAAGGTCATCAGCCCCGAGGATGTCATCAACAAGATCGAAAACCACGTCTATGCCATCCGCCAATATACGCAGGCGGCATTGCGCGATGTCATCGGCAACGGCGAGATGGATTTCGTCCTCACCGAGCGTGAGCAGATCGCCGACAGCATCAAAAAAATCGTCGACACCGAGACGAGCGGCTGGGGAGTCGACGTCGAGTCGATCAAGATCCAGGAGGTCGAGCTGCCGGCCGAAATGAAGCGCGCCATGGCCAAACAGGCGGAAGCGGAACGTGAGCGCCGCGCCATGATCATCGCCTCGAGCGGCGAACTGTCGGCTTCAGAAAACCTGCGCCAGGCGGCTGAAAACCTGGCCAAAAGCGAAGGAGCATTGCATTTGCGGACGTTGCAGACGATCCGCGATATCGCCGCAGATCCGTCGGAAAAAATCGTCCTGTTCCTGCCATCCGACCTGGGCCGCAGCCTCGGTTCCATCATCGGGACGGATAAAAAATAAATCCTTCGAAAATGCTTCAGCAAAACACCCGCTACCTGCAGATCGCATTCAATTATGACCTGGCCATGGTCCTGCGCCTGTTGCCCGCCATCCCCAAGAGCGAACGGATTCTGATCGAGGCCGGCACCCCCTTTATCAAGCGGGAGGGATTGAGAGGAATCCAACGGATCCGCAGCCTGTGGGACGGCCATCTGGTCGCCGATCTGAAAACGGTGGACGGCGCAGAAGGGGAGGTTGGGATGATGCGCGACGCCGGAGCGACCGCCGTCACGGTCCTGGGCAACTCCCCGGTGGAATCGCTCAACCTGTTTGTCTCCTGTTGTATGGAAATGAACTTGGATTCTATGATCGATATGCTGGGTGTGGAGGATCCTTTAAAGGTACTGATGCAGATGAAGAAGCCCCCCGACGTGGTCGTGCTCCACTTGGGACGCGACGAGGAAAACACGCGCGGCAAGATGATTCAATACCGCCATGTCAACCGCATACACAGCAAATTCAGTTCACTGATCTCCGCTGCCGGGGGAGTCGGCCTGAAAGAGTCACGAAGCGCCATTTTCAACGGCGCCGATATCGT
>JAFGAO010000288.1 GCA_016933615.1 Acidobacteriota bacterium
TCGTCGTCGTCTTCGTCGTCGTCAATAAGTGCAAGATCGAATTCCAGGGGATCGATGCTGATCACTTCGAGTTCAACGCCACACTCGGGACATGAAATTATTTCTCCGATATCTTCAAATTCCCCTTCGATAACGGCTTCGCATTCCGGGCAGTAGCTCACGATTAACCTCCAGTAAAAACATGCTGAAAAAACGCGACGAACAATTATTAGCACCCAGAAAATTTCTGGTCAATTCAATTTGTTTGAATATCCCAATCTGGCGACCTCATAACACTTGTGTTACCATTTTCGAAGGAATTGCAAAACTTTTACGGGAGACGGACCGTTCATCATGAATCCAAACTCTGCTTATAAAATCGCCGTGTTGACAGTGTGTCTTTTATTCATTTCGGTCTCCCAACCCGTCGCAACCGCCGAAGCGCCTTCCGATGCATCCCGATTCACGCATTCTTCCCCCGGAATCACCGATCTTTACCAGAAAGAAGAAACAGGCGCCGGGGATACGGAAGAAACACGGCAGCAGGAATTGCCCCGGGGACGGATTTCGGTCTCGGTCGCAACCGATCTGGTAACCCTTCAGGTTCTGGTCACCGACGACAAGGGCAATGTCATAACCGGCTTGAGGCCTGAAAATTTCACCATTTACGAAGACAAGGTCAAGCAGGAAATATCGAATTTTTCAGCTATCGAAGCCAACATCACCACGGTACTGCTGGTCGAGTATCGGAAGTACGGCCACTACGTGATTGACGACATCTTTATCCAGCAGATTTACAGTATCGCGGAATACTTCGCCCGCAATCTTCGACAGGGAGACTGGGTCGGAGTCGTCGGTTACGACATAAAACCGATGATCCTCACCGATTTCACTCAAGACAAGCTGGAGTTTCTCAACGCGATGCGCGCCATCAGTTATCCGGCCATGAGCGAGCACAACCTCTTCGACGCCCTCATCGATACCCTGGACCGCACCCAGGAAATTGAAGGCAAGGTGTCCATAATTCTGCTCAGCACGGGCCTGAACAGCATGAGCAAACATACCTACCAGGAAGTTCTGGACAGCTGCCAGCAGGCCAATGCAACCATATATGCCATCAGCTTGGGGCAGTATTTCAGGGCAATTCTCGGCAGTGACAGGGCGGCCCAGTACATGGGTGTGGATGCATTGGGCTTATCCTCGATTGATCTTTCCATGGCCGACAACCACCTCAGGTTTTTTTCCGAATACACCGGGGGCAACGTTTATTTCCCGCGCTTCGATTCCGAGATACCTGCCATCATCAACAATATATCCGCTCTTTTGAGAAGCCAATACAGTATAGGATACGTGTCCACCAACACGAAAAAAGACGGCAAGTTCCGCAATATAAAGGTGGAAGTCAGCGCGGATGTCATCATCAACGGTAAAAAAGCCAAACTTAAAGTTAAAACCCGAAAAGGCTATAAAGCGGCGGAATTTTAAAACGGGGAAGGAAATCAAATGGACCGTGTCATCCGCAAGGCATCCTCATTCCCGTTATAATATCCGGGCAGAGTCCCGATGCGCCGGTAGTTCATTCTTTCGTAAAGGCGCAGCGCCCCGAGATTGCCGGTTCCGACTTCCAGGACCGCGGCACGGACTCCATTCCTCTCCAGAATCCGGTGAAAATCCTCCATCAGGGCGGAACCGATCCCGCATCGGCGCGCGCCGGGGACGACATCCAGGGTTATGATGCGGCCCAGGCTGCTTTTTTCCATTCTGCCCAGGAGGAATCCCGAAATACGGGCGGAAACATCGGCGATCCGAAGAATGCTGCCGCCTTGTCCCAGGAAGTCCCGAAAGTCCCGCCTGCTGAAAGCAATATCCGCCGGAAAACAGATGCGGTCGATTGCATACAGAACATCCAGATCCTGTCGGTAAAAATCACGAATTCTTAGCGGCGTTTCAACCATGCTGCTATTATAAGCTTTCGGACATTTGCCGGTTAAGGTGAAAAAACCGGTTGGACTCCCACGAGAAGGGGCACACGATGCCTGACGGGGATGCGAAACGACTTTTGCAGCAGGCTGCGGCCGCGAAATGGGCTAAATTCTGCCCACGCTGCGGGAATCCGCTCTCGGACCGTTTTATCGACGAAGAACGGCAATACCGGCGTGTCTGCCCGAACTGCGGCTTTATCTTTTACCTGAATCCAAAAGTCGCCGCGGGAGCGATCCCGCAGCAGGACGGGAAAATTTGGCTGGTCCGCAGAAACATCGAACCCTCTTCCGGCTGCTGGACCTTCCCGGGAGGCTACGTCGATCTGGGGGAATGCGTCCCCGATGCCGCCGTCCGGGAAACCTATGAAGAAACCATGCTGCGGGTCCGGCTGGACCGTTTGTTGAATGTTTACTCCTACGGCCAATCCGGGATTGTAATGATCGCCTACTGCGCCACCGTCATCGGAGGCACGGCCGGGATAACCCCGGAATGCCGGGAAATCCAAGCCTTCGGTCTTGACGAAATTCCATGGAACGATCTGGCTTTCCCCTCAACCCGGGAAGCGCTGGCGGAATATGTAAAGCTCGAGGCGTCGAAGAAGTAGAGGATCGGCATGCAGTGAATATGAAAACGTTGGAACGTTAAACGTTGCGCGTCCGATGTTTAGCGTTCCAATGTTTCAACGTTAAAATGGCTGCTCTTGATACATATTTATTTACGGAAAGGAATATTCAGTGGACGTTTCCCCTCAAAAACTGCTTGTGACTGCGGCACTCCCTTACGCCAACGGCCCCCTGCACGTCGGGCATCTTGCCGGAGCCTACATCCCGGCGGACGTTTATGTCCGATACCAGAGGCTGAAGGGCGCCGACGTTCTTTTCATCTGCGGCTCGGATGAGCACGGCGTCCCGATCACAATCCTTGCGGACAAAGAAGGGGTTACCCCGAAGGAGATTGTCGACCGCTACCATTCCATGATCAGCGAGAGCTTCCGGCGCATCGGCCTGGGATTCGACAACTACTCGCGCACATCCCTGCCCCTGCATCACAAGATATCCCGGGACTTCTTTCTCACGCTGAACCGCAAAGGATACATAACCGAAAAGTCCGTACAGCAGTACTACTGCAGCACCTGCGGCCGCTTTCTTCCCGACCGCTACATAGAAGGGGAGTGCCCGCACTGCCACAGGCAGGGCGCGCGGGGGGACCAGTGCGAAGCCTGCGGCCGATGGCACGAACCGGAACAGCTGATCGATCCGAAATGCAAGGTCTGCGGGTCGCATCCCGAACTCAAAACGACAAAACACTGGTATTTCCGTCTGTCTCAATTCCAAAAGCAGCTGGAAGACTGGCAGGCCTCCAAATCCGACTGGAAGAGCAATGTCCGGGAATTCTGCTCGGGCTGGTTCCAGGAAGGGCTCACGGACCGGCCTATCACGCGCGACATCGACTGGGGCGTACCGGTTCCCCTTCCGGACGCCGGGGGCAAGGTGCTGTATGTCTGGTTCGACGCGCCGATCGGCTATATTTCATCGTCGGTCGAATGGGCCGAGAAACAGGGTCGGCCGGAACGCTGGCGCGACTATTGGTGCGACTCCGAAACGCGGCTGATTCATTTCATCGGCAAAGACAACATCGTGTTTCACGCCATCAACTGGCCCGCGACCCTCATGGGGCACGGGGATTTTATTCTTCCCTCCCAGATCCCGGCCAACGAGTTTCTGAACATCGAGGGCGAAAAGCTCTCCACCAGCCGGAACTGGGCCATCTGGGTCGATGAATTCCTTGAGGTGCTTCCTCCCGACCCGCTGCGCTATTACCTGGAGGCGAACGCGCCGGAAAGCAAGGACGCGGATTTCGTGTGGAAGGATTTCCAGGCGCACAACAACAGCGAACTGGCCGACGTGCTGGGAAACCTGGTCAACCGCTGCCTTACGTTCACGGAGAAGAATTTTGAAAGCAGGGTGCCTCCGGCGGGCGTCCTGGAAGACGCGGACACGGCCTTGTTGGCGGCCATCGCCCAATTCGCCAAAAAAATATCCTACGCGCTGGAAAATTTCCAGGTGCGCCGGGCCGTAAGTGAGATGATGGACCTTGCTCGAACCGGCAACAAGTACTTCAACGATTCCGCCCCCTGGAAGTCGCTCAAAACCGACCGGCAGCGCTGCGGGACCATCCTGAATACGACCCTGCAGCTTCTGGCCTCGCTTGCGGTCGTTATGGAGCCGTTCCTTCCTTTTTCGGCGGAAAAATTATGGCGCATGCTGAACGGACCGGGGACGCACCGGGATCAGCGCTGGATTTCCATTCCGGATCTGCGGCTGCCCGACAATCATCCGCTTGGAAAACGCGAAATCCTTTTCGAGAAGATCGAGGACGGGATTATCGAGGAGCAGATCGCAAAACTGCGATCCTGACAGATTACGCGAGACCAAGTTCTCCGCGCCGCTGCGGTGAGATTTTAAAGCGGGACGTGTCCCACGACCGTAATGCCGTATCCGTGAAGACCTATTATTTTCTTTGGATGGTTGGTGATCAGGCGGATCTGGCGCACCCCGAGCGCCCGCAGCATCTGGGCGCCGATTCCATAGATTCGCAGATCGCTGGAAGGATTTGAAATGGGATTGCCGTCGGCGTCCCTGGTCTTTCCGTTGCCGTTGATTTCTTCAACCAGATTGTGCGCCTTTTCTTCCTGCCGCAGATAGACCAAGATCCCCTGACCTTCTTCCTGGATTTTCTTGAGCGCGGCTTTCAATTTATTTTTTCCGCCGGTTCGCAACGAGCTGAAAACATCCGCCATTGTGGACTGCGTGTGCACGCGCACCATCACGGGCGCCTTGGGATTGATCTCGCCCTGGACCAGGGCGATGTGCTGCTCCTTGTCCAGTTCGTTCTCGAAAATGACTATCTTAAATTCGCCGAATTCGGACGGGAACACGGCATCCGCAATCTGCTTTACGAATGTTTCCGTGCGCAGCCGGTAGGCGATGATGTCGGCAACCGTAACGATTTTCAGACCGTGATCCCGGGCAACTTTACGCAGGTCGGGGACCCGGGCCATGGTGCCGTCCTCGTTCATCACCTCGCAGATGACGCCGGCAGGATACAGTCCGGCCAGCCGGGCTAGGTCGACGGAGGCTTCCGTCTGGCCGGCGCGCATCAGGACGCCTCCGGACTGGGCGCGCAGAGGGAAGATATGCCCCGGACGTGCCAGATCGGACGGGATCGTGGCAGGATCTACGGCGGTCAGGATGGTCCGGGCACGGTCCGCGGCGGAGATCCCCGTGGTAACGCCGTGGCGCGCTTCGATGGAAACGGTAAAGGCGGTTCCGAACTTGCTGGTGTTGTCCCGGACCATCATCGGGATGCGGAGTTCGTCGAGTCGCTCCCCGGTCATGGCCAGGCATATCAGGCCGCGGCCGTTTTTCGCCATGAAATTGATCGTTTCGGGCGTCACCTTGACGGCCGCAGCCGTCAGATCGCCTTCATTCTCGCGGTCCTCATCGTCCACAACGATAACGATCCGACCTTCCCGTATTTCCTCAATGGCCTCTTCAATGCTGTCCAAGCCCAAAATCCACCTCGCGCATAACTTTAAAATTAACTTTCAAAAATACCTTAAACCCGCCTATCCCACAAGTCTCCAACCGAATGCATATTAGCGTTCCGTGACGCACCCGCACAAAAGAGCCGCTCGCGGCGAAATGGATGAATGCATTTCCGATCCATATTGGGATTGAAGTAGAATCATGTGTTCAGGGTTCGCGCAAAAATACCTATACATTTTGGCGTGAGCCCTTAATCCGGGAACGCATTATTTATGATTCGAGCGACTTGTGTATATTGTTTTATAGGTGTTTACATACTGCTCCTGGCGCCGTTAACGCTGCTTTGGTCGCTGATTTCCGGAGATACGCGTCTGCTTTACATTATGGCGCGCTTCTGCATCCGCGCGGGCGGCCTCATAGGCGGAATCAGGATATCCATTCGGGGCAGGGAAAGAATCATTCCCGGGAAGACTTTCCTTTTCCTTTCCAACCACCAGGGGAACATCGACGGGCCCGTTCTCTGCCATGCGACGCCCAGAAACCTGCGAGCCTTGATAAAGGCGGAAATAATGAAACTGCCGATTCTGTCCCTTGTCTTTAAACAGGCCCGGTTCGTTCCCGTCGAAAGGCTGAATCCGAAAAAAGCCCGGGAAAGCATCGACCTCGGGGCCAGGCTTCTGTCCGAAGGCCTGTCTTTCTTTGCTTTTCCGGAGGGCACCCGAAGCCGGGACGGCCGCCTCGGGGAATTCAAGAAGGGTGCCTTCATCATGGCGATCAAGGCTCAGGTGCCCGTTATTCCCGTCACGATTGCGGGCAGCGCCGTCATTCAGCCCCCCGGAAAATACTCCATTCGCGCGGGGCGGGTTCGTGTAGTCTTTCACGAACCGATCGACACCAAAGGGATGGATTTGGACGACCGCGACCGTCTCGCGGACCTCACAAGAAAGGCGATCGCTTCCGGGTTAAATCGACATTCAAAACATTCCAATGCTTCAAGGTCTACCGGCTAACACCAATAACCTGCAACCTGCAAAGAAATTTTTGATCTATTCTGAAAGCAGTCTTTGAAGTTTTTTACCCTTCAGCCATCGGAGCGTGTCGGCGCGGTTGGTCGTGATGCTGACCAGTATCTTGCGGTAATGGCGCGTCCGGTATTGCACCATCAGGGGATTATGCTCCACATCCAGAAACCACATCTCCGCTTTGCGGTTGTCGCGGACTTTTATCACCGGCAGCTTCACGGCGGAGCCGTTTATCTCCACCATAAGCTCTTCCTCGCCGAGACAGGTCATTCGGCCCGGGACTCGATCTATTTTAAGTTTTGCTTCTTTTTTATCCTTCAGCTCGCGGTAGATGCGCCGGCTCAACCATGCGGTTGTCTCCCCCTCAGCCCGAACATCTATGCCGGATTGGAACAATCGGGTGTGCACATATCCCCCGGCTTCCATAATCTCCCGCCCGGGAATATAAACCGTACCCTGGGATTTGCTGTCTTCCCACTCCATAAGCAGATCAGGCGAAAATGCGGCTATTCTCGCGACGAAATCGGAGGTGGAGTTCGCTCCGGTAATTTCCCAGACCAGGACGGTATCCCGGCCGAACTGGGGCAAGCCCGAATCGAAGGCGGCGGCGGAGACCCACAGGGCCGCAAACAGAACCACCGCCGCAGGCAGGCATCGGCCGGCCGTTTTCCCCGGCGTTCTCAAGCTAAAATCCCCGGCTTTTAAGATATTCGGCACTTATCCTGGACTCCGCAGTATCGTGCTTGGCAACCCCCAGCTGAAAAAACCGTTCAAAATATTTTCCCAGTATGTCGACCTCCAGATTCACCGGATCGCTTGTTTTCAAACCGATCAGATTTGTTTCTTGGAGCGTAAGGGGAATGGCTGCCACCGAAAAGGATTCCTTCCCCAGCGACGCTATGGTCAGGCTGACCCCGTTGACGGCAATGGAGCCCTTGTAAACGAGGTAGCGCGCCAGCTCTTTCGGAAAGGAGAACGATAATTCCAGTCCATCCCCGCTGGGTATTCTGGCAAGCAGGCGCCCGGCGCCGTCGGCATGGCCCAGCACGATATGCCCTCCCAATCGGCCGCCAACCTGGAGGGACCTCTCGAGATTGACCCGGGATCCCTGCCGAGACTGCTTGAAATTGCTGATCCGGAGGGTTTCCGCGGAGATGTCGCACGTGAACATCCCGTTTCCAACGGAGGTTGCCGTGAGGCAGACACCGTTGACCGCCACCGAGTCCCCGACTTTCAGTTCCGGCGGTATCTTTTCGGCTGCAACCGTTGCAACGGCTCCTTCATTTATGAAACGGATTCCCTGGATGGTACCGACTTCTTCGATTATTCCGGTAAACAAATCCCGCCTCCTGGACTCGGCCCTATTTCCCACGGCCCAAATTCTCAACCGGGTTCTTGAGAAATATCCGGGCTGCGGCAAACGGCGGCCACGGTAGAATTTTACCTTATGCCGTTGCGGAGTGAAAAGACACGAGGTCGAATTCACCCCTTCGGTCCGGGTCTTTTTTCGGAAACCGGGGTACGGTCTTTTGTAACCCGGAATACCTGAGCCACTTCTCCGGGAGTCAGATGCCTGCAGTGGCCGACCGGAAGATCCTTGCCGGTCAGGAAACCGATTTTTATCCGCCTGAGTTTCTGTACCGGGCTGCCCACGGCTTCGAACATCTCCCTGATCTGCCTGTTCTTACCCTGCGTCAGCGTCACTTCATACCACCCGTTGCGATCCCCTCCCAGATCCGTAATCCTGCAGGGCGCCAGCTGTATTCCGCTTTTCAAACGGATTCCTTTGCGCAGCCTGTTTAGTTTTAACTCCTCCGGCCTGGACCGGACCTTGACATGGTAGACTTTGGGCATGCGGCGGCCCGCCCTGGCCACCGCATGCGAGAAATCGCCGTCGTTGGTAAGCAGGATCAGGCCTTCCGTATTGTAGTCCAGCCGTCCGACGGGGAAGATTTTTTCCTTTGCTTTGACAAGATCGGTCACTTTCCTCCTCCCCTGGGGGTCGGAAACGGAGGAAATGACCTGCCGTGGTTTGTTAAGAAGGATGTATATCTTCCGGGGCGATATCTCGACTCTTTTCCCGTCCACCCTGATGAAATCTTCGGAAGGGTCCGCACGGGTTCCCAATTGTGTGACGGTACTGCCGTTTACCGTGACGCGGCCCTGCAGGATCAGCAGCTCGGCCTTGCGGCGGGAAGCCACTCCGGCGGAAGAAATAATCTTTTGAAGTCTTTCCCGTTGGTCCATGCCGGATCAAAGCTGCTCGCTGGCGAGTTGAGCAAATTCCTCCAGCGTTGGCAGGTCCTTAAGGCTGTTGAGGCCAAAATGAATCAGAAACTCCCTGGATGTTCCGTACAGGATAGGCCGGCCCACAACCTGTTTTCGTCCCACGATCGCCACCAGATTCTTTTCAAGCAGGGTATGCAGGGCGGAGCTGGATTTCTTCCCCCGGATGGCGAGAATTTCCGCCAGCGTAACAGGCTGCTTGTAGGCGACCACGGCCAGCGTTTCCAGGGAAGCCATCGAAAGCTTTGCGTTCGGACGCGTTTTTAAATACTCCCGTATCTGCTCATGGTATTCCGGCCGCGTCGTCATCCGGAAACCGCCGGCAACCTCACGAATCGCCATGCCCCCGGGGCGTTCATTGAACGCCTCTGCCGTGGTCCGCAAAGCCCTTTCGAGGCTTTCCTTCGTCTCCCCGGGAAACACTTCCTGGAGCTGCTCCGGTTTCACCGGCTCATCGGCAACGTAGATAATGGCTTCCATGACGGCCAGCATTTCGGTGATTTCCATAATCTCAGGCAGTTTCCTTAGTCTTCAATATATGAATTTCCTCAAACGTTCTCTTCTGTCGCAGCCGAACCTCGTGCAGGCGGACCAACTCCAGCAGGGCCAGGAACGTCACGATCATCCGGCGCTTTGAACGGCTTTCGGCGAACAGGGCGGAAAACAAAATCGCGTCGTGAACAAACAAGCGCTTGCGGATATCCTGTATCATCTGCTCGACCGTGATCTCCTCTTGATTGACTTCCAGGATCTGCTGCTCTTCAAACCGCCGGACCACTTCGTGAAAGGCTCGAAGCAGATCGAAAAGGCTCACATCGACGATCTCGCCGGCATCTTCCAATGCGTCGGCCGGAGGCTTGTTCCAGACGGCTCCTTCGACCTCCTCGCGCGTGTGCAGCATTTCGGCGGCGTTTTTGAATTTCTGGTGTTCGAGAAGCTGATATACCAGCTCATGCCTCGGATCCTCGGCTTCTTCATCCCCGGATTCCCCTTTTTGTTCCTGGGGAACCAGCATCCGGGATTTTATGTAAATCAGCGTCGACGCCATCATAAGCCATTCGGCGGCCAGGTTGATGTTCAGATCCTTCATGATCTGAATATACTCCAGATACTGCCGGGTAATGTGCGCGATCGGAATATTCCATATGTCGATCTCTTCCCTTTTGATCAAATGCAGAAGAAGGTCGAGAGGGCCCTCGAAAGCTTCCAGTCGTATAGTGACGCCTGTTGCTTCAAAGGTCTCTCCGGCGTCCGGGCTCAGATCCTGGTCGTTTCCCATAGAAATCCGTCACAAGCTAAAGAGGAACTGTAACTATAGCACAGCCGATGCTTTCGGCCAGTATTTTCAATTTGGGACGAGTATCATGGAGAGGGATATCGCTGCTTCCCTGTCCGCAGGGTCAGGGAAGCAGCATTTTCAAGCAGAAAACCCAGGAAAGACTGTCGGCAAAGAGTAAAGCGTAAGCTAGCGCCATTCGTCGATCAGGACGCTCTGGCCTGGACGCATTCCTCCGGCGCTCCAATAGTTGTTGTTCGATCCGCCGGTAACGATAATGGGGATGCTGGAGCCTCCGAAACCGGGCATTTTGCCCTTGGGCATCGTCTTTTTGGCGGCCGGGGGCGCATCCGCGGCGGGCTCTTCGCCTTCGGCGGCCGGTTTCGGTTTCATCTTGGCAAAACCGCCTCCAAAAGCCGGGGCCGGCGCCAGAAATGCTTCCAATTCCTCAATGGTATTGAAACGCTGTTTGACGAAATTGGCGATCGGCGGACTGAGGACGAAACATGTCCCGAAAAGACTGCCCTGCTGGGCCGTAATATCCTTCATTATTTGGGGATAATCCATCTCCGCACCCCATCTGTTTGCGCCCCAGTTCGCCGCGGAGAGAATGCCCCATCCTTCGAACAGGGTGACGACGCTCTCTCCCTTCTGGAAGCCTCTGCGAACGGAAAAGGGCGGATAGGGGGATTTTTCTTCATTCTCGGCGATAATGATATTGATGAGGTTCATGGGATTTCCGATTGTTCCCATGTAGGTCGTGCCCACCTTGCCGCAATTTCCGAGATTGATGGCTATCAGGCTCCAGGCCCTGCCAATGGTGGTATTGGCATGAGCATAAGGCCCCACGGCGGCTACGTCGTAATTCAGCCCGATTTCGTCCCGGATTTCTCCGTTTATGACCAGGGCGCCCACAAAGCCGTTATCCGAAACTGAAATGGCTTCTTTCCCTGTCGAGGCCACCGCCAGGAGCAGCGGCAGATATTCCGGCTTGCAACCGGCCATAACCGCATTGACGGCGACATCTTTCACCGTAAAAGTCCAGTAGTCGAAATAGCCACCCGTGTTGGTCGGCGACATCTTGCCGATGACCTCGTCGGAGTCGCGGCTGGTTCCCTTAAGCATTTCGGCCACGCGCTCTTCCGTAGGCAGAACGATCGGCAGAAAATCGGTGTACCGCTTTTCCAGGAACATCTGGCGCAGGTTTTCCTCGGTATCGGTGAACGTAAGCGGACCTTTGGTCCGTTTGATCTCCCCGGTCTTCGCGTCTTCTTCAGACAGGGGCATCGTAAGTTTTTCGACGATCTCCTGCATCACCGGCCGGCCCGAAATCGGGTTCACACCGTTGATGACGTCCTTGCGTATTTGTTCGCGCGTTTTTGCCCAGGTCGGTCCCAGAACCCACTGCGTACGTACATTCGGCATGCCTTCGTTGTACGCCTTCTCTTTTTCCTGTTCGTAGAACTCGGAAAGAACCAGGGCTATGGACGGGATGCGCATCTTGTGTTCGAAATTGATGGAGTGGCCGACAACTGCCGGCGCACACTGGCTTCAATGGCCCATCCCGATGATTACGGCGTCCCCTTCCTTCTCGATTTCGGCCCATAATTCCGGATCTTCGGACTCAAACCCGCCCCCGCCTTTCCTTTTGTACAGGGCATTGGTGTTTGGATAGTTCGCTTTAAACCAGTCGATCATTTCATACAGAACGTTGTCGCTTCCTATGTAACCGTCATTGACGAAATAAATGGTCTTGCCTTCGAGAGTATCCAGCCGAGGCGCCATTGGTTTCAGCGTGATCGGCGGTGGCGTGCCCAGCGGATTCAGTACCGTAATTTTCTCTTCCGCCGGCGCTGCCTGCGCCCGGCTGCTCACGCCTGAAAGACTGCACATCAGACCCAGGCACAGCACTGTAATCAGACCTGCCGACATGTACCACTTCATTGCTATTGACTCCTTTGATTTAAATGGGAAGGAATGCGGGCCGGAGTATCGACAAGAACCCTGCGAAGCCTGCACAACGGTTCCCACAATTCATTTATCAATCAGCCAACCCCCGCATCACGCGCGCGATGGACGGAGGAAACCCTCCTTATCCGGTCACCGGACGCGGCCCGCGCAAAAAGCCTTCATCCCCGGGCGCCATGACTTCGTCGAATCCCGGCCGGAATCCCACCACTGTAGGCGGCCCGGCCCTGATGTGTCAAGAATAACGAGCATTCCCTCTCCTGGCCGGTACGGTCTCTCACTTCCGTGCTGCCCCGGCGACTTTGGATATTCTGGAGACCTAACTTTTCCGGACTACCCATTTCTGGTAAAGAACCGAGGCGGCGATCAGCACGACGGCTACCCCGACAAAGGCCCCGATGCGGTACAGTTGGTCCAGCTGGCCGAGGTCGAAGAAAAACAGTTTCACGAGGGTGACGCCGACAAGCCCGATGGCCGCGAACCGGACCGGCCGCAGCTGTTTCCGGATGCCGACAATGATCAGGCACAGGGCAAACATCGCCCACGCGATGGAATAGGCCATGCTGCGGGCCAGGTCGCCGCTGAACTGGAATTTCAGCGAAACGCCGGTCGAGAACAGGTCGGCGATCTCGATATTCATCAGGATGAAGGCCAGGACCGTTCCCAGGGCATATAAAACCGGGGGGGCATTGAACCGCAGGATCCGGTTTCTCGGCGGCGCCAGCAGCCGTGCGCCCGCCATCAGGCAGAAAATGGCGATGCCGTACGTGTAGAGGTACCAGTTGAAAATCGGATACACGCTCTGGGGGTAGCCCAATAGAATCGCCGGGTTCATGGCGAGCCTCAAAAATGTTCCCAGCAGAAGTATGAAACCCAATCCCCTCAAGCCGGGATGGGGAATCTTGTGGAAGAGCCAGATTAAAGCGGCGCCTTCAAGAGCCCAGCCGATGGTGAGCCACTGGCGGTCGAACTGAACCGGGAAAATCAGTGTAATGAAAAACAGGGTGCTGCCGCCGAACCAGGCCAGAATCGAGTCCCGTTTCCGCGCATCCTTTGGAATTCGTCCTACCAGATTTGCAAGCCCGAAGAAAAAAGGAACCGCCATGACGGCCGGAAGAAGACCCATAAATCTGTTGGGATAAATCCTCTCTATGACGTCGTGAATCAGAAAGAAGTGCAGAGGGCCCGACAAAGCCGCGGTTGCCCAGGGAACAACCGTTCCCAGATAATCCCGCCGGTAGAGAAACGGCAGGCCGAAAAAGACGGCCACTGCAACCAGATAAAATCCCAGGAATACTGTCCCGTTGCCGGGATTGAAGTGTCCGAGGTGCACGGCGCCCTCAAGCAGGAAAAAACAGCCCATGGCGATCGGAAGCAGCAGAGGCGCTTTCAGGAACCGGGCCAGCCATAAGGCAATACCCGTCAGAAGCAGCCCAAGACCGAAAATGGAAGCGGGGTTCGAGATTTCGCTTCGACCGGAGGCGATAATCAACAGCACAAACGGCATCACGGAGGAAAAAACCGGTACTTGAAAGAACAAATTGTCGCTGCTTGAGATCTCGAAAAGATCCGCGATGCCCCTGGATTTTCCCTCTTCCATCGCGGGATCTCTCCATCGCAATCGGTGAAGCAGCAATGTCGCGATTACGGAAAAGAAGATCCCGAAGGCGCCGATCACGACAACCATTCCTGAGGAATCGAGGACGCCCGCCGGCGCCGTGGCAAGCCAGCCGATCATCACGGCCGCCGTAACGGCAAGCGCGCCAAGGACGACCCGCGCGGAAGCCGTGAATGCGGCGAGAACGAGAATCCCTCCATTGAAAAGGAGAACAAAGTGCCACACAAGCCACCGCCCCCCATGTCCCTTGAGGACTGGGATCAGGGTTAAAAGCAGCGCCAGCAGGGGGAATGCGTGAAACTGCCAGGATGCCCCCGCGGCGCGGCCCCGACCGGCTGCGATCATCGGTATCGCCGTATGCAGCAGCGCGAAACCAAGCGTCCCCGCGAGAGCCCAGACGAGCAATTCCGGGGTCATGCGGATCCCGATCCAGAGGCTCAAAATAAGGAAGACGCATGCGCCGGCGGCCAGGTGGATTTTCCGCAGTTTTTCTTCGGTCCATGCCATGGCCAGCAGGCAAAGGTCCGCTCCGAGCAGATAGGAAAAAATCACACCCGGCCGCATGCCGACGCTCCGATTCGAGATCAGTAACAGAGTGAACAGGAAGGTGGCAAGCGGAAGGGCGGCGGCCGAAACCGCCAGCCAGGCATCCGGGCGCCGGATCTTTTTCCCGCACAGGAATGCCGCGCAATAGAGCGCGCAGAACCAGAGGTAAGCCGCCATTGCGACGAAAACCTTCTCTTTGCTGAAAAATTCGACGGACCACCAGAGCAGCGTCAGGACCGTGCCGGCGGCTCCCAGCGCAGCCGGGAAATTCCATTTCCTGTAGAACGCAACGAGGAAAAGGCCGGCATTCAAAAACGTGATATAGCTGAAGAGAGCAAACGGCTGATCCTGCCACGTCGACAGGAGCGGCGGCGCCAAAAAGCCGCCGACCATTCCCAGGACGGCAACGACCCGCGCGTTCATTCCGGCCGCCAGCACAAATGCACCGGCCGTGATGCCCGACATCAGGGCAAAGGTCAGGGTGTCTCCAAAAAAATGATAGGCGGAATTTGCCGCGAAATTGGATGTGTAGAGAATCACGACCCCGGTGGCGCACAAGGTCTGGGCCGTGATTTCGTAAGTCCTCCGTTTAAGGTGGATTCCGGCGCCGACCAGGCCCGCTCCGCAGATGAAACCCAGGGCCACGCGCACTGCGGGAGAAATCAGGTTGCGATCGAAGGAGTATTTGAGAAGAAACGCAAACGCGATGAACAGAGAAAACCCCCCGATCCAGGCAAAGAGTTTTGCGCCCAGGAAATCCTCCCAGTTAAAGCCGCGGGCGCTGTCCCTGAGCGCCGCCGGGGATTTCACCCGGGACGGCCTGTCCGCTGCCGGAGGCGCCCCGGCGGATCCCAGGACCGGAGCATAACCTGGAAATTCGATCCGGGACTCCCCCATGAGCTCCGATCCGTCGGAATTTGCAGCGACGGCGACGGATTCATCCTTCGGGACGGACTTATCCCGCGAACCGGGCGCCTCAGACGGAGGTCCGGCAACAGGCGCATTCCCAAATCCGGCCAGCTGTTCCTTCATATTTTTGATTTGCTTCTCCAGATTCCCGAGCAGCCATTTGATTTCCCTGATGCGGGCCGACTGGTTGAAAACCAGAATGAACAGCCATATGACGATCAGACTCATTACAACGGTAGCCATCGTGCCTCCGTTTTACGGGCTGGGGATTCCGCATTCAGCGGAGCCTTGCGTTCGATTCGGACTGAATCCGAATTCTCCTTTTATAAATAAAAGCCTTTTGATGATTCGGATCGTATTATTTTGACATACCAAACACCATACATTTCTCCGATAAAACGGCATCGTTGGTGTTCCTGTATCAGGTACATGCAAAGACCGTGCCGAAATATAAAATCCGTATAAACCATTTTCATTTAACGTCTTCCGTATAACGCATTTCCCTGTTTTCAATTTGAGGTTTTCGGCGAATGACATATTTTGTATTGTAACAGTACATTCCCCGGCCGTATTCATTCCATGATTCCTGATGCAACATTAAGGGCGGAACCGCGGCGCGGCGCTCTCCCCGGTTGAATGTTTGAAGGAAATGGTGAAAAAAGCAATGCCAAGAAAACTACACTGCCTTTTGCTATCCATCCTGTTGCTCAATACCGGCAATGCCGTCCCCCCGGACGCGAAAGGTCAAACCGGGTCTACGGAAGAAAAACCCGGCGGAACTTTCAAGGTAAGCTCCCGTCTTGTAGAGATTCGAGCGGTCGTTACCGACGGCGAGGGCCGCACCATCGAAAACTTGAGAAGCGGGGATTTCGAGCTTCTGGAAAGCGGCAGGCCGCAGGAAACAGACTTTTTTTCCGTCACCCGGGTTGCCGGAGAAGCCTATGCCCCCGAAGCGGCGAAGGCGGAACCGGGAGACAAAGAAGTCGATGCCGTGAATATACGGGAGCAGCTCAAAAAACCCTCGCCCCGAACGGCTGCTCTGTTCGTGGACAACCTTCACCTACGCTTCGACACGCTGACTTGGGTCAAGGCCAACCTGCACCGGTTCGTTGACGAGAATCTCGATCCGCAGGACATGGTCGCCATCGTCACCAGTGATACCGATCTCGGCATCGCCCAGCAGTTCACCCGCAACCGTCAAATTCTGAGATATGCCATCGACAATATTACGCTGGGGTACATACCGCGCAAAAGCCGTTTCACTCCATACCTGGCCGCCCTCGTCGAACGAAGCGGCAATTACACAAATACAAACCCGGGAGACGTTCTCACCGAAGCGAGGGCAATATTCGAAGCCGAGGAACATCTTGAGGACCGGTGGCTTTCATTGACCCGCGCCCGGGCCAGAGAGGTCCTGTTCGAA
>JAFGAO010000289.1 GCA_016933615.1 Acidobacteriota bacterium
AAAGCAACCATGCCTTGAACGGACAGATCGAAATTGTGCTGGCTCTCCCTGATTTTGGCGATGATCAGATCCTCGGGAATGCCCGCCAGGAGAAGTTGGATAACGGAATCGTTGGTGAGGATTTCATCGGCCCCCAACATCTCCATAACGATGTCGATGCGTATGACCTGCGTATCCAAAACCTCGATGTCCGTCCTGGTGTAAGGCTTGAATCCGGGGATGGAAACCGACATGCGGTATTTGCCCGCCGGCAACTGTGTGATCGTGTAGGAGCCCGTCGTGCTGCTGGCGACCTGGTACGGGATGCCCGTACCGGCATTCCTGGCCTCGATTCGGACACCCGGCATCAGGGCGCCCGCGGAATCGGTGATCGTTCCGGTAATAGCCCCGCTGCCGTCCTGGCCAAAACACGCGCTCGCGGCAAGGAGAAAAGAGATCGACACGATCAGAAATCGGCGCATGAAACGAATCCTCCCTCTAAGGCGATCTTTTTTTCAATTCCTTCAATGTCATTCAAGCTTGGGCTATTCGTCCTAATTATAGCGTTAAAACTGTCGGATTGGAAACACCGGAAAATGAGACGGGAATCTCCTATTCGGCAAGGCTCCAGCGGATCTCGATGGAGGAATATTCCCGGTTGCCGCTGTAGAGGATGATCTGGCTCCATCCGTTGGCTTCGCCCGGCGGCTGACGGACGGCCGGCGTCCCGGGTTCCAGGGTGATTCGGATTGGTTTGCCGGGAAATTGGCCCACGACGGTTCCTATGGAAGCGCCCTGCCCGGAAATGACCAGAATCGAGTTCCGCCTCAGTTCCCCCGACCAGGTCAGGACACCTGAAGTCGCCGGCAACGCCGCGCCGGCATTTTCCGGCTGCTTTTGCCCTGAAAGGGAATTTTCCGCTGCTGCGGCTCCGGTGACGCCGGACCTGTATGGCTCGGTTTCCTTTGAAGCGGTTTCCGAGACCGTATTGAGTTGGGACGCTGCAGGCTCCTTTGCAGCAGCTCCGGCGGCATCAGGCGGCGGGACTTTTCCCCCTGCAGCGGTTTTGACAGTATCAGGCCGGGGTGACGGTTCTTTAACCGGGGCTTTCTCTGCTTCTTTCGGCTTCGCTTCCGCCCCGGGAGATGCCTGCTTCACGGCATCCGGCAAGGCCGGGGCGCCTGCAGGCAGCGATAACGAAGCGCTGTTTCGATCCGGATCCGGCCGGGCAGGCGGCGGCTGTTGCACGGCGGCGGCTTCACGCAGAGGCTCGGAGGGCGGTGCGGTCCCGGCGATGTCCCCGCTCGGAGTGCGGGCGCTGTTCAGTTCCTCTATTGGAACGGACTCGGCAGGTTTTGGGTTCCCCCTGAATAGGAATATTGCAGTCAGAGCCAGCGCCAGGAAAACCAGAACGGCCGACCCCGTCCACAATATTTTCCTTTTCGGCGCTGCGGCCGCGCTTTTGGCAAGAGCGGCATCGGACCCGTCAGTCGGCGCCGTCCGACCCGTCGCCGAAGGCACGGAAGCGAAACGTCCCGGTTCGCCGGCGGCGAGGACCTCTTCCAGTGCGCGCACAAAATCGCCGCAGGCCGGGAATCGCAGCTGCGGATCTTTGGATAAGGCCCGCTTGAAAACCGGCTGGAGCGCCGGACTCATCCCGGCGCCGTCATATTCCGGTTCCTCCCAAAGGATTTTCGTAAGCAGCGCCGTGAGCGTCGGCCCTTCAAACGGGAGCCTGCCCGTCACTATCCGGAACGCCACGACGGCAAGAGAGAACTGGTCGGCGCGCCCGTCCACGATCCGGCCCTGCGCCTGCTCGGGAGACATGTAACTTGGAGTGCCTATCACAAATCCCGACTGGGTCAGCGAAGTGGATTCGCCCAGCTTGGCTATGCCGAAGTCCGCAATTTTTACGGCGCCGTC
>JAFGAO010000040.1 GCA_016933615.1 Acidobacteriota bacterium
CATTCAAGGCAATATTCCGGGGTGCGCAAAGATCTCATTGGTTCCAAAGTATCAATTCCCGATACGGGGCGAACACAAGGTTCGCCCCTACCGGTTTTTACAGCCTATGAATCCTCGTGAGTTCAGCCTTCAGGTATTCGAAAGCTTCCTGCGGATCGTCGCTGAAATGAATCAGGTCAAGATCTTCAGCGGAGATGGTCCCGCAGCGCACGAGGGTATCGAAATGAATGAGCTCTTTCCAGAATTCCGTCCCGTAAATGATCACGGGCGCAATCTTTCGGGTTTTTCGCGTCTGTACCAGGGTCAATATTTCAAAAAGCTCGTCCAGGGTTCCGAAGCCTCCCGGGAATATGACCAGGGCTTTCGCGGGATAGACGAACCAGAACTTGCGCATGAAAAAGTAATGGAATTCAAAAGCCAATTCCTCCGGCACATAAGGATTGATTTCCTGCTCCATGGGCAGGCTTATGGACAGTCCTATGGATTGCCCCCCGGCTTCTTTCGCCCCCCGGTTGGCCGCTTCCATGATTCCGGGGCCTCCGCCGGAGCATATCAGCAGGCGTTTCAGCCTGCCGTCGAGCGTTTTCGCCCAGTTGACGATCAGTTTCGAAAGCGTGGTCGCGTCTTCGTAGTAACGGGACATCCGGACCGCGCATTCCGCCTTTGCGATCGCATCCTCTATTTCCCCGCTGTCGCCGGAGGCGGACCGGCGCTCCCGTTTCAGATCCTCGAGCCGCTTTCGACTCTTTTCCAAAGGCTGAATGCGGGCGGACCCGAAGAATACGATCGTATCCTTTACCTTCTGCCAGCGGAGGCGGCTGACCGGCTCGAGATACTCGCTCAGTATCCGCACCAGCCGGCCGTCCCTTCCACTGAGGAATTTGAGGTTTCGATACGCTTTCTCCGGCTTGCCGGGGTTCTGTACCATCATTCGGTCTCCTGATCATTGGCTTGGGGCCCGCGCCAAAATGGTAACTTATTTTTACGCGAACCCTTAAACAGCATTTCCCGCGGGGCTATATCCGTTTTCAATGTCTCTATTCGCCGATATCGGCGTGATGATTGACGGGCCCGGATCCTTGACCCAAACCCGGATTGGTTTCGATCGCCCGTGTGATAAAACGCTTTGCGATATCCAGGGCATCCTCCAGACTGCGCCCCTTGGCCAGTTCGGCCGCGATGCATGCGGAATAGGTGCAGCCCGTCCCGTGCGTGTGGGGCGTGTCGAACCTGGGGGCCGTATAAAGGCGCACTTTGCCGTTGCAGTAGAGCAGGTCCACAGCCTCTCCCTGCAGATGGCCTCCCTTGACCAGGACGGCTCGGGCGCCTTTTCCCGCGATGATTTCGGCCGCCTTCTCCATCGACTCCAGATCCCGGACCGGCATCTCTGCCAGTTCGGAGGCCTCATGAAGGTTGGGCGTCACCAGAAACGCCCTCGGCAGCAGTTTTTCCGCCAGGATCCCCCGTGCGTCCTCAGTCATAAGAGGCCGCCCGTGCTTGCTGATCATGACGGGATCGACGACGAGCGGGAACGGGAAACACTTCGCTTTTTCTGCCACAAGGCGGACGATTTCCCTGTTTCCCAAGGCTCCCGTTTTCGCCGCCGCGGGAGGAATGTCCTCCAAGACGGACTCGATCTGCTTTTCGACCAAGCCCGGGGAAAGGATCTCGATTTCGCGCACTTTCCGCGTATTCTGAACCGTCACGAGAGTCAGGACGCTCGTCCCGTAGACGCCTCTCTGGTGGAACGTCTTCAGATCCGCCTGAATCCCCGCCCCGCCCGAGGGATCGGATCCCGCTATCGTCAGCGCCACATATGCCATGAAACTTTCTTTCCTTTGCGTGATTCAAAAAGGCACGCATAAGCATTCTACCAGACCCGGAATTAATACAAGCATCAAGATACCTTCTGGATGCGGAAGCCGTCCGCACCCATCCTTTCATCCTCGGCGAACCCGCCTGCGGCAATATCGAAAACATAATTGTTCTCTCTATACCTCAGACAAACGCCTTAAGGGAGTAGCCGGGGATCTTGATGTTGCCCATTCGGGAACAGGTTGATCCGCCTGGGGCCCGTGCAAAAATAAGTCCTTATTTTTGAGCGAGCCCTGAAGCCGGCATTTCCCATTTCGACGAATCAACGGCCGTGGCGTCTTTCCGATCCGCCGTCATGCTTCTTTTTCCGGTTCGGTATGGATGACGATCCGCCCCATCTCCGGGAACTCGCGCCGCAACCGGCTTTCCAGTTCCTCCGCGATGCCGTGCGCCTTGACGACCGGCATTTCCGGACGGATCCACAGGTGCAGAGAAAGGTAAACCCAGCCCTCCACCCTGTGCAGGGTTATATTGCGGCAGCCGCGGCTTCCCTGCAGGCCCTTTTCTATCGCGCGGATCCGTTCGACATAGGCGACGGCATCCTCTTCTGAAACGGGCTCCCCGACAGCCGGCTTCCGGGCGTTGGGCTCGATATGAACATTGATATCGGCGACGGGAACCGAAACCGAATCGCAATCCAGCGCATGCCGCATTTTGTCTTCCAGGTCGGTCGCCAGTTCATGGGCGCGCTCGAAGCTCATCCCGGGATCCACTTCAAGGTCGAGATCGATCCACATTCCCCGCTCCGTTCGATGCGCCGAAATGTTATGGATGGAAACATGTTCCCGCGCCGCGACGGACTGGATTTTTTCCAGGACGCCCTCGTTTGCCTTCGACGGAACCGTATGGACCACGACATCCGCCTCCGGCGACACCTTGAATACCGCCTCCTGGATTTTCCGGGTCTGCTGATGGATTTCTTCGAAGGAAAGATGCCGCGGCACCTCGACCTTCAAGTCGACAAATACCTTGTTGCCGACCATGCGCACGCGGGTTCGCAATACGGACCGAATCCCTGTAAGCGCCTCAACCGACCGGGAAATGCGGTCGGCAAGCCCCTGGGGCGCCCGGTCGAGCAGCACGTCGATTGCCCTGCGGCCCAATCTCAGGCTGACGACCGTGACGATGGCGGCGACCACCAGCGCCGCGACGGCATCGGCACGCTGGTACAGACCCGTTTCATCTCCTTGATGCTGGCCGATTTTCACCAGCGCCAGGCCGATGATGACGACGCCGGAACTCCAGATGTCGGTGGTGAAATGCAGCGCATCCGCTTCGAGCGCCTGGCTGCCGTATTTTCGGGCGACCCGCCCCAACGCTTTCGATCTCGAGTAATCGATCAGGATGGATAATCCCATGACCAGGAACGCCCAGATACTTGGATCCACCTCCATCTCCCCGACGAGTAGCCTTAGTAAGGCTTCATAGACGATCCAGGCGCAGGTCAGCAGCAGGAGCAGAGTTTCCAGCAGAGCGCTGAGATTTTCAACCTTTCCGTGCCCGTACGGGTGGGAGTCGTCGGCGGGACGGTCGCTGATGCGAACCGCGAAGTACGTGATGACGGCTGCGACCAGATCCAGCGCCGAATGGGCGGCTTCGGCCAGGATGCCCAGGCTCCCCGTCATCAACCCAACAATCAGCTTGGTGCAGGCCAGAAACACGGCCGCGGCCACCGAGGTTCCGGCGACGATCTTCTTCTCGCGGACCTGTCGCTCCGGATTCCGCGATTCCGGCTCCATTGGATCCACAGCTTTTTTCATCGGTTCTTCAATAATCAACCCGCCATCACCAATTTTCAATCCGCAATCGGCGGGAGGGCGGACACAGGGTCATCGGATGATTTGCACCGGTTCCTTATTTCTCCTGAACGCCTGGAATTCGTAAGTGACGCCGACGATGATACCCGAGTCCGGATCGTACCGCTTCAGCCCGGCCATGCCCGCCAGGTCCCAACGGATGCTCCCGGTGCAGAGCTGCATCCCGGCGCGCACCAGGGACCTGTTTTCATTGCCCACCCTCTCGGGACCCTGCCGCCCGTCGATTCCGGCAACCAGGTTGAGCCTGCGGTGCACGGAAACAACCGCGCCGAAACCGTAAGTAAAGGGGTCCGTCTGCTTCCCGGCCTCAACCGGGGACCCCAGAATAGCCATCCCGAGTTCGGCCAGTGCCTGAACCCGCCCGAAGCGTTTCTTGAAAAGCAGGCCCGCATAAAACTGGGTCTGGTCGTTTCCCAGGCCGTTCTCGCGGCTGGCATTCGGAAGTTCCACTGCGAACTTGAAGGCCATCGCCGGGCGGCGCCCCTTCTCACCCAGGATCTTCAGTTTCGTCGCCAGCTCCAGGTTGCCGAAATCATGCGTTGAGTCGCCCGTGAATGTCGGCGCCACCGCCGGCTCCGAACGGCTCTGCACCGAAAGAACCTCCTGGGCGGTGCCGGAAATCCGGAACTCGGCGTACTCGCCGACTCCCGCCTGAATGCTCGCCACCCCCAATCGCGTTAAATCTCCTTCGAGCCCCGAAAGGGAATATTTCCGCCCCTGGAGGAATTCGGCGCCGAATTCCACACGAATCCTGCCGACCGGCAGGATTTCCGCGTCATCGGTTATAAGAGGCCTCTGCTGCCCGAACGCGCAGAAAGACCACAACAGGCTGACAGCCCAAAGGATCCATCGATAATTCCGCATAGTTTCTCCCCCAACGCAACCGAACCACACGTACTCACCGCAGAGACGGAGATATTTATTCCTCTGCGTCTCTCTGCGAATCTCTGCGTCCCAGCGGCAAGTGTTTTTGCAAACGCTTATTTTAAGGGATTTTCCCCGGAACTGTCAGCGGAACTTTGGAGGTTGAGATGATATTGTACAACGGAGACGGCCGCGATCGCGGCCGTCTCCGCTCTCAGGACCCAAGGGCCGAGGCTGAATATGCGGTAACCGGCCCGGCCGGCCTCTTCGACCTCGCTGTCGTCCCAGCCTCCGGCAGGGCCGACGCACAGGACAATATCTTTGGCAGTCCTGATCGCATCCCGCCGCCACAATTCCGCCGTATTCTGGTGAAACAGGAATCCGGAGAAACCGGAAAATTCTTCACGCCTGAGCATTTCGGAACAGGGCATCGGCATCCGCACACGGGGCACGGAAAACCGCCGGCACTGCTTGGATGCTTCCCTCGCGATCCTGTTCCAGCGTTCGCAACGGGAGGCGGCTTTATCGGCCGGGATCCCGATTTCGCTCCTCAGGGTATTCAGCGGAATTATCTCGTGGACGCCCAGCTCGGTGGCCTTTTGCAGCATCCATTCGAATTTTGCGGGTTTTGTCAGGGCGGCCGCCAGGACAAGCCGGGCGCGGGACCGCTCACCCGCAAGCCGCTCGAGGCGATGGATGACGACGGCCGAGTCATGGAAGGCGACTTCCCCTGCGTATCCCGCTCCCTCACCGTCGAAAATTTCCACGATTTCGCCGGCGCCCAGGCGCAGGACATCGCGCAAATGGTGGGACTGGTCCGGGGGAAGATGCGCGCTTCCGTTTTGAATGGATTCCCGTGGAACGTAGAAACGCCTTCGGGTCATCGGCAGATTATCCGAAAATGTCTTTCACTTTGTCGAAAATATTCCGTTCCTGTATGAGCTCGTCGTCATGGCTGACCTTAGCCAGGTTTTCATAAGCCTGGCGCTGCTCCCGGGTGAGCTTGGCCGGCACGACGATATTCAACGTTACAAACTGGTCGCCGCGGCCTCTTCCTCCAAGGCTGACGATGCCTTTGTTCCGAAGGCGGAAAACGGTCCCGGTCTGGGTTCCTTCCGGGATTTTAATCTTCTCTTCGCCCTCGAGCGTGGGGACAACGATTTCAGCCCCCAATACGGCCTGAACGATGCTGACGGGCACCTGGCAGTATATATTATTCTCCTGTCTCTGGAAGAACGGGTGCTCCTCGACGTAAATGATGACATAGAGGTCCCCCGAAGGCCCGTTATGGGATCCGGCCTCGCCTTCCCCCTGGATCCGCAGCCGCGCGCCGTTGTCGACGCCTGCCGGAATCCGGACTTCGAGAACCTTTTCTTTGTGAACCAGGCCTTTGCCCTGGCACGCGGCACAAGGTTCGGTGATAATCCTGCCGGTCCCGTTGCAGTGCCCGCAGCTTCTGCTGATGGAGAAGAAACCCTGCTGATAGCGCACCTGGCCGGCGCCTTTGCAGGTAGGGCAGGTGACCGGCGGTTTCCCCTTGGCGGCGCCGCTGCCGCCGCATGAGGTACAGCTATCCTGGCGGGGTATTTTGATCTTGGTTTTGAGGCCGAAAGCCGCCTCCCTGAACGAGATCTTCAGGTCATACCGGAGATCCGCACCCCGGGTGGGCCCGCTGCGCCGTCGCCCCCCGAAAATGTCCCCGAACCCGAAAAACTCTCCCAGGATGTCGCCGAAATCGCCGAATATGTTGGGATCGAAACCGCTGAATCCTCCCTGCATTCCGCTGTGGCCGAAACGGTCGTAGCGCGCGCGCTTCTCGGGATCGCTCAGAACGCTGTAGGCTTCGGCGGCTTCCTTGAATTTTTCCTCGGCGTTCTTGTCGCCCGAATTCTTGTCGGGATGGTATTTGATGGCCAGCTTGCGGTAGGCGCTCTTAATCTCCTGGTCCGAGGCATCCCGGGATACACCCAGCACTTCGTAATAGTCTCTCTTGTTGTTCAAGCGTAAACCCCATTGCTGTTTCAGGACTTTACATCATCCAGTGCGGATTTCAGAAGCTCCTTCATGTCGGCTTCTTTGGGTTCCCCTTTTCCCGGTGTACCCGCGCCCTGGGGCGAATTGAAAATGGCGGCGGTCAGCTTTTCGGCACCGGTTTCCAGCTGGTCCAGAATATCGTTCAGAAGGGAGATGCTGTCTTCAGCAGGATCGATATCCCTGGCTTTTTGGATCGCACGTTTTACCATTTCCTGTCCGTCTCTGTCAAGAAACCGGCCGAATTCGGTATAGCTTTTGACCGTCGCCGCCATCCGCCCTTTAATCCTGTTCTTCAATTCGGTAACTTCCCGGCTTATTCGGTCTTTTTCAGAGTGTTCCTTCCAATCTTTCACCATCTTGTCGATCTCTTCCTTGCTCAACCCGGTGGAAGGGGTGATCCGGATCGCCTGTTCCATGCCCGACAGCTTGTCTTTGGCGGAGACGTTCAATATTCCGTTGGCGTCCATGTCGAAGCATACTTCTATCTGGGGAGTTCCGGCCGGCGCCTGCGCGATCCCGACCAATTCGAATTTCGCCAGCGAGCGGTTGTGTTCGGCCAATTCACGCTCTCCCTGCAAAACATGGATGTCCACAATTGTCTGGTTGTCGGCAACGGTGGTAAAAACCATCGTCTTCTTCAGAGGGATGGTCGAATTGTGTTCTATGATCCTTGTGAAAAGCCCTCCCTGGGTTTCAAGCCCCAACGAAAGAGGCAGCACGTCCAGCAGGACGATGTCCTTCAATTCCCCCCGGAGAACGCCCCCCTGCAGCGCGGCGCCCACGGCGACGACTTCATCGGGGTTGGCCTCCAGGGACGGTTTTATACCGAAAACCTTCCCGACATGGCGCTGGATCGCGGGCATGCGCGTCTGGCCGCCCACGAGGATCACCTTGTTGATATCCCTTGTGGACAGGTTGCCGTCTTTCAATGCTTTCTCGCAGAAAGCGGTCGTCCTTTCGATCAGCCCGATGACAAGGCTCTCAAAATGATCCCGCGTTATGGTCCTGTCGAAGTGAACCGGTGCGTTGTTGCCGGAAGCGATAAAAGGAATGCTGATATGGGACTCCTCCGCCATGGACAGCTCGCATTTCGACTTTTCCGCGGCTTCCTTTAAACGCTGCATGGCCAGAATATCGGAACCCAGATCGATCCCCCAATCTTCCTTGAAGGAGGCCAGCATCCAGTCGATCAGGGCCCTGTCGAAATCCTCACCCCCCAGGAAGCTGTCCCCGCATGTGGACACGACTTCAAAAACCCCGTTGTTGATCTCGAGGATGGAGACATCGAACGTGCCTCCCCCCATGTCGAAGATGGCGACCCGCTCTTTCTGTTTCCTGTCCAGTCCGTACGCGAGCGCGGCCGCGGTGGGCTCGTTGATAATCCTGCGCACCTCGAGCCCCGCGATGCGGCCCGCATCCCGGGTCGCCTGGCGCTGGGAATCGTCGAAATACGCCGGGACCGTAATGATGGCTTCGGTGACCTCTTCTTCCAGGTACTCTTCCGCTGCAGTTTTCAGGTACTGCAACAGCATTGCGGATATTTCAGGAGGGCTGTAATCCCGGCCGCGAATGGAAACCCTGGCGTCCCCGTTGGCTGCGGAGGTCACCTTGTAGGGCAAATAGGCCTGGATTTTCTGTATCTCGGGATCGTCGAAGCGCCTGCCCATCATCCTCTTGACCGCATGGATGGTATTGGGGGCGTTGGTGACCGCCTGCCTTTTAGCGATCTGCCCAAGGAGCCTTTTTCCCCCGTCGACGAAAGCGACAATGGAGGGGGTCGTTCTACCCCCGATGTCGTTGGGTATAATCTGTACCGACCGTCCCTCAAGGACGGCAACGCAGGAATTCGTCGTTCCCAGATCAATGCCGATAATTTTGCTCATAGGGATTCTTCGCCTTGTGCCGCGGGTGCAACGGCGACTATTACCTGAGCCGGCCTGAGGAGTTTGTCCTTGAAGCGGTACCCGCGACGCAGCTCCTCGACGACCGTCTCCACTTGATAATCCGCGTCTTCTTTTCTGGACAATGCTTCGTGCAGGTGGGGATCAAAAGGTTTCCCTTCCGACTCGATCGGAACCACGCCGGCCCTGCCGAACGTATCCAGCAGCTGTTTGTAAAGTAGCTCGACGCCTTCCTTGTAATGCTCCAGTCCGCCCGAAGCGCTTTGGCCGTTTTTCATGCTCTGCAAAGCCCTCTCGCAGGCATCGGCAACCGGCAGAAACTCCAGTAGCAGCGTACTCTTCGCCAGCGTCATGGCATCGAGCTTCTCTTTGTCCGCCCTCTTGCGGAAGTTTTCAAGCTCCGCGGCCTTTCGCAGGAACCTGTCCTGCCACTCCGCCGCTTCGGTCCTGGCCGCCTTCAGATCGGCTTCCGCCTGCACTAATGGATCCGCCGGAGCGGCAATGGATTCCGTCTTCTCCTCGCTTTCGTTGTTCAAATCGGGTCCGGCTTTTTCCGATTCCGATGAATGCATGTCCACTCTCCAGGTTGAATTTCAGTTTCCGGTTTCGAGCACGCGCCCGAACAGCCTTGCCACATAGTCGACAAGCGCGATGGCACGGTCGTATTCCATGCGCATGGGACCGAGAATACCAAGCGACCCCTTGGTGTTATCATCCACAACATAACGGGAAGTGATCAGGGTGCAATCCTCGATTCCGGGCAGGGCATTTTCGCCCCCGATCGTAATCCGGACTTCCTGCGTGTCCTCCTCGATGCATCTGGATATCAGAGCCGCGAGCCTGCTCTTTTCCTCTATGGTTTCAAACAGGAGTTTCATTTTGTTTTTATCGGTGAATTCGGGGGCTTTTATTAGATTGGAAGCTCCGTCCAGATATATTTGCGCCTCCGATTCGCCCGTCGATTCCGCAAAGGACCGGGTGCTGAGCGCGATCACCCGCTGCATGAATTTGTCGTAAAGGGCCTGTTCCTGCCGCACCATCTTGAGAATCTGTATCCTGATTTCCAGAAGGGTCCGGTTTTTAAAATTTTCAACGATATAGCGAGCCGCCTGATCCAGCTCGGCCCGGGTAATTTCTTGCCGGTAATGGATAACCCGATTCTGCACGATGCCCGATCTGGAGACCAGGATTACGAGGATGCGGTTATCTGTAAGTTTAATGAAATTAATATGTTCCAGCGCAACATTGCTTATCGGGGGCGAGAGCACGATTCCCATGTTTTTCGACACCCGGGACAGCACCTGGCTGGTTCTCTCCATAAAATGAGCGGCGCTGTCGTCGAGTTTGAGGTCCCGGTCGATCAATTTCCGGTCGTGGGCGGATATCCCGCGCCGCTTCATCAAGTAATCCACGTAGAAACGGTAGGCTTTATCCGTCGGGATACGCCCGGCGGACGGGTGCGGCTGCTGCAGGTAGCCCATTTCCTCGAGATCGGCCATGATGTTGCGGACTGTGGCGGCGCTGAGCTGTTCGCTGCTGTGCTGGGCCACGCGCCGGGATCCCACCGGTTTGCCGGTCAGAATGTAGGTGGAAATCACCCAGTGAAGGATTTCCCTGAATCGATCATTGGAAAGGTATTCGTTGGTATCCAAAGCAGCCGTCCGGGCAAGAGGCCTTTACCGGTTTGAACCATGACTATAAATAATTGCCAGTAAAGATTATAGTATCGCCTGATTGAAAGTCAAACAGAGGGCGGGATTTAAGAATCGGGGCGCTTTGATTTCGGGGGCATCCGTAAATCACGCCCGCAAGACGTTTCCTGCTGCTTGCCCCGCAAAATCGGAAGAAAATTACAATCGGGCAGATTCCCCCGTTCCCCATTGAGCGGAATCGAACGGGGAACGGGAAACCTGCAACGGCATTCTTTTACACCCGGGAATCCTCTCGACCGGCATACCCTCTGCATCCGCTCTGCCCCCCGGGGGGGGGGGCGGATCGAAGGAGCCTTCATAGCCGGAAAATCCGCCACGCCGGAAGAAAAAGCCCGAAATACCGGTGGTTTACGGCTTGACGATACTGGTGTATAAAGTTCCGGCTTCAAGTCCGCTTTGATTCTGACCCTGGATCCGCAGCAATTTCAGGACTACGGCTTCCCCGCTGCCGAGCTTCCGCACCGCCTCCAGCAGATCCCGGGCGCTCGTGATCTGCTCGCCGTTGGCTTCGACAATAATGTCACCGTAACTTGTCTGATCGCCCCCGACCAGTTGGGCTTCGTCCGCCAGGCTGCCCGGCGATACCGAGGTAATGTAGGCGCCGCCCTCGATATTCAGGCTCCGGGCGATCTGGCCGGGAACGTTGTCGAATTCCAGGCCTATCTCGGCTTTGGGTTTCTCTTCCTCCTTGAAATTGAAGGGGCTTCTTTCTTCCTCCTCGCCGGGTAGAGGCGGCCTTTCGGCCAAAGTAACGTTCACTACTCTTTCCTGGCCCTTTCGGACCACTTTGACTTTAACTGCATTCCCCGGCACTATTTCCGCCACGGAAACCACGAAATCCTCGGGGCTGGATACGTTTTTCCCGTTGAACTCAACGATGACATCCTCGGGCAGAATGCCGGCCTTGGCCGCGGGACCCGGCTCTTCATCCGATCCCTCGGCGCCGATGACTTGCGTCACCAGAACGCCGGAACCCTGCTTCACCCCAAAGTATTCGGCCATGGCCGGGGTAAACGGCAGGGAGTTGTAGTAAATGCCGATATATCCGCGGGATACTTTCCCGGTCTCCAGGATCTGGTTGTAGACCCGGACAAAATGGTGCGACGGAACTGCGAAGCCCACGCCGGCATTGCCGCCGGTGGTTGTGGAAATAAAGCTGTTGATCCCCACCACTTCGGCATTCATATTGACCAGGGGCCCGCCGCTGTTGCCGGGATTGATGGCGGCATCCGTCTGCAGATAGTCGTTTAAAAAGGCTTCCCGAGACGGGCCTTCATTCGTAGCGAAAGTCCGGCCGATAGCGGATACAATACCCGCCGTTACCGTCTGGTCCAGGCTGAAGGGGCTTCCGATCGCGATCACCCAGTCGCCGACCTTCATATTCCTGGAGTCGCCGATCCTGGCAAAAGGAAACTCCTTGTCGCCGTTGATTTTAATCACGGCTATATCGGAAATAGAGTCCGTTCCGATTATCCTGGCCGAATATTCCTTCCCGTCCGCAAGGCTGACCTTGATTTTCGTCGCCCCTTCAACAACATGGTTATTGGTAATGATATATCCCTTCGGATCGACGATGACGCCCGATCCAAGGCTCCTGCGCATCTGCTGCTCGGGTCCCGGAGAAAACGGCCCGAAAGGGGAATTGGGGCCGAAAAACTCCCACAGGGGGGACCGCTGATCGGGCAGCGGGGACTGCCGCGTGATCAATTCTTCCGTGTTGATATTGACCACGGCCGGTTCCATACGGTTCGCCACCTCTTGAAAGGCGCCGGAAAGCGCCAGTACCCCCTCACTTACGACCGGTTTCCCGTCGGTCTGGATTCGCAACTCGCTGTCCCCCGGAGGGGCCGTGGCATCGACGCGATCCGAAACGAGTGTCCCGATCCCGATGCCCAGGCCGAGAACAAACAGAATCATGACAAAGCCAAAAATCTTTCTGCCTCGCCGCCCTTTTGTATCCGGCTTCTCGCTCATTTAGGGTTTCCTCCCAATATTTTATAAATACCATCGGGTTATACGGATTTTATGCCTGTCGGTTGCATTAACGCAACCCCTTCACAGTTTGACAACAAATAATAAATGTATGACCGGGGTCCGAAGATTGCAAGGAATTGAGCAGGGGCGAACCTTATGTTCGCCCTCCGGAACGACAAGGTTGGACGTTGGACGTGAGACGTTAAAACGTTGGAACGTTGAACGCCTTTTTCCATGCGGCAAAGCCGCCGCCGTTTTTCCACGCTTCCATCGCGGCGAGGCCCGCATCTTCGCCGCCCTGCGACAGCATATATTCCACCCAGGCCCATCTTGCAGAACTGGGCCGGACGTCCACCTTCCCCTTGAGGCCGGATCGAATCGCGGCCAACTTTCTCTCCAGGGAATCGACAGCCTCAAAGGGTGCCCCGTCCAGGGGCGTGTTCCGTTTGGCGACAAAGGGCGCAATGCTCAGGGAAAGAGGCGCGATGCGCCCAAGCTCCAGGGAGAAACGGATGCCTTCGTCGATATCTTCCATCGTCTCGCCCGGCACGCCTATCATCTGGTAGAGTTTCAGGCGCTGCATCCCGGTGCTGCGGACCATTTCCGCCGCGCGGATCAAATGCTGTTCGGTCGTTTTCCGGCCCAGCCGTGCGCGCAGGCGCCCGGAAAAACCGTCGAGGGCGGTGGTGAGGGTCCGGTACCCTCCCCGGACCAGAATCCGCAGCAGGTTTTCATTGAGGCGCTCGGCGCGCAGGCTCGATATGCCTATGCGGCGGCCGCCGGACACAATTTTCCCGGCCAGTTCCTCAACTTCAGGGTGATCCGTCACCGCGGCGCCCACCAGTCCGACCCTTGGGGTGTGCTCCGGTATCAGCGAAAGAACCTTTTGCGCGGGAACGAGCCGCATGCCCCCGTCCGGCGCGCGCCGCATCACGCAATAGGCGCATGCGTGCGAACAGCCGCGTTCGGGCTCGATCAGAAACATGTTCGCCCAGACAGCCTTGCGGGTAAGAATCTGGGAATAGGCCGGAAGGCGATCCGGACTCACTCTGGAAATCGATAATAAAGAAGAGGATAACCCGGGGACAAAGAATCCGGGCGCCCGGGAGAAACAGGAGAGCAGCTCGCGCCGGCCCGTTTCCCGGACTGCATCGAGCAGCGTGTGCACCAGGTCTTCCCCTTCGCCCAGGATGACCAGGTCCACAAAAGGCGCCAGTATTGCGGGATTGGAAAGGGTCAGCGGGCCGCCGGCGATGATGAGCGGATGCTTTTCCGTTCTCCCGCTGCGGAGTACGGGGATATTCGATAAATCCAGGATTTCCAGCAGTCCGGCCAGTTCCAGTTCGTAGGCTATAGAAAACGCGACCACAGGGAATTCGCCCAAAGGCGTTTCCCCTTCGTACGTGAATACCGGCAGGCGGCGTTTTCTGTACTCTTCAGGCTGGTCGGGAAGAAATGCCCTTTCCGCGGACGCGCCGGGATGAAGGTTCATTTCCCGGTATATCGTCTGAAATCCGAGGGAACTCATCCCCACGCTGTAGGGGCTGGGGCAGCAGAGCGCCGCTTTCAGGGAACCCGTCCCGCCGAGGACACCCGTTTCATCCTTTACCCGCCCGCGGACCTGATTGAACACATCCCACGCTTTCATTGGCGCCTCTAAAAAACGAAGACAGAATACTTATTCCGGGGAAGAAGTATTATGTCCCCGTTTTTTTTACTTCCCGCGATCGCTGTCGGGCCAGATGATTTTATGAAGCTGGATCCCTAAAAACACGGGGAGGCCGCAGGAAAGAATCCATTGCGCCAGATTCTCCAAAGGCACCTGCCCGTGCACGGGAGAAACAAGGATGCGCCCGACGCGGAGTGCATCCTTGTATTGACGAATGAGTCCGCAGGCCCAGTCAAAATCCTTGCGGTCGCCTACGACGAATTTCAGCTCGTCCCCGGGAGTCAGATAACGGATATTGGCGTAATCGTTGTGCCTTTCCATCCCGCTCGAAGGGCATTTCAAATCCATAATCTTATGCACGCGCGGATCGACCCCCCCGAGGGGCCGGTGCCCCGCCGTTTCCAGGAGCACCTCGTAGTTTTTGTCCAGCAGCGCGCGCAGCAGATCGTGAACCGAATCCTGCAGCATTGGCTCGCCCCCGGTCACCAGAGCCAGGTGCGTCGGGAAAGCCTCGATTTCTCCGAGAATTTTCGCAACGGGCATTTCCGTACCTCCGGAAAAAGCGTATTGCGTGTCGCAGTAGCTGCAGCGGAGGTCGCATCCGGCCAGGCGGATGAAAGCGCAGGGGCTTCCCGCGAATGAAGACTCTCCCTGGATGCTGTAGAATATTTCGCAGATTTTCATTGCATTCTCGTAAAGGATCCGCGTTTTAAGGTTCACCGACAAACGTCGAAACATCCAAAGCACTGGCCTCACCTGTGACTCTTTGAACAGGCAGGTATCCATCGGCGTCGGGGTCGGAATCGGGTTCGGGGTCGAGCTTTTAAAACCGATACCGATCCCGAAGTCAGATTGTTCAATCCGGCTTCGCTGGCCGAATCAAAGATTCGGCCTAGCTTCAGTCTTCGCCCTGAGGGCTACGCCTGACAAGTCGCCGGACGCGGTCCGGCTTCAGCCGGAGGCTGTGCCGGATTATTCACTTCCCTTTGCCCAGAACCCGGCGCAGAGCTTTTCCCGTAGCCGAGGCTTTCACCCGGGCCACCTGCTCCGGAGTGCCCTGGGCCACAATCTTTCCGCCCCGGTCCCCACCCTCGGGTCCCAGATCGATGATCCGGTCCGCCATTTTTACGACATCCAGGTTGTGCTCGATGACCACAACGGTGTTTCCCATGTCCACCAGGCTGTTCAGGATATCCAGCAGCTTTTTGACGTCATGGAAATGGAGTCCGGTCGTGGGTTCGTCCAGGATATAGAGGGTCCGCCCCGTTGCCCGGCGGCCGAGCTCCTTCGCAAGCTTGACCCTCTGCGCCTCACCGCCCGAGAGGGTCGTCGCCGGCTGTCCGAGCTGCACGTATCCGAGGCCGACCTCGTTCAAAGTCCTCAGTTTCTGCGCTATCGCAGGAAGGTTTTTCAGCGACTCGTACGCATCGCTTATGTTCATTTCAAGCAGGTCCGCTATGGAATATCCCCTGTACTTCACCGCCAGCGTTTCCCGGTTGTATCGCTTCCCGCGGCAGGTCTCGCAAAGAACATGCACGTCCGGGAGAAAGCTCATTTCTATGCGGCGCAGACCGTCGCCCTGGCAGTCTTCGCACCGGCCGCCCTTGACGTTGAAGCTGAATCTGCCCGCCCGGTAGCCGCGGATTCGGGATTCCGGAAGCATGGCGAACAGTTCCCGGATCGGGGTGAAAAGCCCGGTGTAGGTCGCCGGATTGGATCTCGGGGTTCTGCCGATCGGCGACTGGTCTATCTCGATCACTTTGTCCAGGTGCTCGATTCCGCGCACCTCGTCGTGAAGCCCGGGATCGGTCATCGCCCGGTGCAGTTTCCTCGAAAGTACCTTATAAAGAATATCGTCCACAAGGGAGGACTTGCCGGCGCCGGAAACTCCAGTGACGCATAGAAACAGCCCGAGGGGAAATTCGACCGTGAGGTTTTGGAGGTTATTCTGCCGGGCGCCGATCACGGTAACGCACTTGCCGTTTCCCGCGCGACGCCGCGCGGGGCTTTCGATGGAAAGTTCTCCTTTTAGGTATTTCCCCGTGTAGGAATCCCGCGACAGCATCACCTCCTCGATCGATCCGGCGACCACGATTTCGCCCCCTTCCCGGCCTCCCATGGGGCCGAGGTCCACGATATGGTCCGCCCGCCGCATGGTTTCTTCATCGTGCTCGACCACCAGGATCGTGTTGCCCAGGTCCCTCAGATCGGCCAGCGTATCCAGGAGCCGGCCGTTGTCACGGGGATGCAGGCCGATGGACGGCTCATCCAGCACGTAAAGCACGCCCCGCAGCCTGGAGCCGATCTGCGTCGCCAGCCGTATGCGCTGGCCTTCGCCGCCGGACAGGGATGCGGCGGGGCGGTCGAGCGAAAGATAGCCGACTCCGACATTCAGGAGAAATTCGATGCGGTCGCGGATCTCCCTCAAGACCTGCCCCGCGATCCTGTTTTCCCGATCCGTCAGGCTTATGCGCCCGAACTCCCTGGAGGCATCCTCCAGCGGCAGGCGGGCGTAATCCGAGATCGCCAGACCGTTAATCTCGACGGCCCGGCTCTCGGCCCGGAGGCGGGAACCGGAGCATTCAGGGCAGTCCTGAATTTTAAACAGCTTCTCGTATTCTGCCGGCAACGGTGCGCCGGTTTCGTCGCCGCAAAGCTCTTCGAGCCATAGGCACACCCCCTGGAACCGGCCGGCATGCCCGCGGCCCACTCCCGCCCGCGGATGCGTCCCGGCGTTGCCGTAAAAGAAAGCTCTCCTGAGGCCGTCCGGAAGCTTATTGAACGGCGTTGCGGGATCGATGCCGGCACTTCGGGCCTCGGCCGTCAGCGATTCACGCAGAAACCGGGTGATGCGGGGATTTTGAAAGGTGAATTCAAGCGAGGAAACGGGAAGCCCCGGGTCCTGAATGATGTTTTCCGGGTCCGCGACCCGACGGGTCCCCGTCCCGTTGCATTTCGGGCAAGCGCCGTGTCTGGAATTGAATGAAAACGAACGGGGCTCGAGCGCCGGAATGCTGACGCCGCAATCGATGCAAGCCTGGCGTTCGGAAAAAAGCCTTTCCTCCAGGTCCAGCGCCGCAACCGTCACCAGGCCTTCGGCCAGTTTCATCGCCGCTTTCACGGAAGACTCCAGGCGCCGCCGGATGCCGTCTTTTATCAGAATCCTGTCGACGACGATTTCGAGAGTGTGATTGCGGTTTTTGTTGAGACGGATCCCGTCTTCCAGGTCGTGCATGCGGCCGTCCACGCGCGCCTTCAAATACCCCTTTTTGACGTAGCTTTCGAAAAGCTTTTTGAATTCCCCCTTCCTGTCGCGGACCACCGGCGCCATGACCATCACGCGGGTGCCGGCGGGGTAGGCCAGGATCGAATCGACGATCTGCTCGAGGCTCTGGCGCGAAATCGGCCTGCCGCAAATGGGACAGTGGGGTTTGCCCACGGAGGCGAAAAGCAGGCGCATGTAATCGTAGATCTCGGTAACAGTTCCTACTGTGGAGCGGGGGCTGCGGCTTGTGGTTTTCTGTTCGATGCTTATGGCCGGGGACAACCCTTCCACGCTGTCGACCTCCGGCTTTTCCATCCTTTCCAGAAACTGGCGGGCATAGGACGACAGGGATTCGATGTAGCGCCTTTGTCCTTCGGCGTAAATCGTGTCGAACGCGAGGCTCGACTTTCCGGATCCCGACAGCCCGGTGATGACCGTGATCTTATGCCTGGGGATCTCGAGATCGAGGCCCTTCAGATTATGCTGGCGCGCGCCGCGCACGACTATTTTGTTCAACATAGCGAAGCCAAACTTTTAATTGTACGGTTCCGGCCCGCAGGGGTCAATGAGGCGCGCAACGGGTTTATTCTTGACAATGGGATTGCGGGACCCTATAAGCGGAATTGTCCGTCAATACCCGGATCCGCGCGAAAACGACGGGCGGCGGCATTTTTTACGGGAGGCCGCGCAACAAACGGGGAACCGGCGGCGTAAATACCCCTTGAGCTTTTATTTCTTGGGAAACGGGATGCCATCGAAGTAAAATTCCGGACAGCAACGGAGTCGACAAATGCCAGAAGAAAAAAAACCTGAAGACATCAAAAAGAAGGGATCCGGGAATGTATCCCGCCGGACCTTCCTCAAGGACGCGGGCTTCGTGGTGGGAGCGCCCGCGATCGGCACCATGGCGGTGTCCGCGGAGCGGGCATCGGCGCAGGACAAGGCCGCGGGCGGGCAATCCGGAGCCGGAGACGTCACCGCCATACGGACGGAAGCGGCCCGAACCATCCAGCTGACCGTAAACGGAGACAAGTACCGGTTCGCGGTCGAACCGAACTGGAGCCTGCGCCAGCTGATCCGGGACGAGATCGGGCTCACGTCTCCCAAGGACTGGTGCGGCGGCCTCGGCGCGTGCGGATCCTGCACCGTCATCATGAACGGCCGCCCCGTCCTGTCGTGCCTCACCCTGGCGTGCGAATGCGACGGCGCCGTCATCGAAACCGCGGAAGGCATCGCAAAATCAGGCCACCCCATAATCCAGGCGTATATCGACCACAACGCCTTTCAATGCGGATACTGCACGCCGGGTTTCGTGTGCACGTCCAAAGCGCTGCTGGACCGCAACGGCGATCCCACAGAGGCGGACGTGCGCGACGCGCTCGGCGGCAATCTCTGCCGGTGCGCCACGTACCAGCAGCATCCCCCGGCCGTTTTACAAGCCGCCCGGGAACTCAAGAAAACCTAAACAGCGGCAGGGAAGCAGCCTTAACAGAAACGAGAGCCTCCGATGAAAACTATCAAGAAATTCACGCACATCGATGCAAGAACCGTCGACGAAGCCGCCTCGATCCTGCGGGCGGGGAATGCCCGGATCCTCGCGGGGGGTACGGATCTCCTGGGCACGATGCGTTTCGAGGTGCTGCCCGATTATCCCGAAGTCGTCGTAAACCTCAAAAGCATCCCGGGGCTGGACTCCATTAAAGAAGAAGCGTCCATGCTCCGGATCGGGGCTTTGGCCAAACTGGAAGATATCGCCAAAAGCGATCTCGTGAAAAAGAGTTACGCCGCGCTGGCCGAGGCCGCGCACCGGACCGCCACACCGCATATCCGCGAGATGGGCACCCTTGCCGGGAACATCTGCCAGCTGACCCGCTGCTGGTATTTCCGCCTTCCCGACAACCGCTTCAACTGCGTCCGGAAAGGGGGCAGGCAGTGCTACGCCGTGCGGGGAGACAACCGGTACCACTCCATTTTCGGGGCGGTAAAATCCTGTTTCGCGGTCAACCCTAGCGACACGGCACCGGCCCTGGTCGCCCTCGATGCCAGGATAAAAACCAACAAGAGGCTGATCGAGGCGGAAAACTTCTGGGATATGGCGATCCCGGGCTCCACGGTTCTGGACGCGGATGAAATCGTTACCGAAATCCAGTTCCCCAAACCCGCGCCCGGCTCCAGAAGCGCCTATATCAAATTCGCCATCCGGAAATCGATCGACTTTCCCATCGTCAACTGCGCCGCCTCGGTCCTCGACGGCAACGCCCGCATATGCCTCAACGCCGTCTACAACAAGCCCTACCGGGCCGCGGCCGCGGAAGAATTCATCAAGGGGAAGCGGATCACCGAGGAGAGCGCCGAAGCGGCGGGCGAGGCGGCGGTCGAGCAGGCCCGCGCGCTTCCCGGCGACAGAAACAAATGGAAGATCCAGATCGCCAAAACGATGGTCAAACGGGCGCTGCTGGCCTGCGCCTAGCCGGCATGTTTCGCCCGGTCACGGGCAAGCCCCGCCTTCGGCCGCTGTGAACTTTCGCTATCAGAGAACATCCTTGGCGGGAGCGCCGGAAGCGGCAGGCGCGCGGATCATCATTTATGGAGCCCGAAACGGATCCTCTCCGTTCCATTTTCCGCCGCCGGCAAGGACCGTGTACAGGGCGTCGTAATGCATGGTCTCAAATATCGTGAACTCGGTGAAGGATATGAGTTCCCTGTCGTCGACGAACTGGCGCTCTTTGGGCAGTTCGTTTATCGGGGGGATGACCCGGATATTGCGGCCCCATCCCGCAACGCCGGGGCCGAACACGGTGATTCCGGGTTTCGGCCCCCACCCTTTGGATATCGTATAGGCGCTTTCGCGGTCGTGCACGTTGTGCACCCGGTGAAACCCGAGGCCCGTGATGTAGCTGATGCCGATGGAATTCAGGCCGGTTTTGTAGTCCATCAGCTCCGAAGCGGCGTCGAAATAGCTCTGCGCCCCCGACAGCTTCCATTGCAGCAGGGGAGCCGCGGCATACTGCGGCTGGCGCACGTTGTGCCCCCAGGCCCTGCCGTCAGGGTTGTTGCCGACCGGATAGGCGCGCCGGCGCAGTTCGGCGATGCCGGCGTCGGCGGCATCCTTTATAGCCTGTTTGAAGAAATCCGCTATATCCCGATCGACAGGCATTTTGTTTTCCAGGATATAGGACATTATGTACGCCGGATTGTCGAATTTGTCGTCGTTGAGCGAGTATCCCGGCGTCAGGAATAGATTGTCCTTCAGCCCGCCGGCTATTCCGTAAAGCTCCCTGATTTTGCGACGGTCCGCATCCTGCCCGAGCAGAAGGTAGCGCTGGATGTGATAGTACAGCCTTTCCGGGTCCGCCATGGTTTCGCTCCCGAAGTCCATGGCTTTTTCCGATCTTTTCACCAGCGCTTGGGAGCGTTTCGGGTCATACGGCTTTATCGCGCGCGCCAGATGCAGGAAAAGGCCCGCCCCCATGCTTGTGGCGCGGGCGTCGGTTTGGACCGTCCCGTATTTCTTGTCGTCCCGGTCCAGGGGCGCGGCGAAGGGTTCCGGGTACCGCCTGGTCTCGGTTCCGAAGTGGATGCTCCCGTCCTCGTTCTGCAGGTATTCCCAGACAAGGGTTCCCCAGGCCGCCTCGTCGATGATGTCCGCAACGCCGTTTCGGTAATTCAGGATGCGGTACTCTTCGTCGAAATCGCCTGGAATGTCGAACTGGCCGTCCGTGAAATTTTCCGGGAAGGCTTCATAAATCATCAGATTGATGGAGGGGTTGGACATGTGATAGGCCCGGCGGTCGGCGTCGCCGGCGTCGTGGTACCCCCCGTAAACCCTGAAGGTCCTCTCGTCCCCTTTCACGTCGATATTCGCCTCTCCGATCGGGCCGTCGACATCGTAGATCAAAGTATGGCAGGCGTTTTTTCGGATGTCGGGCTTGTGGATGGGGCACCCGCACCGCTGCAGATACTGGGCCCGGAAAAGAGTATAGGCAAGCCTTCTGGAGAACTCGCCCCCCACTCCGAAGGGATGGGAACTCCCGCAGCCCCGGACCGCGATTTTATAGGGCCCGCCTTCGGGCACGGACGCCAGGTCTATGCGGTACACGTAATCCCCCGAACCTTCGTCATGGCCGATCCCGGTCAACCTCCCGGAAGCGACCGTTCTGTTCGTTCCCGTTTCGAAAACCTCGTAGGAAGGCAGGTCTCCCTCCATCTTCCGGGCGCCCCCGGTTCCGAGCCAGACGGCGAAGTTGGCGTAGCGCGTCCCGGACAGGGCGCTGTAGCCGGACTGGTTGGTCTTGATCGCCTCGCAGAAAATTTCCCTTTCCAGGAAACGGACCGTTCTGTTTCCATAAGGGGTCTCCACCCTGTAGCGCGCTCCCTCCGCGAGCGGAGAAGTTTTCAGGTACACATGGTAGTCGCAGGGATCGGCGGCTGTGGCGTAGATGGATATTTCCAGGGCCGGTTCCCCGTTGATCCTCCACCGGGACCGGTCTTCGATATTTACGGCATTTACATCCCCGGAGTCGCCGGTGAAAAACGCCACCAGCACGTCGCCTGATGCGGTATGAATTTCTGTAAGAGCCGCTTCCGCATGCAGGCACGCACATCCGCACAGCATCCAGGCAAGAAAAAGAATCCCCGGTTTTTTAATCATAGTCGCAACTCTGAAAGAAAAAATTCCGGTGACGGTCACCGGAATTGTTATTGGAGCAGATGGTTCTTGATGAACATCACCGTGGCGTAGAACTGAAAGTCCTGATTCTTTTTCTTGGCGAATCCGTGCCCCTCGTCGGTTGCCATCAAATACCATACGGGGACGCCCCTTTTTTTCAGGGCGGCAACGATCTGCTCCGATTCGCTCGCCGGCACGCGCGGATCGTTTTTGCCCTGTACGACGAAGAGAGGCTTGTCGAGTTTGTCCAGGTTGTTCATCGCCGCTGTCTTTTCCATGAACTTCCGCATTTCGGGTTCGCGCTCGTCCCCGTATTCGGCTCGGCGCATGTCCCTCCGGTAGCTCTCGGTATTTTCGAGAAAGGTCACGAGGTTCGACATGCCGACCACATCCACGGCGCACCGGATCCTGTCGCCGTAGTGGGCGGCGACGGCAAGCGTCATATGCCCCCCGTAGCTTCCGCCGGTCACCATGATGCGTTCCCCGTCGAGGCCGGGCTGCTCCCGTATCCAATCGAGAAGGGCCGAGACATCCCTGTAGGAATCTTCGCGCTTGAATCCGTTGTCGAGCTTAAGGAATGTTTTTCCGTATCCCGACGATCCCCGGATATTGGGGTAGATCATGGCAATCCCGAGTTCGTTGATGTAGAAGTTGTTCCTTCCGAGAAAATCGGGCCTTGACTGGCTCTCCGGACCTCCGTGAATGTCGACGATCACGGGACGTTTTCCGCCGAACGAGGCGGGGGGGCGGTAGAGAAATCCCGAAATAATTCTTCCGTCGAAGGATTTCCATTTTATCAGTTCGGCCTGAGGGAAGTCCGCCGTGTTTATCCCGCCGGTCTCGCTGAAAGTCCATCGCTCGACCCTCCCCGTCGCCGTCTCAAGGGAATAGACGTCGGAGGAAGACCGGGCGGAACTGTGATTGAAGCCGAGGTGCCTTCCCGAAGGATGCCATTGAAGCCCCGAGACCAATCCCGCCGGCAGGGCGGGCGCCGGCAGCTCGTTTCCGCTTATGTCCATGAGGCGGAGAACCCCCGCTCCATCCTCGTTGACGACGAAAGCGATTGTTCCGCCGTCGGGGGACAGCCGGAATGCATCCACATCCCAGGAAATTTCTTCGGTGAGGAATGTATGCGTCTTCGTTTCAAGATCGAGATAGGCAAGCCGGTTGAATTCCGAATCCCGATCCGTGGTGACGTAGAGTCCCCTGCCGTCCCGGCTGAACTGCGCGCCGCCGTAGAACACCTGATTTCCTGTTTCCTTCGGGGTGACGAGCGATCCCGCGCCCGTCCGGCTGTCGAAAAGCCGGATATAGCTCTCGTTGACGGAAACATATTCCAGAACGGCGATCCGCCTGCCGTCCGGCGACCAGTCCAGGGGATACCACCACGCACCGGCCGTGTTTTCGGCAAGGAGGCGGTCCGAAGAAGGGTTCAAGGGGTCGACAACGTAAAGATCGAAGTGTGAGCCCGTGCGCCGGGTCGAAACATAGGCCATTCTGCCGCCGTCTTTGGCCCAGACGCCAAGAGTGTTGCGGGACTTTCCGTCGGTCAGGAGCGTAATGTCTCCGCTTTCGACGTCATACCGGAAGTTCTGGTACCATTCCCCGCCTCCCGCATCCTTGCTGAAGACGAAATACGCGGGATTCTTCGGGTTGAAGGATGCGCCCGAAACGCGTTCAGGGAAGAAGGTCAGCTGCGTCCTGGCGCCTCCGGGCATTTTGACGATGTGAACCTGGGCGGCGTCCGCAAACCGCGTGCCGATGAGCATCTCGAGCCTCGTGGGGTGCCAGCCGCCGATTTCGGCGCTGCGGAACTCCGTGTAGCGGCCGATGCCGTCGGCAATGGACTGCGGAATCGGCGGGATGCTGTCGAGAACCAGGTTGTCGCCGGGAGTGATGAAGTCTTCCTGGGCGTGGGCCGGGATCCATGACAGGAGCAGTAAAAACAGCACGGCCGTGCGTTTCATTCGGATCTCCTTGAATTTTACGTTTTCAATCCATCATGTCTCGTCTTCTATTCTGAAGGATTTTCGGGAAAGACTAGCCTATTTTTCTTATCGAAGAAAGCGTGAATGTATGCGGGCTGCGCCGGAAATGGGCACAACCGTTATTGAACCGGCCACGGTATAACAGTCCTATGAAACACAACAACCTTCCGGCAGATAGGCTATTAAAAGATGGCACCGATTCCGGCGTAGAGCCTCCGGTGGCCGCCGCTGCCGTAACTGCCTCCCAGCAGGACCGGCCCCAAAAGCGTCTTGACAAACAGGCCCCCGGAGATATCCATGGGATACCGAGGCAACTCCGAATTGCTGTAGACTCTGCCAATCTGGTACCACGATGCCGCGTAGATTTCGCCTCCCGCCAGAGGAGGCAGCGAGGCGATCTCGTGGAGATACCCGGCGGTGGCCAGGTAGTACCGGCTGCCGATCAGCTCGTTCCTGCCGAAGGAGCCGAGCCGCATGATTCCGCCCAGCGAAAAGGAGAGCAGGCCCAGGTCCTCGCGTCCGAAAGCCGTGCCTCCGGATCCCTGAAAGAAAACCGACCCAGAACGGCTCACCGGCTGGAAGAGGGACAGATTGATTTCACCCCTCGGGAATCCGCCGTCCCCATACGGCTGCGAGGAAAACCATTCCCCTTTGGTTTCGATCCGGATCCCCTTGCGGGGAATGACGGGGTCATCCTGGCCGAAATACCGGAACCGAAGCGACGTCACGCCCACTCTGTGCCTGTATTCTTCAATCTGTAGGGGTGTGCCGGTGCGCAGGTCGGCCTCATACCAGGCGAGATCCTGTCCGAGGCGCACCTCCGCCGCCCGGCTGAACTGGTAGCCGCCCTGGATCCCGAAACCCACCCTGTAGGTGCGATAATCGGCCGTCCTGGATCCCGATTCGTAGACATCCAGCGTGGAATTCTCGGCATAAGCCCGGGGAGCGACAAACCAGCCGGAATGCCGCGTTACGGGACGATAGAACTCGGTGGCGGCCGTATTCTGAGTCCCGAAAGCCGCTTCCAGCCTCCATTCCGAACGCGTCCCCCACAAATCGAAAAAGGTCAGCCTGCCCCCCAAACCGAAGCGGATCATCCCAACATCGGAACCGTCCACGTTCATTCCTATATGGAATGCCGGCGGGCTGTGGTTCATTTCCACAGGGCGGACGCGCAGGCCCGCCTGCCCCCCGCGATCCACAAGGCTGTAGCTTATGGATGCAAAGCGCCCCTGTCCCCAAATTTTGTTTAACCGCAGCTCCAGTTCGTTCAGGTCCAGGGGATGCCCGATCAGGGGATCCAGGTCCTCGCGCACCAGAGTCGCCAGATCCTCCGGTATCCCGATAACCTCCGCAAACCGCGGCACCGGGATCCCGGTTCTGCGGAGCCTCTTTCTACGATCCAGGTATCTCAGCCACCCGCTTTCCGGCAGGGCGAATCGCATCAGCTCCCCGCTCATTGCGGCGGCGGACGCGTACCCTCTTTGGATAATATCGGCGCCGGTTTCGAAATCCAGGGTGGAGTAGCCCTGGACATCCACAGCGACGACCAGATCCGCCGTTTCCAGGCTGGCATTCACATTGTCGTCGATCCCCACATCGATGCTTCTTTCTACGACATCCAGGAAGGAATCCGCTTTTTCGGCGTCGAAGGGGCCGATATCGAGGCTGACGGCAATAACCGTATCCGCCCCGAATTCCCTGGCCAGGCCGACCGGGAGGTTGTTGAGTACGCCGCCGTCGATAAAAATCTGCCCATTGCGGCGCACGGGGGAGAAAATCCCCGGTATCGAAATCGTTGCCCGCAGCGCGTCCCTCAGGGATCCTTCCGAAAATACCTCCTGTTTTCCGGTCACCAGGTCCACGGCAACACAGCGGAAAGGGGTGGGAAGGTCGTCGAAACTCCGGAGACCGTAATAGGGAAGCGTGACCCGATCCAGGATCAAACCTATCCCGTGGCCCGAATTCAGCCCGCTGGGAAGCTGAATCCCGTCGCGCAGGCCCAGATCAAGCCTGTTCGGGTAGGAAAGCCTGTCCTCCTTTCTCCGGAAGCTCAAGAGCCTGAACGGAACCTGCCCGCCGATCAGTTCATTCCAATCCAGGGAGATGACCAACGCCTCCATCTCGTCCGGGCGCATTCCCATGGCGTACAATCCGCCGATGAGCCCCCCCATGCTCGTTCCCGCAATCACTTCCACCGGAATGCGGTTTTCTTCCAGCCATCGAAGCACCCCGATATGGGCAAAGCCCTTCGCGCCTCCCCCCTGAAGAGCCAGGCCGATCCCGCGCCCGTCCCGGGGGGCCGCGGCCTTACAATGGA
>JAFGAO010000290.1 GCA_016933615.1 Acidobacteriota bacterium
GAACCTCGTGTTCGCCCGTACATACAAAAACCGGGATGTAACTAATTCAATATCAGTACCCATTCAAATACGTCTTATGGGCGAACCAATCCCGGATTTACAGGGATTCCATCAGCTGAACGATCGTCCGGACTCCGAATCCCGTGGCGCCTTTGCACGCGAAGGGGCGCCCGTCATGATCCAGATCCATTCCCGCGATATCCAGGTGAACCCAGGGAACATCCTCCGTGAACTCCTGAAGGAACTTGGCCGCGGTGATGGCGCCGGCCCACCGGTTGCCCACGTTTTTCATATCGGCGATTTCGCTGCGTATTTCCCGGCGATAGGCGTCGCAGATGGGAAGCTGCCAGAGCCCTTCCCCGGTCGTGTCGCAGTTTTTGCGGAGCTGATCGATGGCCTTCCGGTCCGTCCCCATCATACCCGCGTTGACGTGCCCCAGGGCCACGACGCAGGCCCCGGTCAGCGTGGCGATATCCAGGATGCGGCGCGCGCCCATTTTGCGGGCGTAATACAGGGCGTCGGCCATGATCAGGCGGCCTTCGGCATCGGTGTTTATGATCTCGATCGTCTTTCCCAGAAAGGAACGGACCACGTCCCCCGGCTTGGTGGCCCTGCCGCCGGGCATATTCTCCACCAGGGGGATCAGCCCGACAATCGGCATCCGCGTGCCCAGCCGGGCAAGCGCAACCATCGCGCCCAGGACTGCCGCGCCGCCCGCCATGTCCGCTTTCATGTCCTCCATTTTCTCGGACGGCTTCAGGGAAATCCCGCCGCTGTCGAACGTGACTCCCTTGCCGATCAGCCCGTACGCCGGCTTCCGCTTTCGACCATTCCCGGCCGCGGCGGGAGTCTCGACCACGAGCATCTTGGGGGGTTCGTCGCTGCCGCGGCTGACCGCCAGCAGCGCGTTCATTCCAAGCTTTTCCATTTCATCGCGCTCCATGACCCGAAGAGCGAGTCCGGCCCGGCTTCCCTCTTCCAGGGCGCGTTCCGCGAACCGGGACGGGGTCAGTATGTTGGCGGGCTCGTTGGCGAGCGTTCTCGCGAAGTTCGTGGCCTCTCCGATTTCGATGCCGCGCCGGATATCTTCCTCTATTTCCCTGCCGGCCGCCTTGCGGTCGATAAGAATTCGGAATTTCTTGACATCCTTCTCGTCCCTGTCGCGCGTCTTGTAAAGGTCGGATTCATAATTGGCGTAGAGCGCGCCTTCGGCCGCAACCCGGGCGGCCAGAGACGGGGATTGAATCCCGCGGCACAGGAAAACGACGGACCCGCTGAAGCTCGATCGGGCCGTCCGCACTCCCGTGCCCGCTATTTCGCGGAGCCTGGCCGGAGTGAAATCCGTTTTTTTGCCCGCCCCGACAAGCAGCAGGGAACGCGCACGCAATCCCCCCGGATTGTGCAGTCTCCACCTGTTGTAGAGTTCCGGCTTGAACTCCTTTGAAGCCAGGGCGGAATGAACCATGCCGCCCGCGGCTTTATCCAGAGACCGCAGGGCAGGCGAGCCGGCCGTTTCGTCTTCAAAAACGGGAAATATCAACATGTCGCAAGCGACGTTCCTGTACTCTCCGGATTGATGCTCAATCTGCATGTGTTTCCTCCAGCCGGCGGGAATGCTTGCGGGCCCGGTCCCGCCGCCTGCCGGAATATTTACGCCCCGCCGTGATTCGGGGACCGCGCAGGTTCGGCGGGTTAGCGCCGGTATTTTACGGCCGCTTTGGCTTCCCTGTCCGCTTCCTTTCGGCGCTCCGTCTCCCTTTTATCGTAAAGCTTCTTGCCTCTGGCGACGCCCAGCTCGACTTTTATTTTTCCCCGTTTCAGATACACGCGCAACGGAACCAGGGTCAGTCCCTTTTCCTGGGTTTTCCCGATCAGTCTACGGATTTCATTGACGTGCAGCAACAGCTTCCGGGACCGCAACGGATCATGATTTTCGCGGTTGCCGTGGGAATAGGGGCTGATGTGGCAGTGGAGCAGGAAAACCTCGCCGGACCGGACCAGGGCGTAACTGTCCTTCAGGTTCAAGCGCCCTTCCCGGATCGCCTTGACTTCGGTGCCCAGAAGCGATATTCCCGCCTCGATCTTCTCCAGGATGAAGTAATCGTGAAGCGCCTTTTTATTCGCTGCTATCGGCTTTTCACCTGAAGGGGTTTTCCCGGCCATGTCCTTGTCCGCGATTGGCTTCCGGGGCCGCGCCGCCTCACGGCCCAAACCGGGGCATTATACACTAAAAACGGCCCGCCGCCGAAAATAGAATATTTGATGATTGCCTGTTTCCCGTTTTCAACCGGAACCGGACCGCGTTCCCTAGGGAGAAAAGCGGGCCCGCACGTACGCCTCCACCGCATTTTCCCATGGGCGCATCAGGGGCAGGCCCTCGGACTTCAGCCTGCCGTTGGCCAGCACGGAATTTCGCGGGCGGGGCGCCGGCAGCCTGAAATCTTCGGAGGAGACGGGGTCGACCGCGACGCCGCCCATCCCGGCCGATTTCAGGGCCGCCACGGCCAACTGGTGCCAGCTGCACGCCCCTTGATTCGTGAGGTGATAGGTGCCCCTGCACTTCGCCCCTATCATGATCCGGGTATGCGCGGCGGCATCCTCGGCGTACGTCGGGCTTCCCTCCTGGTCCGCGACCACACGAAGCTTCCCGCCCTGATGCGCGGCATCCAATATTTTCCGTATAAAATTGGAGCCGTTGGCGCCGAAAAGCCAGGAAATGCGCAGGATCAGGTGATTCGGGCAATAGAGCCGGATCCGGTCTTCCCCCAGAAGCTTGGATTTGCCGTAAACGCTCAGCGGGTTCGGGGCGTCTCCCTCCAGATAGGGCCCCGGCTTGGTCCCGTCGAAGACATAATCCGTGCTGTAGTGAACCAGAAGAGCCCCGGATGCATCCGCAGCCCGCGCCAGGTTCCCAGCCCCCTCGCCGTTGATGCGGAAGGCTTCCGCCTCGTGCGTTTCGCAATAATCGACGCGCGTCAGGGCCGCGGCGTTCACGATGACTTCCGGCCGGAATTCGCCCACCCTGTCGAGGCATACATCCGCCCGGGTAATGTCCGTCTCCGGCAGGTCCGCTCCCAGCACATCGCAGTCCCGGCTGAACGCCTCCGCCAGGTCGCGGCCCAGCATTCCCCGGCTTCCGAAAATAAGAATTTTCATAACAGAATCTCGGCCCGGATATCCTGAATCCGGGACAGGGCGGGACGGCCCGATCCCATTCAACGCGCGCCAGGAGCGAAACGCCGATGTGGGACTCCATCGGCCGGCCGGCTTTCAGCGGTCTGAAAGGGTGCGCCCGCGGTCTTCATACATACGGTCATAGTAAGTCAGGTATTCGCCGCTGCGCACGTGGGCAACCCATTCCGGGTTGCTCCGGTACCAGTCGATCGTCTCCCGCAATCCGTCCTCAAAAGCAATCCGCGGACGCCATCCCAGCCGGCCCTCCATTTTCGCCGGATCGATCGCGTAGCGCCGGTCGTGCCCGGGACGGTCTTCGACGAAGGCGATCAGGCTTTCGTCCCTGCCCAGCTCTTTCAGGATGCGCCGCGCCACCTCCAGGTTCGGATACTCCTGGCGTGCGCCGATGTTGTAGACTTCACCGGCCTTGCCGTTGCGCAATACCGCATCGATGGCGGCGCAATGGTCCCGCACATGAATCCAGTCGCGCACGTAGAGGCCGTCTCCGTAAACCGGCAGGGGCATTGCATTCATCGCATTGCTGATAAACAGCGGGATCAGCTTTTCCGGAAACTGGTTCGGCCCGTAGTTGTTGGAGCAGCGGGTGATGATTGCGGGGAAGCCGTGGGTCCTGAAATAGCTGCGCACCAGCAGATCCGCCGAAGCCTTGCTCGCGGCATAGGGGCTGTTCGGCGCCAGGGGCGTATCCTCGGTAAAAGCGTTCCCGTCCCCAAGACTGCCGTACACCTCATCCGTGGAAATCTGCAGGTAGCGCCGGACCTTTTTCCTGCGACATAATTCCAGCAGATTGTGGGTTCCGACCACGTTGGTCCGGATAAACTCCCCGGACTCGAGGATGCTGCGGTCCACATGCGATTCGGCGGCGAAGTTGATGACCGCATCCACGCCCCCGTCGAGGGGCGGAGCGGCGGCGTCCGCGTCGCAGATATCTCCCTGGATGAACGTATGGCGGGGATCCCGCTCAAGCCCGGATAGGTTTTCGAGATTCCCGGCATAGGTCAGCTTGTCCAGGTTCGCGACCCGGGCTTCGGGATAGCGCTCTAAAATATAGCGGATGAAATGCGAACCGATAAACCCGGCTCCCCCGGTGACCAAAAGTTTCAGCATAAGGTGTTTCCCTGTCCGCATCCGCGGAGGCTATTCTGAAATAAACGAAGGCCGGCCGTCGGGATTGCACTCGCCTTCAAGATTGCGGCGCACAAGATTGGACGCGCGATGGAGGGACTCGAAGGTCCCGGCATCGGTCCACCACCCCTGCATGATGTCGAACCGCATCCGGCCTTTCTCGATATAGCGGTTATTGACATCCGTAATCTCAAGTTCGCCGCGATCCGAGGGTTTGAGGGTCTTTATGAATTCAAAAACTTCGGCATCGTACATGTAAATGCCCGTCACCGCGTACCCGGAAGGGGGATTCCGCGGTTTCTCGACGATGCGGACAATCCTGTCCCCCCGGATTTCCGGCACTCCGAAACGCTGAGGATCCGGGACCTCTTTCAGGACAATTCTGGCTCCGGACCCCTGCTTTTTGAAGTTTTCCAAATATCCGGAAATGGACTGTTCGAAAATATTGTCCCCCAGGATGACGCAGACGGGTTTCCCGTCGGCAAAAAACTCGGCCAGGGTCAGGGCGGCCGCGATGCCGCCTTCCCCTTCCTGGTAGGTGTAATTGATGTGGTCCAGTCCAAATTCCTTTCCGTTTCCGAGAAGGCGGAGAAAGTCTCCCGCGTTTTTCCCCCCGGTCACGATGAGGATATCCCGGATGCCTGCGCCGACCATCTTTTCAATGGGGTAGTAAATCATCGGCTTGTTGTAGACGGGCAGCAGGTGTTTGTTGGTTATTTTCGTAAGAGGGTGCAGCCTCGTGCCGAGTCCCCCGGCCAGAACGATTCCTTTCATGGCAATTTCCATAGGCAAACACCAGGGGATCCCGTTGAAATCCCTTTCGCAAAGACCGGATGGCGACGGCAGAAGCTGCGGGTATCGCCCGGGGGGCGCCCCATCCGATATCGCCTGAAGGCCCCTAAGGGGTCGTCTCTTCAGGTTCGATAACCGTAAAGTCCGTCGAGGCCGTATGCGATCGGTTCGCGATCACGTCCAGCACCGATATTTCCAGCGTGTACTTTCCCGGCACATAGTCTTCCAGGGGGATCTGGGCCAGCAGAACAACACGCTCCCCGGAATAGAGCTGAATGGTGGTTCCCGATAAATCTTCAACCTGAGACAGAACCTTCCCGTCTCTTTTCAGCGTATATCTCACTTCAAGAACGGGCTTCAGGTCCGTCGGGTCGATGGCCACGTTGTAGATCTGCATGTAGGGAATCAGGTTCTGGCCCGGCAGATACTCGGTGCGCACCATGGGCACTACCTTCAGGTCGCCGAGAACGTACTGTTCCAGGCGGTCCAGATTGTCGGGAGCCTTCTTTACCGAACGGGCGAGAATGATGGAACTCGACTGGATCACGCCTTCTTCATATTTCGGAACCACCAGCGGGATGGTGCGGGTTCCCATTTTCTCGCTGTTGACGTCTTTTAACACGAGATCGAGCTTGTATCTCTGGCCGGGCGGAAGGGAAATAATTTTTTGGAACTGAGATCGCTGGTCTTTGCCTTGCTCGAAATTCTCATCAGAAAATTCAGCGGCTATCTCCTCCTCGAATTCCCACTCGATGCGGCCGGTAAGGGTGGTCACCATCCCGTACACGTTCAGGGTCGCCCTGTTCACATCCAGCTCCTTCTTGAACTCCAGCTCGCCGTTGCCGATGTCCACGGTTATGGGCACCAGGACTTTATCGGAGGACAGCCGGACGTAATCCGTCCGGACGCCGTACGGAAGAGGATTGTAGCTTATGCGGGTGGACACCGCCACTTTCAGATCCTCATATTTGATCTGGGGCGGCCTCTGAAGGTTGAAATACTGCTCCATCCTGGCAAAGGGCGAATCCTTCTGCCACATATTGGCCCTGTTGGGATTGGTGGGATCGTTCCATGCGTAGGGGGAAAGATAGGGCCGGTCCCGCTTGTCGGCCAGGCCCAGTTCCTCGGCCGTGGTCAACCCCAGCCCCTCCACATGGGTGAGCGCGTCCTTCTCGCCGGGATCCATCGCCATCCGATACTCGCCGCTGTTGGTGGGGTCGACGAATTCAATTTCTATGTCGTTGCCGACTCCCTCGATATTCCGGTACCACCACCGCTCCCAGGGTACGGTGGAGGTCATGCCGCCGCCTTCGCTTCTGCTCCGGTAATACATGCCGCCGGTCGGGTGGGTTTCCTTCTGATCCGGCGGGCCGTACATGATGTATATTCTCCCCCGGTCGGTTCTCCAGCCGTCGACGCCCGAGGAAAAGTACTGGTTGGCATAGGCGATGCGGCGGTAATGCTCCTCCCGGAATTCATTGTTGCCGAGACGCTGGTCGGGATCCCTGCGAAGCCAGAACTGTTCAATGAAATTTTCGCGCTCTTCATCGTTTCTCAAGGCTTTAAAGGTAGCCTTCTCATCCTCGGAAATGATGTAAAGGACATCCTCCTCAACCCATTTTTTATAGTAGTTGACCTGGTCGCCCCCGTCTTTTCCCGACGAGCCGGCTGCGGCAAACCCGAACAGGAAAGCGCTGCCGACGCAGCCCAGGCTCCAAAAGACGAAAAGAACAACCAACCTCGAGTAACGCATGCCGAAATCTCCCAATATCCGAAATCTATGAAAGTGATTATAAGTAGAACGTCATTTTGAGTCAATCCGGGCAGTTGCGGCGCCGCATCCGGCCGTTTATCGAAATGCCCGACGCAGGGAAGCGGACGGATCCGTTTCTTTGGGCGCGTGCGCGGACAAAAACTGGAAATAAAGTCTTCATTGCAAATCCGGATTTGAGATGCCAGTATTTGCGATTGACTAACATGGTCGGCCCTGTCCGCTTGAAAAAGAAATTGGAGCGCAACCGCGGCAACGGGGACAGGCGCACGGGCCCGATTCGGCTGCTGCGATACATGCGCTTCCATGCGGGAGAAGGGGCCGGGGCTCACAACAGTTCTTATACGTAAACGCCCGGCAATTGTTGAAAGAAAAACCCATGAAGAGATCCTCCGATAAAAAAACCATCGTCTCCGGGATTCAACCCTCGGGAAATCTCCATTTGGGCAATTATTTCGGTGCCGTTCAGCAGTACAAGCAATTCATCGAGCAAGGCCACGACTGCTACTACTTTCTTGCGAACTACCACGCGCTCACATCGCTGCGGGACAGGAACCGGATGCTGGAACTCACACGCAGCACCGCCGCCGATTTCGTGGCGCTCGGACTGGATCCCGGGCGCTGCTCCATCTATCTTCAGAGCGATCTGCCCGAGGTGTGCGAACTGCAGTGGCTGCTGACCACCGTAACACCCATGGGGCTGCTCGAACGGTGCCATGCCTATAAAGACAAGGTGCAGCAGGGACTTTCGGCCGATCACGGGCTGTTTGCCTACCCCGTCCTGCAGGCGGCTGATATCCTGATCGTCCGCGCAGACAGCGTTCCGGTCGGCCAGGACCAGAGGCAGCACATCGAAGTCACGCGGGACATCGCCGAATATTTCAATACCTCCTACGGAGAATTTTTCACCCTTCCGGAGCCTTTCATACCGGAGAGCGTAGCCACCGTCCCCGGACGAGACGGGCGCAAGATGTCCAAGTCCTACGGCAACGCCATAGAAATATTCGCGCCGGAGAAACAGGTCCGCCAGCAGATCTATTCCATAGTGACCGACTCCGCGTCCGTGGAAGATCCGAAAGACCCCGACAACAGCATTCTCTACTGCATCCTGAAGCTTTTCTGCGATTCCGGGACCCTGGCCGGATGGGCCGACCGCTTCCGGAGCGGAGGGTTAGGCTACGGTGAATTGAAAAAAGAGATCTTCTCGCGATTTCTGGACACGTTCGGACCCATGCGCAGGCGCCGGCAGGAGCTGGAAAAGGAACCCGAATATCTCGATGCCATACTCCGGGACGGCGTCGCCAAAGTCAGGGAAATAGCCCTGCCGCTGGTAAAAGCGGCCCGGGACGCCGTGGGAATACCGAATCATTAAATCATATCCCGTTTAAAAAGGGAAAGACGGACCGCTGAGACCATGGGAAAACCCGAGGTTGAGATCTATACCGACGGCGGCTGCCGCAACAATCCCGGCCCCGGGGGATTCGGCGCCGTTCTGCTTTATGGAAAACACCGGAAGGAGCTTTCCGGCGGCTTCCGCCTCACCACCAACAACCGGATGGAAATTCTTGCAGCCGTCAAGGGGCTTGAAGCGCTGAAGGAGCCGTGCCGCGTTACGGTGTACAGCGATTCTCAATACGTAGTCCATGCCATGGAAAAAGGATGGGCGCAGCGCTGGCGGTCCGGCGGATGGCGGCGCAACAGAAAGGAAAAAGCCGTAAATCCGGACCTTTGGGAGAAACTTCTGGACCTGTGCGATCGCCATGAGGTCCGGTTCCGCTGGGTCCGGGGGCACGCCGGCACCCCCGAAAACGAGCGGGCGGACCGGCTGGCCGGGGAAGCGGCTTGCGGTGACAACCTGGCCGTCGATGAAGTGTATGAAAACAGCGCCTGCTGACCCGGGCCGGGCGAACACGAGCCAGCATTTTTCGCACTCTGCGAGAAATGCTGGCTGGATTCGCCCTTCGAATCAAGCGGAATATTACGGACCATGCACAGCCCTCCTATATTCCGAAGCATTGCTTTCCACCGCAGAGGGGCGAA
>JAFGAO010000291.1 GCA_016933615.1 Acidobacteriota bacterium
GAACCTTGTGTTCGCCCTTGTCCCGGCCTCGCCGTCAAATAGGCATGAACCTTGTGTTCGCCCACATCCACCGTTCAGAAGCCGGAATTATACCTCCTGCCGGAAAATCGCTCCAGATTTCATATTTTGACGGTCCGGCAATTTCCCGCGCACCGATCATTGGGCGAACACGAGCCAGCATCCCCCGTTGGATGCGAGGGATGCCGGCTGGGTTCGCCCCTTCGGCGACGGATATTTGGCTGTTCCCGCGCACCCTTCTTCAAGGTATATTTATTAGCTCATTTGGAGATCAACCGTTTTGAGCGACAAAAGCCATATAAGAAATTTTTCCGTCATCGCCCACATCGATCACGGAAAATCCACGATCGCGGACCGCATGCTGGAACGCACCGGCGCTCTCACGCAGAGGGAGATGGCGGACCAGGTGCTGGACGCGATGGACCTGGAACGCGAACGCGGCATCACCATAAAAGCGCATTCCGTCCGCCTGAATTATCGCGCTCAAAACGGCGAGGACTACGTACTGAACCTCATCGACACGCCGGGCCACGTCGATTTCTCCTACGAGGTTTCCCGGAGCCTGGCCGCCTGCGACGGCGCGCTCCTGATCATCGACGCTTCCCAGGGGGTGGAGGCGCAGACGCTGGCGAACACGTACCTCGCGCTGGATCACAATCTTGAAATCATCCCGGTCATAAACAAAATAGACCTGCCCAGCGCGGACATCCCGCGCATCCGGGACCAGATCGAAAACATCATCGGCCTCGACGCCTCCGACGCCATCCTGGCCAGCGCCAAGGAGGGCGTGGGGACGGAAGAGATCCTCGAGGCCATCGTCCACCGCCTCCCCGCCCCCCGGGGGGACTACGGCCTCCCTCTCAAGGCCCTGATCTTCGACTCCTGGTTCGATCCCTACCGCGGCGTCGTCGTTCTCGTGCGCATCGTCGACGGCACTCTCCGCAAAGGCGTCAAGATAAGAATGGTGAACACCGGCCGCGTGTTCACGGTGGAGCAGGTGGGCGTCATCACCCCGAAATTCCAGGACGTCGGGGCCCTGACGGTGGGGGAAGTGGGATTCGTCATTGCCAACATCAAACAGGTGGCGGACACAAAAATCGGGGATACCATCACGGAAGACGGCCGCCCGGCTCCGGAGCCTTTGCCCGGTTTCCAGGAAATAAAACCGATGGTGTTCGCGGGCCTTTACCCGACAAACAACGCGGATTACGAGGACCTTCGGGAAGCGCTCTCCAAACTGCAGCTGAACGATTCCGCGTTTTTCTACGAGCCGGACACGTCCGGGGCGCTCGGGTTCGGATTCCGCTGCGGATTCCTGGGGCTGCTGCACATGGAAATCGTCCAGGAGCGGCTGGAGCGCGAATTCGACCTGTCCCTGATCACCACCGCTCCGGGAGTGCGCTACCGCATCACGACCCGAAAGGGGGAAACCTTCGAGATTCACAACCCGTCCAAACTGCCGGAAGCCGGGGAAATTGAAAAATTCGAGGAGCCCATGATCACGGCCATGATCCTGACCGACGACGAATACCTGGGCTCCATCCTGAAGCTGCTGGAAGAAAAACGGGGCGTGCAGAAAGGGTTCGAATACGTGGCCAGAAGCCGGGTTCAGATCACGTACGAACTCCCGCTGAACGAGATTGTGCTGGATTTCCACGACAGGCTGAAATCGGCGTCCCGCGGGTATGCGTCTCTCGACTACCATTTTTCCGGCTACAAGGAATCCCGGCTGGCGCGCCTGGATATACTGGTTTCAGGCGAAGCCGTGGATGCCCTCTCCCTGATCGTTCACCAGGATTCCGCCGTCCTGCGGGGCAGGGCGCTGGCCAAGAAAATGAAAGAACTGATACCGAGGCAGATGTTTGAAGTCGTCATCCAGGCGGCCATCGGCAGTAAAATCATCGCCCGGGAAGTCGTGCGCGCCATGCGCAAAAACGTGATCGCGAAATGCTACGGGGGGGACATCACCCGGAAGCGGAAGCTGCTGGAGAAGCAGAAAGAGGGCAAGAAACGGATGAAGCGCCTCGGGAAGGTCGAAATACCGCAGGAAGCGTTTCTTGCGATTCTCAAAGTCGAATAAAATCAGCCGATTTCCCGCCGGACGGATTTTCTGTTCCTAACGTCAGAATTAAACCGGCCTTCGGGAGCGGACGATAGGAAGCATAATCCCCTTTGGAGACGATGAATATGACGCACCAAGGTTTCAATGCCCTGCGGGAATCCGAAGGAAAGGGTTTTCTCGGCTGCATGGGCGCCATTGTCGCTCTTGCGGCTTTGATATTCGTAGGCATCAAGCTGGGGCCGATCTATTACTCCAACTACGTCTTTGAGGAAGAGCTGAAAACCGTCGTCAGCCGCGCGGGCGCTCGCTACACGCCCGACGAGAAGATCATCATCGACATCATAGAGCTGGCCCAGAAGAACGGCATACGCATCACGCACGAGAGCGCCGGGAACAACATCAAGGTGGAACGCTTCGCCGGACAGATCCACATCCGGGTCCGGTACTTCGTGCCCGTGGATTTCCTCATCCTGCGCAGAAACCTGAGATTTCAGATAGAACTGTCGAGTTTCACCGCCGCCTGAGGCCGGTTCGGGACCGGGACGCAGGGTTCGGCCGCACGGCGGCGCGTCTTGAACCGGCCTGTCCATGGGTCTAAGATTCAGGTATTATGAAGGAAACGCTCGAAAGAGTTTTTCCCGGACCCGGGGAGCCGCCGGCAGTTCCCCGTCGCAGGGCGACAGTCGCGCCGGCATGGATCATGGCCCTCATCGCCTGTATGGCCGCCGCCGGCTGCAGCCCCAGGATCGTCCGGGTTCCCGTTTCGGGCGAAGACATGGTCCGGGCGAACCATCTTGTACGGGAAGGAAACGGCGCCTATTCGGACGGGGATTACTACTACGCTCTGATCCGGTACCTCAAAGCCGCGGAATTGAATCCCAACAGCGATTACATCAGCAACCGTCTGGGCATGGCTTATCTGCAGCTGGATTACTACGACAGGGCCATAGCGGCATTCGAGCGCTCCATCGCGCTGAATTCAAAATATGCTTTCTCCGTCAACAATCTCGGATCCGCCCATTTCGCCGGCGGCAATTTCAAGAAGGCGGAAAAATTTTTCAAAAAAGCCATAAAGATGAAAAACGATGAGGCCTCCTTCCACCTGAACCTGGGAACCGTCTACTTTGAAAAGAAAAAACCCGAGAAAGCGCTCGAGGAGTGGCAGAGAGGCCTGGCCCTGGATCCGGACATTCTCTCCCGGGACGATTCCATCACCGTGGCCATCGCCGGAGGGGGCATCCCCCCGAAAGACCGGAATTATTTCATGGCCCGCATATACGCGGCCGCCGGAGATATTCCCAGAACCATCGAATCCCTGAAGAATGCATTGATGAACGGTTTCCACGATATTGAAAGAATCGAAAACAGCCCCGAATTCGATTCGATCCGAGGGGATGCGCGTTTTGTCGAGTTTATGGAAGACGCCTCCGTATGGGCCGGGGCCGATTATCCCGAAGCCGTCCTCCCGCAATAAACACGTCCGCCGTTTACCGTTCACCGTTCGGCTTTAAGAGGCACGGGATCCGGCGGGGGGCGTTCGTATCCGTCAAAGTCGGATTAATATTGCTTGCCGATGAAGGCGCATTCTGGAATGATCTTTCTTTTTACAGAATGAATTCATTCCATTCGGCTGCTCTGCCGAGTCGGGGCACGCGGATTTGCAGCAAGAGGGGATTGCCAATGAACGATTCAAGCATGGGCGAATTTAAGGAAACGGATATCTCTCACGCCATTCTGGAATCCTACAGCGAGAAATTCGGCCGGGCTCTGGAAAGCGACGTCGCAATCGTCGGCGCAGGGCCCTCCGGCCTCGTAGCCGCCTGGCGCCTGGCACAGGCGGGTTTTCGTGTCGTGGTTCTCGAAAAACGCCTCAGTCCCGGCGGCGGCGTCTGGGGCGGAAGCCTCGGAATGAATGAAGTCGTAGTTCAAAAGCAGGCTTTGGGCATCCTGGACGAAGCCGGCGTACGGCATCATTCCCGCGGCCGGATATTCACGGCGGACGCAATGGAACTGGCCTCGGCCCTTTGCCTGAAGGCCCTGCACGCGGGAGCCGCCCTTCTCAATCTTATGGTTGCCGAGGATCTTTGCCTTCACGAAAGCCGGGTAACGGGCGTCGTGGCCAATCGGACCATGCTGGGGGAAAATTTTCCCATCGATCCGATCGTTTTTTCCTCGAGGGCCGTCATCGATGCAACCGGGCATGAGGCCGTCCTGGCCCACTGCCTGCAGCGCCGGGGGCTCCTTGAAAACAGCCCGGAACGCCTTCCCGGGGAAGGGCCCATGGACGCTCCGTCCGGCGAGCATTTCGTTGAAAATTCGGTGACGGAACTGTACCCGGGCCTCTGGGTGACAGGAATGAGCATATGCGCGTCCGTGGGCGGTCCGAGAATGGGACCGATCTTCGGCGGCATGCTCCTTTCGGGCAGCAGGGTCGCCGCCCTGATCGGGCAATCGTTGAAGGGGACCGGCCCAATGCCGTCGACTTAACCCGAAAAAACGCCTTTTCCATTGCGTTTTATTCGATGCGCGTATCGGGGGAAAGCTCCACCAGCCAGGCCGCCAGAAGGGGGATGAGAATCTCGTGCTGCCCGGTAATGGCTATGCCGCGCCCCCCGCTCCGCACGGGGCGTTTCACCACATTTTCCGTCGGCCGGTAATGCTGGATGAAGTCGAGGTTCGCGGTGGTGAAATTCCCCAGCTGCCTGCCGCTGTTGCGCAGAAGGGTTACGCATTTCAGGAAAACTTCCGGCAGCGTGACAGCCGAACCGCAGTTGAGGTACACGCCGCCTTCGTTCAGATCCGCCATCAGTCCCGCCAGAAGCCGGAAATCGCGGTGGGAGCCTTCCCCGAGCGCCGCCGGAGAAACGCCGGGATGGTTGTGAACGATGTCGGCGCCGATGGTCACATGCACCGTCACCGGAATATTGCGGAGGTACGCCTGCAGAAGAAGGCTGTGGCGGCTGAAAGCGGGCTTCAGGTTCTCGAGGTGGCGGCCCATGGATTCGCCGATGCCGAGGCCGTCGGCGACGCCCTCGCGTATGGCCAGGTTGATCTCCCTCCCGGTCTCCTCGGCCATGCCGAACGCGCCGGACTCCAGCTGCGCCTCCACATCCTCGCTGGTCGACCCGGCGTACGCGATTTCAAAATCGTGTATGAGCCCGGCCCCGTTCATCGCCAGTGACGAGACCAGGCCGCGGTCCATCAGATCGATCAAAACGGGGGAAAGCCCCGTTTTGACCACGTGTCCGCCGATGCCCCACAGGATCGCCCTGCCGTTGCTCCGGGCGTTGACGATCGCGTGCGCCAGCCGCCTGAGGCTCCGGGCGCCCAGGATATCGGGAAGATTTCCGAGGAACTCGGAAACGCCGCTCCCCTTCTTATGCGGACGGCAGAAATCGTCCACGGTCACCTTGCTGTGCCGCTCCTTCAGCGGGTAGGTGGTCACGGAACCAAAATCGAATGGGCGCACCCGGTATTTCGACATGGATCACCGCGGTCCTTTCATCTGTTCCTCGACAAGCGCGCACAGGACGTGGCCGATCATGATGTGGGTTTCCTGGATCCGGGGCGCGGACGCGTGCGGCACGTTCAGGCAGTGCCGTGCCTCCGAAGCCAGGCGCCCGCCGTCCCCGCCCGTCAGGCCGACCGTCACCAGGCCCGCCCCGTTCGCGGCCCGGACGGCTTCGAGAACGTTTTCGGAATTGCCGCTGGTGGAAATGCCGACCGCGACATCCCCCTTGCGGCCCAGGGCCTGCAGCTGCCGGGCGAATACCCGGCTGAAGCCGTAATCGTTCCCTATCGCGGTCAGGGCCGAGGAATCCGTCGTCAGCGCTATGGCGGGCAGGGGCCCGCGTTCGCCCTGGAATCTCCCGATCCATTCGCACGCAATGTGCTGCGCGTCCGCCGCGCTCCCCCCGTTGCCGAAAAGAAGAATTTTGCCGCCGCTCTCCAATGCCGAATAAAGCACCCGGGCGACATCGACGATGCGCGCCTCGTTGGACGCGAAGAAAGACTTTTTCAGATCCAGGCTGTCGTGGACTATTTTCCTGACTGTTTCGATCATCGGCTTCAAGATCCGCCACCCCCATGTGGATGTCAAGACATAAAACCGTTGAACGTTGCAAGTTGCAAGTTGCAAGTTAAAAGCAACTGCTTCGTTGCACGTTATCACCTTTGCAGGTTATCACCGGGCTGATCTTCAAGGCTTGGTATATGTATTCCCTTCGGAAACGCGCAACCTGTAACGTTCAACCTGCAACGCTATGTTTCCCTCCCCAACCGGGAGATGGCGCCCGTGATCCCGTACCCGGCCAGCAGCAGAATGGCCGCGCTCCCCGCCTGCAAACCGCCGGGCCGGAAATATCGCGTGGGATAATCGGCGGGTTCGAGTTTTTGCAGCAGCTCGACCGTCATGACACGGCCTTTCACCACATCGCCGGCTTCGGGCTCGACGCCCCGCTGAAAGGGCCACAATCCGATGACGGCTCCCAGAAGGAGGCCCAGGAGCACGCCCAGCGTGGGCTTCCGATAGCGGTCCAGCAGGATGCGCAGGAGATTGCTGACGCCTACAACGCCCAGGAGCACGCCCAGCCCGACCGGCAATCCCGTGGAAAGGGCGATCTCGAAGGCGGTTCCCGCATCGCCGCCCTGGAGCGCCTCCCTGAATCCGTCTATGGCCGACAGGATGGGCACATACTGCCCCAGCACCAGCAGGAGGTAGCCGCCGCTCACGCCCGGAAGAATCATGGCGCCGGCGCCGGCCACGCCGGCGACAAAGAGCATGGCGTATCCGGCCTCGTCCGTCCGGGAGGAGAACTGCTCTACAGGCAGGTACGCCAGAGCGGCCATCGCCAGGAACCCGGCGGCCAGGCCCACCCACACACTCCGGTCCGCACCGCCCAGCAGGCGCCAGACGACAGGCAAGCCCCCCAGCGTCAGCCCTATGAAAAGGCTGTACATAATCCAGCGATGATCCACGACCAGGTTTTTCACGGGGCCTGCGAAAAACAGTATGGCCAGGGCGCCCGCGGCAATCACGCATGCCAAAACCAGGATCGGCCGCAGCCGGAAACGGAGCGTGGTTACCTGCGCGATCGCCCGGATGAATTCGGGATACACGCCGGCCGCCAGCAGCATGGTCCCCCCGCTGATGCCGGGCACGAGGTTGGCCAGGCCCATCAGCAGTCCGCCGACGGCGGCGCGAAAGGCTAAAAAAAGCGCGGTCGTTTTTCGGGGCTCTTCAGGATCCATCTCTTTTCGCCTCTTCACGGGAAGTCATCTTTTCAGAAGAGCTCGTTGCATTCAAGCGTTTGAAGAAGGGGGACAAAATTATTTTTATCCCGGGCGAACGGGCCCCCGAATTGCCGGCAGCTATTTAAAATGGATTTCGCCGCCATGACGCTCATTTCGCTGCGGTTTCCCATCGGCGTCTGAATCGGAATCGGGATCGGGATCGTTCCCCCCTAGATTGACTCTCCTATGCCTATCTGTTAGATTTACGGGTTTATGCTCCGTCCGGAGAGATTCTCCATGTTCAACAGGATACTGACCAAAATAGTCGGCAGCAAAAACGACCGCGACCTGAAGCAGGTCGCCCCCGTCGTGCAGCGCATCAACGAACTGGAGCCCGGCATGAAGGCGCTTTCGGACATGCAGCTGCTGGAGCTGACGCCGAAATTCCGGCAGCGCATCGCCGGCGGCGAATCCCTGGACGACATCCTCCCCGAAGCCTTCGCGGCGGTGCGCGAAGCCGGCAAACGCATGCTCAACATGCGGCATTTCGACGTGCAGCTGATCGGCGGCATCTTCCTGCATCGAGGCCGCATCGCCGAGATGAAAACGGGGGAGGGGAAAACGCTCGTCGCCACCCTCCCGGCATACCTCAACGCCCTCGAAGGCAAGGGCGTTCATATCGTCACGGTCAACGACTACCTCGCGGGACGCGACGCCGAGTGGATGGGAAAGATCTACCGGGGATTGGGCCTGACGGTCGACTGCATCCGGCACCCTCTCTCGGACCAGGAGCGCAAAACCGCCTACGCGGCCGACATCACTTACGGAACCAACAACGAACTGGGCTTCGACTACCTGCGCGACAACATGAAGTACACCCTGCAGGACTGCGTGCAGCGCGGGCACCATTTCGCCATCGTCGATGAAGTGGACTCCATCCTGATCGACGAGGCCCGCACCCCCCTGATCATTTCCGGTCCCACGGAAGAATCCACGGACAAATACTACAAGGTGGACCGGATTGTCCCGAAACTGCGCCGGGACATCGACTACCAGGTGGATGAAAAGGCCCGGACGGTCAGCCTGACCGAAGAGGGGGTGGAGAAAACGGAGAAGCTCCTGGCGGTAGGCAACCTGTACGAACCCCAGAACATGGACTGGGTGCACCACACCTACCAGGCGCTGAAGGCCCACATCCTTTTCAAGCGGGATGTGGACTACATGGTCAAGGACCACGAGGTCGTCATCGTCGACGAATTCACCGGCAGGCTCATGCCGGGGCGCCGTTACAGCGACGGGCTGCACCAGGCGCTGGAAGCCAAGGAGAACGTCAAGATCGAAAGGGAAAACCAGACCCTCGCCACGGTCACGTTCCAGAACTACTTCCGCATGTACGGCAAGCTGGCCGGCATGACCGGAACCGCCGAGACCGAAGCGGAGGAGTTTTTCAAGATATACAAGCTGGAAGTCAACGTCATACCGACCAATAAAACCCTCATCCGCACCGAGTTCTCGGACGTCATCTACCGGACCGAACGCGAGAAGTACAACGCCGTCGTCGACGAGATCAAGGAACTGCACGAAAAAGGCCAGCCGTGCCTGGTCGGCACGATCTCGATCGAAAAATCCGAGAAACTGGCCCTTCTCCTGAAAAGGCAGGGAATCCCGCACGTGGTCCTCAACGCCAAATACCACGCCAAGGAAGCCGAGATCGTCGCCCAGGCCGGGCGCAAGGAATCCGTCACCATCGCGACCAACATGGCCGGAAGGGGCACGGACATCCTGCTCGGCGGCAACCCGGAATTCCTCACGGTCCAGTCGCTGCGGGACAGGAACCAGGACCCCGCCTCGGTCCCTAAGGAAGAATACGATAAGATCTTCAGACACTGGGAGGAAGTCTGCTCCAGGGAGCATGACGAGGTCGTGAAACTGGGCGGGCTGCACATCCTCGGCACCGAACGGCATGAAGCGCGCCGGATCGACAACCAGCTGCGCGGGCGTTCCGGCCGGCAGGGGGATCCGGGCTCCTCCCGGTTTTACCTCTCCCTGGAGGACGACCTGATGCGGATTTTCGCCAGCGACCGCATATCGGGCATGATGCAGTCCCTCGGGATGGAGGAAGGCGTCCCCATCGAGAGCAAACTGATCACGCGCCAGATCGAAAGAGCCCAGAAACAGGTGGAATCCAGGAATTTTGAAATCCGCAAGCACCTGCTGGAATACGACGACGTCATGAACAAGCAGCGGGAAGCCATCTACGCAATAAGGCGGGATCTGCTGGAAGGGACGGATCAAAAGGAATACATTCTGCAGCTGGCCAACGACATCATGCAGGACCTCATCGATCAGTACGCGCCCAGGGAAAAATCCCCCGACGCGTGGGACCTTGAGGGTCTCCGCGTCAACGCGGCGAACCAGTTCGGTTTCGACATCAACAATCTCGGCATCGATATGAGCGGCGCGACCTACCCGGAACTGTCGGAAAAGCTTACGGACACCGTCCAGAAACACTACGGGGACAAGGAGCGGCGGCTCGGTTCCGAGTACATGCGGTACCAGGAACGCATCATCATGCTGCAGGTTCTGGACACGCAGTGGAAGGACCACCTCTGGTCCCTGGATCATCTCAAGGAAGGCATCGGCCTGCGCGGCTACGGGCAGCGGGATCCTCTCATAGAGTACAAGAAGGAGAGCTTCGACCTTTTCGAGTCGCTCCGGGCCCGGATAGAGGAGGAGACCGTCCGTTTTCTCTACCTGTTCGAACCCATAAGCCGGAGCGAGCAGGATTTGCGCGAAAAAGAACGGGAAGAGGCCCGGCGCCAGGCGCAGAGGGACCGGGACCTGGTCTTCAGTTCGGGAGATTCCGCGCCGGTGGTCACGAAAAAACGGGCAATTGCCAAAGTCGGAAGGAACGATCCCTGCCCCTGCGGCAGCGGCAAGAAGTACAAGAAATGCTGCGGAGCGTGATGGAAAATCGCTGCACGTTGCATGGGAAAACGTTGGACGCTAAAAACAAAAAGCGCCGTCATGCGTTGTGCGGCTGAACGTTAAACGTTCAAGTTACCGGGAAGAGGGAAATATTCATCGGGGGGATTATGGTCAGAAACGCGGTTTTCAAGGAAGCTCTTACATTCGACGACGTTCTCCTGGAACCTTCCAAGAGCGACGTGCTGCCCTCCGAGGTCGCGATTTCCACCCGCCTCACCCGGAACATCCGGCTGAACATCCCCCTGTTGAGCGCCGCCATGGATACCGTGACAGACTCCCGCATGGCAATCGCTATTGCGCAGCAGGGCGGCATGGGGATCATTCATAAGAACATGACCGTTGAAGAACAGGCCGTCGAGGTGGACAGGGTCAAACGGTCCGAAAGCGGCATGATCGTCAATCCCATTACCATGTCCCCGGAACAGAAAATCCACGAAGCCATGGAGGTCATGAAAAAGTACAAAATCTCGGGGCTCCCCATCACGTCCAACGGGAAACTGGTCGGGATCCTGACCAACCGCGACCTGCGCTTCGAGACCCGCCTTAACAAAAAGATTTCCGAATTGATGACCAAGGACAACCTCATCACCGTTCCCGTGGGAACGACCCTGGAAAAGGCGGAAAGCATTCTTCATCGACACAGGGTGGAAAAACTCCCCGTCGTGGACGGCAGGTACCAGCTCAAAGGGCTGATTACGGTAAAGGACATCCAGAAGAAGATCGCCTACCCGGAAGCCTGCAAGGATTCCCTCGGCCGCCTGCGTGTCGGCGCGGCCATCGGCGCCACCGGAGACTTTATCGAAAGAGCGGAAGCCCTGCTCAAAGCGGGCGCGGACGTTCTGGTGGTCGACACGGCCCACGGCCACTCCACGCGCGTTATCGATGCCGTGAAACTGGTGAAGCGGAAATTCCCGGAAATCGACCTGATCGCGGGCAATGTCGCCGTCGATGCCGGGGCGGCGGCCCTGGCCGGGGCCGGGGCGGACGCCGTAAAAGTGGGCATCGGACCCGGATCCATCTGCACCACCCGCGTGGTGAGCGGCGCGGGGGTTCCTCAAATCACGGCCATAATGGAATGCTCCAGGGTCGCTCACAAGGCGGGCATCCCCGCGATCGCCGACGGCGGCATCAAGTATTCGGGCGATATCGCCAAAGCCATCGCGGCCGGCGCAGACTGCGTCATGATCGGCTCTTTGTTCGCCGGAACCGACGAGAGCCCGGGAGAAACCATCCTGTACCAGAACCGCAGCTACAAGTCCTATCGCGGCATGGGCTCCCTGGGGGCCATGAAATCGGGGAGCCGGGACCGCTACGGCCAGGAAGGGGCCTTCTTCGAAGGGAAGCTGGTTCCGGAGGGGATCGAGGGGATCGTCCCCTACAAGGGGAGCATCGAGGTGATGATTCCCCAGCTCGTCGGGGGATTGCGCGCCGGCATGGGATACTGCGGGTGCCGGAACGTCCGGGAGCTGCAGACCCGGAGCCGTTTCATACGGGTGACTTCCTTCGGCCTCAAGGAAAGCCACGTGCACGACGTCCTGGTCACCAAGGAAGCGCCCAACTACCGCACCGAATTATAAATGCAGTCGGCAGTCTGTGGGGGCGAACACAAGGTCGGCCGCGGAAATTTCTAAATTCTCCCACAAAATATGGACTAGCCTTCAGTGCGGCAAGATAGGGCGAACACAAGGTTCGCCGCGGAAA
>JAFGAO010000001.1 GCA_016933615.1 Acidobacteriota bacterium
CCCGTTCCCGGTTCAAAACAGACGGAAAATATCCGGGAAAAAATTCAATGTGCCCACCCCCCGAATCGCTTCGGGTGGAAAGCGGGCGTCTTCATCGCGGTCTATGATTTTTCCCCGGCGGCCGAATTCGCGTCCGCACCGCCGTTCTGTATTCGAACAGCCTGGCCCGGGCGGACTTTCTGAACGCCCTCGATAATGACGGTTTCCCCGGCGCGGACGCCCTCTTCGACAATCCAGTCCGTGCCCAGAACCGATCTTTTTTTGATAAAACGCATCTCGGCGCGGTTGTTTTCCCCGACTACGTAAACGAAACTGCCCTCTTTGGCTTCGTTGACCGCCGCCTGCGGCACCACAGGCAGCGTTTCCCGTTTGACGGGAGACAGGACGACCGTCACATAGCCTCCCGGTATCAGGAGGCCTTCGGGGTTGGAGTATCGGGATCGCAGGGAAATGGTTCCGGTACCGGGGTCGATGGCGGTATCGGCAAAATCCCAACTGCCTTTGGCCGGGTAAATGGAGTTGCCGGGAAGGCGGAGCGTCGGCCGGAATATTTTTTCAGGGGAGGATCCGGACCGCTCCATGAGGCTCAGGTATTCGACTTCGCTCAGGGAGCATACCACGCGGATGGGATCAAATTGAACGATGGTGACAATGGTGCCGGAATTGGGTCCGACGTAGTTGCCGACGGAATAATGCTTTTTGGTCACCCGGCCCGACATGGGAGCGCGGACCGTGGCGTACCCAAGATCGATTTCGGCCAGCTCCAGATTGGCTTTCGCGGAAACGAGCTGCGCCCCGTAGAAGTCCACGTCTCTCTGGGCGGATTCGATGTCCTTTTCGGGAACGCTTTCCCTTCTGGCCGACTGCAGACGCCGCAGGTACTTTTCCGCTTCGGCCAGGTTGGCCTCGATCTGCGAGACGGCACCCCGGCGGGATTCAATTTCAGCCCGGAACCTGTCTTTTTCGATCGTGAACATCAGGTCCCCGGCTTTCACGAAACCGCCTTCTTCGAAATGAATGGATTCCAGGTACCCGGACACCCGGGCGACCAGGTTTACCGAATCGATGGCTTCGACGCGGCCGACATATTCCCTGGCTTGGGCAATTTCCTTCTCGACGATTTCCTGCACCCTGACAAAGGGGGCGGCCTGCGCCTGTACTTTCGCCATCGGGCCCGCCCCTTCAGGGGCCGATGCCGCCTCTTTCCTGCTTTCGAGAAAAAACCAGACCGCCACCGCTACCGCGGCCAGCAGAAAGGTGTAATTCAAAAAACGCTTCCACCAGGATGAACCTGGAGAATCTGCCTCGCTATTCAATAGTCCGACTCCTTATAACCGGCGCGTTCCTTGCGGGTTTATCCGCAAAATCCATAAAAACGCAGCAACCAGTTTATCCTCTACCTTTCAAATTGCAAGATGAACGTACGATCGAAGCATGCCGCTGTTACAGTGATGGGAACTGCCGCGCGCCTGAACTTTTTTGAAGGATTCCGGCGGAATTTGGTTTAAGCTTAGGGCATGGCTTTGTAAAGGAGATCCCACCATGACTGGACCCAAGAAAGGCGAAAGCGAAAGCAAAAAAGTTTTACGGCGCGATTTTCTGCTCGGCGGCGGGACCGCGATTGCGGCAGGCGCCCTGACAGCGGTCGCCCCGGCTGCGGCCGGCGCCGCCGCGGCGCCGGCCGCAACGGTTTCCTACGAGCCGTCGGAGGGCTACATCGTTTACGACAGCCGGTTGTGCCTCGGATGCCAGAGCTGCATGTACGCCTGCTCGATGACCCATGAGGGAGAAGCAAATCCCTCCCTGTCGCGCATCCAGATCATCCGCGACGCCCCGTCGTTCACCAAGTATCCCTACGACATCGTCATGTCGGTTTGCCGGCAGTGCGTCACGCCGCTGTGCGTGCAGAACTGCCCGACGGGAGCCTGCCATGTGGACGGGGCCAACGGCAACGTCCGCAGGATCGACCAGGAGAAATGCATCGGCTGCAGGCGCTGCATCGAAGCCTGTCCGCACAAGCCGCACAGGACGATCTGGGACCCGGTAAAGAAAAAATCCACGAAATGCGACCTGTGCATCGACACCCCCTACTGGAGCAAAAAAGGAGGCCCCGACGGAAACCCGGCCTGCGTCGAAATCTGCCCGGCCAAAGCGCTTTCGCTCGTGAAAAAGGCTCCTTCGCAGACGGACGTATCGGGCTATGACGTGACTCTGGCCGCGATGCCGAAGCAGAAGCCCAAGTTTATTTTAGATTCCCTCAAGGAACAATCTCAGGAACAGGGGCAGGCGCAATAATTGCTTGAAAAGACGTCAAGTTATTTTGCGCATGCC
>JAFGAO010000292.1 GCA_016933615.1 Acidobacteriota bacterium
CTAACAAGCGGCATCCTATTGGATCCCGGGTTTTCTTTTACCGTTATTGTTGGACTGAAGCGAAGATGGGCGAACACAAGGTTCGCCCCTACGGCACGCAAGGCAACCATTACTGCTTACTGCCGACTGCTTTATGGCTCCCTGCCCTGGGAGATGGAGCTTTTCGGGGGTACGCTCCGGGTGAGCCAGACATTGCCGCCGATGACCGAACCGGCGCCGACCGTTATTCTTCCCAGAATCGTTGCGCCCGCATAAATGACGACGTCGTCTTCGATAACCGGATGCCGGTCCACTCCCTTAATAGGATGCCCGTTTTCGTCCAGAGGGAAACTCTTGGCACCCAGAGTCACGCCCTGATATAGGCGTACCCGGTCGCCGATAACCGTGGTCTCCCCGATCACGACCCCGGTGCCGTGATCGATGAAAAATCTGCTGCCGATTTTCGCGCCGGGATGAATGTCTATGCCCGTCACATTGTGAGCGTTCTCCCCGATAATCCGCGGGATCACCGGCACCCCCAGCCTGTAAAGCTCGTGCGCCACCCTGTGGTTCGTGATCGCGAATATCCCGGGGTAGCAGAAAATCGTCTCCGCGGGGCTTTTTGCGGCCGGATCTCCCTCGTAGGCGGCCTGAACATCCTCGCACAGAAGCAGCATGATGTCCGGAATCCGCTCAAGAAATTGTCGGGTAATATCCTCCGCCCGAAGGGTGCAGCTCTGCAAGTTCCCCTGATTCGCGCAGTTGAAGCAGAAGCCTCTCCGAACCTGCTCCTGCAGATTGATCGCGATCCTGTCCATCATGGCGCCGACATGGAATCCGATCCGATCCTGGCTGTATTCAAAAAGCTGAAAGAATCCCGGGAAAAATACCGAGCGCAGCTGGTGCATGATCTCGATGCAATTGCTGCGGGACGGCAGTTCTATTTTGCAGTTCTCGGGCGCCTTGGGATGAAATGAAAGCTGCCGGCTCGCTTCAACCATGCGATCGACAATCGAAGACATAGAATTATCTTTGAGATGGCTCATAAATTTGCTCTTTCCGCTTTTATACCGAAATGCACCATAGGCAGTGAAATAGAACCTCCCTTTTACCACAGGAGAAACTGAGTGCTGGTTCACAGCTGTGTCTTAATATAAGATTGATGCAACCTAAAAGCGAAATAAAACAGTTTGCCTTTATCGCAGGCCTGAAAGGACAATCGAGCCATGATCGTCGGAATTCCGAAAGAAATAGCCGTCAGCCGGGCTGCCGATGAGAAGCGCGTCAGCCTGTCTCCCGCCGCGGTCGGCGAACTGACCGGAAACGGCATATCCGTCGTCGTGGAGAAAAGCGCCGGCGAAGGCGCCCATTTCAGCGACGACCAGTACCGGCAAGCCGGTGCGGCCATCGTATACTCCAAGGAGGAAGCTTACCGGCGCGCGGATCTTGTGCTGAAAGTCCAGGTTCCGCAGGAGGAGGAATGGCCTTTTCTCAAGGAAAACCACCTGCTGATGGGCTTCCTGCTCCTGGGAGTGGCGCCCAGGCCCCTGATTCAGCTGATTCTGGACCGGAACATCACCGCAATCGGGATGGAGCTCTTTGTTACCGAGGACGGCTCCCATCCGGTGCAGCGGGCCATGAGCAAGATCGCCGGTAAAATGGCCCCCCAGATCGCGGGCCGCCTCCTTCAGTCCAACAACCGCATGGGGCGCGGAATCCTGCTCGGGGGCGTCGAAGGAGTGCCTCCGGCGGATGTCGTGATCCTGGGCAGCGGAACGCTGGGCACGAACGCGGCCAAATCCTTCGCGGGGCTCGGCGCAACGGTTTACGTAATGGACAAGGATTTCCGCCGGCTGGAACAGGTTTCAAAGGAAACAGGCGACAGGGCCGTGACCCTTCTCTACAGCCAGAGCAATCTGGAAAAACTGACAAGGTTCGCCGACGTGCTGATCTGCTCGGTCCAGATTCCCGGGGAGCGGGCCCCGGTCCTGGTGACCCGTGAAATGGTGCGCGGGATGAAGCCGGGCTCCGTCCTGATAGATTTCTCCGTGGACCACGGGGGCGTTTCCGAAACCACCCGCCTGACGCCGACCGAAGACATGGCCTACATCCAGGAAAACGTCACCCATTTTGCCGTCCCGAACGTGCCTTCCTGGGTGGCGCGCACCGCTTCCCACGTTCTGTCGAACGCCCTGCTTTCCTATCTCCCCTCCATATGCCATGCCGGCGTTCCCCGGGCGTTCCGCGACTCGGATGAGATCAGGCCGGGCGTGTGCACTTACAGGGGGTACGTGACGAGCGCGCACCTTCCCGAAAACCTCGGGAAAGGCTTCCGGGCGATCGAGTCGTTGCTGTGAAAGGAGGCGCCGGATGAACTGGATGAGCCAATACAAGCAGCGGCTCTGTTCGGCGGACGAAGCCGTCTCTTCGATAAAGAGCGGGGACTGGATCTACACGAGCAGCAACGCGGCGGCGCCCCGCACGCTGCGGGAAGCGCTGGCCCGGAGGAAAAACGAACTTCGCGGCGTCACGCTGATGCACGGCCTGCTGATCGAGGAGGACCCCCTGGCCCGTGCTGAGATGGCGGGCCATTTCAGGCACAATTCTCTTTTTGTGGGTTTCGCGGACCGGGACGCGGTCCAAAGCGGCCGCGCCGATTACCTCCCCGTTTTTCTCCATGAAGTCCCGGGTCTGTTCACGTCGCGCCGGATGCCCATCAACGTGGTTATCCTGCACACGACGATGCCCGACGAGCACGGTTTCATGAGCCTGGGCACGGAAGTCCTGGCTGCACGGGCGGCTCTGGAGAACGCCGAAACCGTCATCGTCCAGGCCAACGAGAAGATGCCGCGCACCCTGGGCGACTCCTTCATTCATATCTCGTCCGTTCACAGGATCGTCGAAGTTTCCGAAGAGCTTCCGGTCCTGGAGAAGAAGGGCTATACCGACGTTGAGAAAAGAATCGGCGAGCACATCGGCGAAATGGTCGAGGACGGATCGACCCTCCAGCTGGGAATCGGAGGAATTCCGGATGCCGTGCTGGCGGCGCTGCGGGACAAGAAGAACCTGGGCATCCACACGGAAATGATATCGGACGGCGTAAAGGAAGGGGTCGAGGCCGGGTTCATCACGGGATCGAAAAAGACCCTGCACCCCGGCAAGGTCATCGGAACTTTCGTCCTCGGCAGCCGGCAACTGTACGATTACGTGAACAACAACCCGGTTTTTGAGCTGCATCCGACGAACTATACCAACAACCCCCTCATCATCGCCCGGAATGAAAAAATGGTGTCGGTGAACTCGGCGATCGAAATCGATGTCACCGGCCAGGTCTGCTCCGATTCCATCGGCCCCTACATTTATAGCGGCTTCGGGGGCCAGGTGGACTTCGTTCGCGGCGCCTCCATGGCCCGGGAAGGGAAGCCCATCATCGCCCTGCCGTCAACGGCCAGAAACGGTACCGTCTCGCGCATCGTCCCCTACCTGAAAAAAGGCGCCGGCGTCGTCACAAGCCGCGCGGACGTGCATTACGTCGTAACGGAGTACGGCGCCGCGAACCTGCACGGCAAAAACCTCCGGGAAAGATTCCAAGCGTTGACCGCCATCACCCACCCGGACTTCCGCGAGGATCTGGAAAAGGCGGCCCGCGAAAGGAAACTTATTTGATTTCGGTGACAGTCACCGAAATTTATGGAAGTAGCTCTCAGGGGGGCCGAGATAGCTGGGCTTTGCCCCTCCCAGATCTACGACGATCTTCTCGAGCACTACGGCCGGATCGACCATCCAGATCTTGAGGGTGTGGTAGCCGGGAGCGGACAATTCATGCTCGGACCGGACGGTGCGGGCCGAATTGCGCACGGACTCCTCCCACTCCCTGTTCCCGTTCCGGGCGTCGAATCCCTTCGGTAGAATATCGATAATTTTCGGCGCTTCGTCATCGAAAGATACCGCATAGCGCAGTCCCCGACCCGGATCGAAGTTCAGAGTCGGCGCAAAGGTCGCCAGGACGGAAGCCTTCCCCGAAGTGAACAGGTACATCTTGTATTCCAGGCGCGGGGAGTTTTCCGGAGCACGGACGCCGGCGGCGGTCACCGGCATGATCGTCATGGCGGAAAGAGTCCGGCCGTACCCTTCTATCTTCTCCCATCGAGCCTGTCCGGACGGAACATTGTTGGTATAATGCTCCGCTTCGATCGAAACGTACCCGTCCCCCTCGACAAAACCGTCCAGCGTGTCGCGCGAAACGAGATCCGTATTCAATATCGGAATGTCGATTTCGACGCCTTCCGATCCGGACCGGGCAATTTTCACCGTTCCCTTCCCGGCCTCTGTCGGCACCCGTTCCCAATCGACCGTCACCCAGATCCTGTCTTCCTCCGTCACCATTCCGCCCAGGCTGCTCGGGACGATCCACGGGGCCCCCGTCTCAACCGAATAGACGAACGGCGCGGCGCCCCTGTTGAAAACATCGATATAGCGCCGCTGGCGGTTGAACGGATCGAAGGGTGCCAGCACCGGCCTGCCCGACGAGCGCGGCCACACCGCAGAGGAGCCTTCAACGGCGACACCCATCGATGCGGCTTCGGGCAGCTCCAGCCTTTTCACCCCGGGCATGACGTTGCCGGGCGGGTCCTGCCAGATGGTGTATCCGATATGCACCTGGTCCATGAAATGCTTCCATTTCCCGCCCGCAAACGCGTTGTTGTAGTAGTCCATCAGTTTTGCGTCCGCCTCGAACAGCTCCTCGACGCGGTCGGCCATGCCGTTTGCCGCCGCCCGGCCCTGCTGCGCGAAGAGCGTATTTTTCCCCGCCGCGACATAAAGCTCGTTGACCTGCGCGCAGGCTTTGGCCGGGAACAGCACCAGTTCGTAGAAAGCGTCTCTGGCTTCTTCCGGCAGCCTTCTGTAAATATCCTCCGCCCGCGACGCGATATCCTCGAAATCCGCGACGACTCGGTCCGCTTCCAGATAATGACTCAGTGAATAGGTAGACGGTTCCAGCAGCTCCGGTTTCCGGCGGGCGTTGTATTTTGTGTATTTTTCAACAATGCCGGCGATGTCTTCGGCGAACCGGGCGCCGAATTCCCTCTCCGCCCAGAGCCTGGTGTACCGTCCTATATTCCGGTTCGTCCAGCGCTTCGTATCCCAAGCCATATTCAGGAAGAATTCCGTCGGAAACAGCACGTGCTTGAAATGCCCGGCATTGACAATCCAGACCCGGTCGGCGCCATACTCTTTCGCAAGGGTCATCTGCTCGAGGACCTTCGGGATGGAAACGGTGTTGATCCATTTGTAGTTGCGCGGGCCGCCCACGTAGTCGAAATGGTAGTAGATCCCGGCGCCGCCCTCCCGGCTGCGCTCCTCTTCCGTCGGCAGCCTGCGCAGATTGCCCCAATTGTCGTCGGACCACAGCAGCGTGACGTCGTCCGGCACCCGCAGTCCCGACTCGTAAAACTGCTGCACTTCCTTGTAGAGGCACCACAGCTGGGGCACCTGCGCCACGTCCGGATTGATTTCCTCGGCGATCATTTTCCTCTGAACGCGCACGATCTCTTCCAGCAGTTCCATGCTCCGGGCGACCGTGCCCCCGGGGATCATGGGCGTGTCGTTGGCGCCCCGCAGTCCCAGGGTGAGGATGCTTTCGTAGTTCCTGTTCCGGCGGATGCCCTCCCTCCAGAAATCCTGCAGGATTTCCGGGTGTTTGAAATAGTTCCAGCTGCCCAGGGTCTTTCCGTAGCGCCGGTCCCACTCCTTCTGGGCCCTCAGCATCGGCTCCTGATGCGTCGTTCCCATAACGATGCCATATTCATCGGCAAGCCTGGGATTGTCCGGATCATCTTCATTAAAAGCGTTGTTCCACATGGCGGGCCACAAATAGTTCCCTTTCATGCGGAGAATGGCTTCAAAGATCCTGGCATAGAACTCGCTGTTGTAGTTCGCTACCCCTTCGGGTATCGGGGGATACTCCGAAACCGGGACGCTGCCGTAGGTTTCCCTCACCCACCCGCTCAGATCGGGCGCTTCGTCGTTGAGAAAAATGCCGCGATACCGGACCGACGGCGGCCCCTGCCTGTATTTGCCGGGCCTGACGAATATTTCCTCCCGGCGCCGCACCGGCACGTCGGCCCACCAGTAGAGGGGAGAGACGCCCATCTGTTCACAAAGATCGTAGATGCCGTAAATCGTGCCCCGCTTGTCGCTTCCGGCAATAACCAGCGCTTTATCCGTCCCAGGAAAAGGATCCTCCAAAACCTGGAGGGAAAACGACTCCCACAGGCCGGAAATATCGCTTAAATCGATCTTCCCGGCTCTGGCCAGCTCGTCGATGGTCCGGCTTTTCCCGATCGTCCCTATAATGACGGCATTTTCCCAAAGACGGCCGGACCCGCTTAACAGATCGGGCCTGATACCGGACACGCGTTCAATGTCGGATTGAAGATCGC
>JAFGAO010000041.1 GCA_016933615.1 Acidobacteriota bacterium
ACAAGGTTAGGGCGAACACAAGGTTCGCCCCTACTTAAAAGGCCGCGTTGCCGGGAACGCGCGGGCAGAGGCACACGTCGCGGATGTTGGCCATGCCGGTCGCGAACATCAGGGCGCGCTCGAACCCCAGGCCGAAGCCGCCGTGCGGGACCGACCCGAAACGGCGCAGGTCCAGATACCAGCCGTATTTCTCCGCATCCAGGCCGCATTCCCTCATCCTCTGAAGCAGTTTTTCCAGCCGGTGCTCGCGTTGCGATCCCCCGATCAGCTCCCCCACGCGCGGGACCAGAAAGTCGAAGCAGGCCACCGTCTTCCCGTCGTCGTTGCAGTACATGTAAAAAGGCTTGATCGCCCGGGGATAGTTGATGACGAACGTGGGGCGCTTCGTGTACTGCTCGGTAATGTAGCGCTCGTGCTCCGTCTGCAGGCTTTCGCCCCAATCGACCGGGAACTCGAAGGTCCGGCCGGAATCCTTGAGCGCCCTGACCGCTTCGGTATATTCCAGGACGGCGAAATCCGCTTCAAGAACCGCCCCCAGCTTGCCGATCAGTCCCTTCTCGATCCTTTCATCGAAAAACCGCAGATCCCTTTCGCAGTGGTCGAACAGGTAGCGGATAAGATACTTCACGAAGTCCCCGGCGAGAGCGATATCGTCCTCGAGATCGGCAAAGGCGATTTCCGGCTCTATCATCCAGAACTCCGCCGCATGGCGCGCCGTGTTCGAATTCTCGGCCCGGAAGGTGGGGCCGAAGGTATAGACCTTCGAAAGCGACAGCGCCAGGATCTCGGCCTCGAGCTGCCCGGAAACGGTGAGGCTGCACCTCTCGCCGAAAAAGTCCCGCGTGTAGTCGATGCCCCCGTCGGGCCCCATTGGAAGTTTGTTCAGGTCCATGGAGGTCACCTGGAACATCTCCCCGGCGCCCTCGCAGTCGCTGGTCGTGAGGATGGGGGAGTGGGCGTAGACGAAGCCGCGTTCGTTGAAAAAGGAGTGAACGGCGTAGGACAGCGCCGAGCGCACCCTGAAAACGGCCCCAAAGGTATTCGTCCGGGGCCGCATGTGCGCCACCGTCCTGAGGAATTCGAACGAAGTCCCGGATTTCTGTACCGGGGAGGAGGCGTCGCACTCTCCGACGATTTCCACGCGCGAGGGCACGATCTCGATCCTCTGGCCCTTGGCCGGGGACTCCCGGACCCGGCCTTCCACAAAAACGCCGGCGCCCGTCAGGAGGGACGTTATCCGGCCGTAGTTGTCCAGGGAAGGCTCCAGGACCACCTGAACGGAATCGAAGGCCGACCCGTCGTTCACGTGCATGAAGGACACGTTTTTGCTGCCTCGCAGGGATTTGATCCATCCGCCTACGGCGACATCGTCGCCGGGATTGGATGATTTCAGCACGGCAGAGATTTCCATTCGCTTCGGATAGGCCACGTCAATCCTCCAGGTATGCGTTGTTCCGGTCTATTCATGGGCAAAGATTACTATGATTCGTCCGTATTCCCCAAAACGCCCTAATGCTACGACGACTGCGGCAGCAGAATAAAGACATTCGTGACGGCAAAACATACTATAATCCTGCGCACCCAAACTGCGGCAAAAGGAGGCCCGTCCGATGAAAAAACCATTGGTGTTCCTATTTCTGGCCGCCGCAACGGCCGCGTGCGGCCTCGAGCGGGCGCAGGAAGCCGCCCCCTGAGACCGCGCCTGCCTGGAATGGGTCGCCGATCAATATATAGGGAGTCTATGGAAGAAAATAAGGCGGTTTTCAAAGACCGCAACCTGCAGCTGATCTTCATCGTTACGCTGTTTGCCGTCATGGGGGTCGCCAGCATCGCCCCGGCTTTTCCGCAGATAATCCGGCACTTCCATATCAGCGAAAGAGAGGTGGGCTGGCTGATTGCGGCCTTCACCCTGCCCGGAGTTTTTCTCACTCCCATCACCGGCGTCCTGGCCGACCGCCTGGGCAGGAAGAACATCCTGGTCCCGTCCCTGTTTCTTTTCGGGATCGCCGGATTCTGCTGCATTTTCGCCCGCACGTACCATTTTCTGCTCGTGCTCCGGTTTTTCCAGGGCCTCGGAGCGGCTTCGCTGGGTTCCATGAACGTCACCCTCATCGGCGACCTGTATTCCGGCCGGCGGCGCATGGAAGCCATGGGATACAACGCCAGCATCCTCAGCCTCGGAACGGCAAGCTACCCCGCAATCGGAGGAGCGCTGGCGCTTGCAGGCTGGCATTTCCCATTCGTCCTGCCCGTCCTGGCCGTCCCTCTGGGGATTTTGATTGCCTTCAAATTGAAAACGCCCGGGCCGGAGTCGACGCAGAAGCTGGGCGCCTACCTGAAAAATACATGGAAGAATATCAATCAGCGCAGCGTCTGGGGGTTGTTTGTCCTGAACATCCTGGCGTTTTTCCTGATCTACGGCGCGTACCTCACGTATCTGCCCATTCTGATGGAGACCCGTTTCCAAAGCACATCTCTCACAATCGGCCTGATCATGTCGCTGGCTTCGGTCACGATGGCGGCCGTTTCCGCCTCCATCGGCAGGATCAGCAGGGTATTCAATCCCAAAACAATTATCATAATCGGCACCGGTTTCTATTTTGCATCCATGACCCTTTTCTCCTTTTCCTCTTCCTACCGGTCGGTCGTGCTGCCCGCGCTTCTTTACGGTTTCGCGCAGGGCATGGTCCTGCCCACCATACAGACCCTCCTGGTGGGACTGGCCCCGATCCAGCAGCGCGCGGCTTTCATGTCTCTCAACAGCATGGTGCTGCGCATCGGGCAGACCGCGGGCCCCGTGGTCATCGGCTTCGCCTACGGATTTGGAGGCATTCAGTATGCCTTCCTGGGAGGCGGCGTGGTGGCGCTGGCAATGTTCGGCATCGCTGCCGGGATGGTGCGGAAATAGCCAAGCAGGTTCTCATTATCCTCATGGAATTGTGGTTTGCAGTCGACACAAAAATAATAGTACTTTTGAAATTAAAGTTTTGTTCTGAACCTTTTGGAAACTGAAAGGGTTGAACGTTTAATTATTGTGTATTTAAAGCCGGTTTCCCATTCTCTGCCCAAATCCTTCGCCGCTGGTGTACAATCCAACAAAATGATTCCGAGGAGAGCCGGATGCGGATTGCGGATCCCCAAACCCAGATTCATCTCGACGAGCTGAGGGAAATGGCCGCCGCCATGTTCGGCGACATGGTAAAGGCCGTTGTGGATATCGAGCGCGAAATCATGGCCGTCGACGCGGAACTGCACGCCGACGAAGAAGCCCTGCTGATCGAAAGAGGTTCGGATCCGTACGATCTCTGGGGAATCAATCTGTATCCGGAAATGAAAGACGCCGATTTTCTGGAATTCAGCTCGATGATCAATCTCCGCCCTTCTCGGGGGAACCGCAGCCGTGGGGTGGAGAATCCCGCGACCCGGGACCGCATCAGGAACATCGTAAACCGCCTGGTGATTCGATGACCCGCCGGCATCGGGAACTGGCCTCAGGACGATGGAACGGGCTCTCCTTCGCCGAACAGATGGCGAACGTCGGCAGCGAGATCGAGCGCACCCTGTCGTGGAAAAGGAAGGGGCGTCCGGAAATCAGCAGCCGGGCCTTCGAGCGGGCTCTGGAGCTTCTGGATCTGACGGTCGCCGATCCGAAGAACCGAGGGCGCTTGAAGGAGCTGCTCCGGGTCCGCGAGGCCGTTTCGGATCATTTCTACTTCGATAACTGCTATGGATCCACCCCCGAGAGCTGGCAGCGGTACTTCAACTGCTTTCTTGCCGCCGCGCGGGGGGGGCGATAGGAATTATTTCAACCTGCTGGATATTCAGGGCTTCGCGGGACCGGGGCGGGATGCCTGAAGGTTACGTACGATGCGCTGGGCCTTTTCCAGCCACTCGAGCTTTTCCGGGAGGGTAAGACGGGACATGCGCTTCCGCTGCATTGCCTCATGCTCCTCCCAACCGCGCTCCCACCGGCGCTCTTGCAAAAGCCCTCGTTTATGAAGCGCTTCTTTCATCCGGATTCCCCGTGTAGTTTGATGAAAGGGAAAAATGAGCCGGGTGTTATAATGCCCCCTGCCTGAAAAAGTCTTATTTGGAACAGCCGGCCGTTCAAGGAGACATCGCCATGAGGCATCCCAAGGGTTTCATCCTGTGTGCCGTTTCCCCTGCAATTCTCATCTTCGCCCTTCCGGCCCCCGCCGAGCAGTCCTGCGAAAGCCTGAAGTCGATAAAAATCCGCAACGTCACCATCACTTCCGTGGAAAAGGGCGGACCGGGATACGAACTGGCCGCCCAGGGCGGCGGATTCATGAATGCGCCCGCCCAGAAAATCCAGGCTCCGTTCTGCAGGATCCAGGCCGTTTCGGCTCCGAGCAGCGACTCGCATATCGGCATCGA
>JAFGAO010000293.1 GCA_016933615.1 Acidobacteriota bacterium
GGCTTTGAGATGCCTGCCTGGAGGAAGAAACAGAAAAGACGACTGGTCGAAGCTGCCAAATTCTATTTGTTTGATATCGGTGTGGCGAATTATCTGAATCCCGAGGGGCACCGTGTAATGCCGGGATCCGACTCTTACGGCCGCGCCTTCGAACATTTCATCATTAACGAGATCCGGGCATATCTTTCCTATCGACAACTGGATGCTCCGCTATGCTACTGGAGAACCAGTTCCGGTTTCGAGGTGGACCTTATTGTCGGCGACATGGATATCGCGATCGAAATCAAATCCACCCGGGAAATTAGAAACAGTGATTTAAAAGGTCTCAGGGCGCTCGCTGAAGAGCACAAGGTCGGCAAGTCGTTTGTGGTCAGTCGTGATAAACAGCGAAGAAAAACGGCGGACGGTACTGAGATGATCCACTGGTCGGAGTTCTGTCGCCGACTGTGGCAGAGCGATTTCGTGAAATAGAGGAGGCGATGGTTTGTAACATGCAGCGACGCTTTTTGCTTTTAACGTTCAACGTTCAAGGTGCAACCTGCAACGAAGTTTTATTTACTTGAGATAGGCCAGCAGCGTATCCCGGAACCCGCGAAAGGACGAGAAGGTGTCGTTGACGGCGGAGGCCTCGTAGCCGCTGTGGACCATGCAGTCGGCGCACTTGGGATTGCCCGATTTCCGCCCGTAGCGATGCCACTCGGTCCGCTCCAGCAATTCCTCGAAAGTTTCGAAGTACCCTTCCTGCAGCAGGTAGCAGGGCTTCTGCCAGCCGAAGAGATTGTAGGCGGGCATGCCCCAGGGCGTGCAGTCGTATTCCCTTTTCCCCATAAGGAACTTGAGAAACAGGGGGCTCTGGTTGAATTTCCAATTCCTGTTGCCGCTGCTCAGGACGGAAGCGAAAAGCCGCGTGGTTTCCGAGCGGGCGAGAAAATGATCCTGGTCCGGGGCTTTTTCGTAGCAGTAGCCCGGAGAAAGGGTCATTCCCTCGATTCCGAGATTCATCATTTCATCGAAGAAAGCCCGCACCCCGCCGGGATCGGCGTCGTTGTACAGGGTCGTGTTGGTTGTCACGCGGAAGCCTCTCCGCAGGGCTTCCCGGATCCCCGCAACCGCCGTGTCGAAGACCCCTTCCCGGCAGACCGAGCGGTCGTGGAATTGTCTCTGGCCGTCCAGGTGCACGTTGATGGTTAAATATTTATCCGGCCGGAAGAGATCGAGTTTCTCGCCGAGCACCAGGGCGTTCGTGCACAGATAGACGTATTTCCTGAGGGATATCAGCCCGCGTATTATATCGTCGATCCGGGGATGCAGGAGAGGTTCGCCCCCCGGGACGCTGACCATGGGCGCGCCGCATTCCTCCGCGGCTTTAAAGCACTGCTCCGGGCTCAGCTGCCGCTTCAGAACATCGGCCGGATACTGGATCTTGCCGCATCCGGCGCACGCCAGGTTGCACCGGAACAGAGGCTCCAGCATCAGCACCAGAGGATAGCGTTTCCTCCCGGCCGCTTTCTGTTTCAAAACATACGAGGTTACGGCCGCCATCTGCGATATCGGTATTCCCATTGCATTCCTTCCGGACAACCAATCGTATCGCATCTCGCGGCCGACTCCAAAAAAATCGATCCTATGGACGCGGCGCTTCCTGTCGTGATAGCCTTCGCATCATGAAAGCTCCGGTATTCGGCGAAGGGGCGCTGGCCCTGATAGGAAACACGCCGCTGGTCCGTCTTCAGCGGGTCTGCCCCAACCCCGGCGTGGAAATCTGGGCAAAGCTCGAATGCTTCAATCCCGGCGGCTCGGTCAAGGACCGGGTGGCCAAATCGATGATCGAGGCGGCCGAGATGTCGGGCGATCTCACGCACGACAAGATCATCCTGGAGGCGACCAGCGGAAACACCGGGATAGGGCTGGCCCTGGTGGGGGCGGTGAAGGGGTACAAGGTCCTGCTTGCCATGAGCGAAGCGGTCAGCCAGGAACGCTGCCAGATCCTGGCCGCCCTGGGGGCGGAGTTTCTGCGCACGCCGGCGCATCTCGGAACGGACGGGGCCATCGAGGCGGTGTACCGGCTTCAGAGGCGCGAGCCCGGGAAGTACTTCATCCCCGACCAGTACAACAATCCCGCGAACTATCTGTCCCACTACAACGGCACCGCCCCGGAGGTATGGGAACAGACCGAGGGGAGAATCACGCACCTGGTGGCGACGATGGGAACGTCGGGAACCCTCATGGGAATGAGCCGCCGGTTCAAGGAACTCAACCCCGATATACAGATCCTGGGTGTGGAGCCGTACCTGGGGCACAAAATCCAGGGGCTCAAGAATATGAAGGAGGCCTACCGCCCCGGCATTTTCGACCGCAGGCGCCTGGACAGGAAAGTCAACATCCAGGACGAGGACGCCTATGCCGCGTCCCGCCTTCTGGCCCGCGAAGAAGGGCTTTTCGTGGGGATGAGTTCCGGGGCCGCCGCCTGCGCGGCCATTCAGCTGGCAAAGGAACTGACCGGGGGCGTCATCGTCGCCATACTGCCCGACGGCGGCGAACGCTACCTCAGCACGACGCTTTTCCGCGCGTCTCCGGTAGAAACACGGAGGGAGCTGAAACTGGAGCTTTACGACACGCTGACCCGGGCGCAGCGCAAATTCGAACCTCTTGTCCCGGGGAAAGTGTCCATGTATTCCTGCGGCCCTACCGTAAACGCCGAGCCGACCCTGGGGCTGCTGAGGCGGGTGGTCGCGGCCGACTTGCTGCGGCGCTACCTGGAGTACTGCGGTTTCGAGGTCAGGCATGTAATGAATATCACCGATCTCGACGACAACACCATCCGGGAGTCCATAAAACGCGGGATCCCCTTGAAAGAGCTGACGGACCGGTACGCGGCCGAGTTCATGGAATGCCTCGACCGGCTCGAGGTGAAGCACGCCTGGAAATACCCCCGGACTTCGGAGCATGTCGACGACATGACCGCGCTGACGCGCAGGCTGATCGACAAGGGCTACGCCTACGAAAGGCTGCGCAGCGTCTACTTCAATATCGGAAAATTTCCCAAATACGGAGCTTTGAGCGGTCTGGATTTCTCCAAGATCAAAGTGGGCGCGACTGTGGACCTGGACGAGTACGATAAAAACGACCCGCGGGACTTCACGCTGTTCAAAAGGGCCACGCTTGCCGAAATGTCCCGCGATATTTTCTTCGAAACGGATTGGGGCAACGTGCGCCCCAGCTGGCACGTGCAATGCACGGCCATGGCCATGCGCTACCTCGGCGAAGAGTTCGATATCCACACGGGGGGGGCCGACATTCTGTTCCCGCACAACGAGAATGAAATCGCCCAGTGCGAAGCCCTCAACGGCAAAGGGCCCGCGCGGTTCTGGGTGCACTCGGAACTGGTGCTTGCCGGCGGCAGGAAGATGTCCCGGTCCGCAGGGAACGCCGTAACCCTGAAGGACATCGAACGGCTGGGGTATCCGGCCCGCGCTGTCCGGTACCTGCTCCTGTCGGCGCACTACCGGCAGCCGCTTTCCTACTCCGAGGAGAAGATGAAAGCCGCACGCGCCGCCTTGCGGCGCATCGATACGTTCGTGATCCGGCTCCAGCGGTGTGCGGGACGGCGCGGAAACGGCGCCGTCAAAGGCCTCGTGGAGGAGGCCCTGAGCTCCTTTGAAGGCGCAATGGAGTCGGACCTCAACATGCCCATGGCCCTCGGGGCGGTATTCACCCTGATCCGAAAAGTGAATCAGCAGTTCGCTTCCGGGGACCTGTCAAGGGAGGACGCCTCGCTTGTTCTGGACGCACTCGCCAGGATCGACACCGTTGCCGCATTGATCGATTTCAATCCGGCCGCGGCGGAGCGCGAGGATCCCGACATCGAAAGGCTGATAGGCGAGCGGGACGAAGCCCGGGAGAGGAAAGACTACCAAGAGGCGGACCGGATCCGCGAGGAACTGAAAAGGCGCCATGTCTTTCTGGAGGATACCGTCTACGGGACCATGCACTGGCTGGAGAACGGAATAAAATAAAGAAGGCAGAATTCAGTAGCCAGCCCGACTTCCGGCTGATGCCGGACCGCGTCCGGCGAAGCTAGGCCGAATCTTCGATTCGGCCAGCCGGATTGAACAATCTGCGACGCACTTCTTAGAATCAAATTGACTGTAAAACGGCGGCTTTTTTGGAGTGCGCCGCAAGCGAAGCTTGCGCCGCTTCACAGGATTGCCCGCCGGCACCCGGCCGGAAGCATGGCTGACTTGCTAATTTTGGCATGTTGATCCTGAAAATCCGGTTATTCCGAAACCGGATCCGCCACGGCGACGCGGATGTCGAATGACGGCGGATATTCCATGTGTTTTTTCACCGAGCATTTTTCAGCCGCGCGTATCACGGCTCGAGCGTACTTCTGCGGAAAATCTTCAGGGAGCTGTATTTCCATGGAAATCTTTTCCACCATGTAGGTCGTCTCGTTGCGCTCGATCCACTGCTTGAGGCGGATTCCGCCGGTGTCGATCCCCCGGGCTCTGCAGAACTCGAGAACGTAATAACCGGCGCAGGTGACCAGGGAGGTCAGGAAAAGCTCAAAGGGCGCGGGGGCGGCGCCGCCTCCTCCGTCTTCCCTGGGTTGATCGGTGGAAACCGTGAAAGAGTTGAAATGGGCGTCCACCCTGGATCCGCCCGGGAAGTCAACGGTTATTTCCATTGTGCAATCCTGTCCTTTCGTCAATCCCGCGCAGCTGAATGTGTCTTTGTTTTGAGGGTGATTTCGGTCCACGACCGGTTTCAATTAATGCTTCAGCCTCCGCTGGGGGTGCAGACCGAAGCGCCGCCGCCTCCATTCGTAGAAACCGAGGCAAACCCGGAAACTTTCTCTTCCAGGTTTGAACTATGGCATTTGGGACACTGTATTTCGTTGTTTTCGGATGATTTCATCACAAGCTTTTCAAATTCACAGCCGCATTCATTGCAGATAAATTCAAATATAGGCATCTCTTTCTCCCTATTATGATCCGCGCTTACCCGGCGCCTGCCCAACGTTAATAATAATAATATCGGGATTGACGGGGTCAATGTAAAAAAGAGTCGGCGTCCCGCAGTCATAAATTTCGGTGACCGTCACCGAAATTATTATTGGCATTGTCAATTCCGATCTTACAGGCATAATAATTCATCCGGCAAAGGCGCGGCCTTTGTGCGGCAATGTGCGAAGAAGATGAAGATTTTGGTAGAGAGTTGAACAGTTCGATGGACCATTTCGTTCCCGCGGCACCTGAAGCAGCCGAAAAGTCCCGCAAACAGCTTTCGGAAAGAATGATCGTGGGGCTGGTGGCGGCGATTGCCTCATTCCCGGCCCTGTCGACCGATCTCTATCTGCCCGCATTGCCCACGATGAGCGAACATTTCAACTGTTCGGAATTCCTCGTAAGCCTGTCGCTGAGCGTTTTTTTTATATCCATCAGCATCAGCTCGCTTTTCTGGGGACCGCTGTCGGACAAATACGGGCGCAAGCCCATACTGATGATCGGGATACCGCTGTATATCGTGTCCAGCGTTTTCTGCACAATGAGCGCGAATGTTTTCCAGCTTATCGCCGCCCGCGTATTTCAAGCCGTGGGCGCGGGCGCCGCGATGGCCGTAAACATGGCCATCGTGAAGGATGTGTTCCCCGGCCGGAAAAGGGAGCGGACCTTCGCACTGGTGACGGTTCTGAACGGCGTCATACCGATACTGGCGCCGTCGATCGGGGCCTATATCATCAAACTGACTTCATGGCGGGGCTCTTTCGCCGTTCTGACCGCGATAGGGGCTCTTGTGTTCGTTTTCTCCCTGTTTTTAAAGGAAACCAGCACGGATCGCTCCGATTTGAATGTTTTCCAGACCACTTTCAGGCTGTGGGTGGTCATGAAAAATCCCGGCTTTTACAGGCTCATCATCGCCTTTTCCGTCGTTTCGATCCCTCTTCTGGCTTTCATAGGCGCCTCTTCTTTTATTTTCATCAACCAGCTGGGCCTCAGCGAGAAGGTGTACGGCGTCTATTTCGGTGCCACCGCCGTCTTCTTCATTTTCGGCGGCGTCGCATATCTTTTCCTGCACAAATTCGTCAAGCCCCTGGGCCTGATAACGGTGTGCTATTTCGGATCCCTCCTGAGCGGCATCCTGATACTCGCGGTCGGCCAGCTGGGGCCGACCCTTTTCGCCCTTTCGATCGCCTGCGGGTACCTGTCGGTGAGCATCAGCCGCCCGCCTTCGAGCAGCCTGCTCCTGGAGCAGCAGGACAGGGACACGGGATCCGCGTCTTCGCTTATTCAGTCTTCATTCCTCCTGACCGGGTCCATGGGAATGATGTTCATATCCCTGGACTGGAGCGACCGCATCCTGGTCCTTGGAATCATGAGTTTCGTTCTGAATCTGGGCGGGCTGTTTCTCTGGTTCTACACCAAGAAACGGTGCCGGGTTCCGAGGCATTTCATCTAAAAAACGCTCTCGGGTCCCGAATCTCAGGCCCAAAACCCTGCCGGCGGGGCCAAATCGGGGTTGGGGTCGGAATCGATATCGGGATCGAAAGAGCGCAAGATAACCGGGCGCTATTTTAAATCAAAGGATGCCCACGGCGCTCTGCGGGAGCCAGCCGTTCCATCCGTTGGGCAGGCTGATCTGGTGCCATCCTCCGGCCGTTGCATGGACCCGGACCCTGGTGCCCTCGTGGATGGTGAAGACGGCGATGTTTTCCTCGCTCGGGCCGCTGAGCACATCCACTTTCTGTTCGAGGACGATTCCAGCCCGGAGAAAATCCCTTTCATAGATCTTCCAGGCGAGCGATCCCGCCAGCAGTGCCGTCAACGCGCCCGCTATGAAAAATCCCGTCAGGGCGCGGAGCGCGCGGCGGGAGTCTTCGAGCACGATATACAAAAAGAACAGGATATTTGAGGCAAGGAACATTCCCGGGACCAGCCGGCTTTCCTGCCGGATGGTCAGCAGGTCGCGGATTCGCTTTAAAAGGCGGAAGGGGAATGGATCTTCGGGAATTTCAATCCGGTCCACAATCAGCAGGTTGGCAAGCTCCAGGTTTTCCCGGATTTCCCGGTCCGAGGGAAGCAGCCGCTGAGCCTTCTCCCAGTAAAAGATGGCGGCGCCGAGCCTCTTCTGCTTGAAGCAGGCGTTTCCGAGGTTGAAATACAGGGGGCCGTTTTCGAATCCGGAGTCGAGAACGCGGCGGTATTGCCCCTCCGCCGCCGCGAAATCCCCCTTTTGATAGGCGGCATTGCCCCGGCTGAAAAGAGACTCCGGTGAAACGGGCTCCTGGGAGGCGAATAATGAAGCTGTCCCCGCCAGCAGCAGTGTGAATAGAATTGGTAATTCTCCCGTCTTGAGCATAAAAGCCTTCCAAAGATGCGTCTATCGGCCGGCGGTCATTTTCTCCAGTGCGTCGATAATTTTTCTGATGCGCGCGCTCAGGGCGGCCGTCCTGTCGGGCGACGCGGCGGCGCTGACAAACCTTCCGAAATCGCATTCCTGCAGGCAGTTTTTGATTTCCTCTATATTTTCTGCGGGCGCCTCTTTGGACGACAGGGCGCGCTCGAGCCTGTCGCTCGTCAGTTCAATTTCCTGGAGGTTGAATCTGTCCGCCAGGTATCCGGACAGGGCCGCGGCCGCCAGGTCGTAAAACCGGCGGGCATCCGATCTTGCCTCCCGTTGGGCCGCTTTCAATTTTTTGAGCGCCTTCTGCCGGGCTTTCCGGCTGCGGACCGCGGCCGCGTTTCCCGTAAGACGGGCCTGCCGTTTTCTGTAAATCACGACGGATGCATTCAGCGCGACGGGGAGGGCGAATAACAAATAAAACCATGGTTTCCCGTAGAGGGGAGCCTCGCGTTTCTCGAAGGTTCCGGCGGCAAGCTTGATGAAATGAATGTCTGTTCCCAGGCGGGTCAATTCCTGTTTGCCGACGTCGAAAAGACCGGGGGACCCGAAAGCGTCGGTGTTGCCTCCGGTAACCTTCAATTCCATGAGCGGGGTGGACACCGTTTCGTATTTGTTCTGACCGGGGTCGAAAAAAGAAAAGGCGATCGGGGGAATGGTCTGCCGGCCCGGGGCTTTCGGCACGATGACATATTCCCAGGTTTTCTCGCCGCCGATCCGGTCCCCGTCCGAAACGTCTGTTTTCCCCTCCTGCCTGGAGGAATAGATCGTGAAGTCGGGAAGTTCCGGAAACTGAATATCGGGAACCGTTTTCATGTTTCCCCGGCCCTGCAGTTTGATCCGGAGGGAGACGGCTTCTCCTGTCGAAGCCTCATTCCTGTCGATCTCGGCCGACAGGCGGAACTGCCCGACGGTATTGCTGAAATTTTCCGGTTTCCCTTCCGGCGGGAGAGGTTTTACCTCCAGGGTCAATTCCTGAGTGCTGCGGTAAATCGTCTCGCTTCGGTCGAAAATACTGAAAATGTCCCGGCCGCTTTCCACCGAGATGGCGAAGGTGGCTCCGGGGATCTTGAGGCGGCCGGCGGCGTTGGCGAACAGCGCCTGTTTTTTTATGGTGTATACAAGGTATTCCCTGCCGTTGACCCTCCGGCTGGCGCCCTTAGGGGTTTCCGGGACCTCGAGATCCTCCACCCAGAAGCCCGAAAGCGGCGGCGTTTCCTGGATCTGGATCCCGCCGACCCTCATTGTCGTATACAGCCGGTAGAAAAGCGTTACCTGCTGCCCGGGATAGGCGGATTCCCGGTCGAGTTCCGCCTGCATGAAAACGGCGTCCCCGACAGGCCGGCGAACCGGTGTGATGTCTTCCTCGAAAGGGTCCCAGGGGCTTCGGAGGCTTCGGCTCGGTGGCTCCGGAGACGGCGGCGCGGAGGTGACGCGAATCTGTACCGCTTCGGTCCGGTATGTTTTGTCCCCCACGCGCACTTCCACCGGATCTATGGTGAATTGGCCTTCCTTTTCGGGAACCAGAATGTAAGTGAAGCTTTTCCTGCTGCTGCTCCTGCCGTTGATCCACTGGAACTGCGTGCCGATATTCGGACCGGACACCACTTTGAATCCGCGCAATTCGGGCAGGCGCGGATTGGCAGCGTCGCCGCTGTCTTCCCCTGTAACAGTGACCACAAACTGCAGCTGGTCGTGAACCCCGATTGTATCCCTGCCCACGGAAGCGGATACGCGCGTTTCCTGGCTCCAGGCCGGAGATCCGGCCCCCAGAATAAGAAGCAGTATAAATAATCGGTGTATTTTCATGGATATACTATTCAACGCATTCCACATAAAAAAACGTTCAATGCCGCTTCTGCCTTTAACGGGCAACGGCGCTTTTGTTTTAAACCTTCAACGTGTAACCTGCAACGTGCAACGGTTTTTTGTCTTCACCAATCCCTCTCACCGCTCCTTTTCATGGAGCGGGACTCGATCAGCCGGCGCTGCTCGTCCAGCTCCTGGTTGCGCACCGCATCCAGGATCCGTTCAGCCTGTTCCCGTGTCATGGAGTCTTCACGCGGAACGGCGTTTTCGGGTTTCATTTCTGCCGGTTCTTCCTGGTTGTTCCGATTTCCCGAACTGTCGCTGTCCTGTTCGCCCGGTTGAGATCGGCCCTCTTCATTCTCGCTTGCCTGCGGTTCTTTCTGATCGGGCGGGTTCTTTTGATCCCGGTTCGCGTCCTGCCGCTGTTTCTGCTCCTCCTCTTGCAGTTTGCGCAGGGCCAGCTCCAGGTTGTGCTTGGCGTCCCCGTCTTCGGGGTCGAGCTTCAGTGCTTCTATGAACGCTTCGGCGGAGCCTTTGTAGTCTCCCATCGAGAACAGGGCATTGCCGGTATTGTACAGGCTGTCCGCTTTGATCCGCATGCCGCCCTTGCCGGCGGCCTGCCCGAGCGCCCGGACCCCCTGCGGGTATTTCCCCTGCTTGACGAGGCTGTTCCCAAGGTTGTAGAGAATTTCGGGCTTGCCGGGGCTTTTGACCTGCGCCTCCAGGTATGCTTTTTCCGCCTCTTCATACCTGCCTTCGCCGAACAGCCTGTTACCCTCCCTGTTCTTTGATGCCGGCGAGTCGGCTTTCCCTGCAGGCGGAGCGACCAGGATTGCGGCGCCCAGCAAAAATAGGGCCCAATACCGGCAGCTGCAGGCCGGCGTGCCGGCACAAAGGTATTTTACCGGCCCTTCAGCGGCCGGAACTTTTCGAACCATTGTTTTCCTATTCTCCGTTTTTCGCCGATCCAGAACCCGGCCGCGAGCAGGAGTGTCGCGAGCAGCAGGGGATACTGGAAACGGTCTTCGAAATTCCGTGCGAGCCGGGATTCCAGTTCCTTCTTCTGCAGCCCGGAGATGTCTTCATAGAGCGATTCAATCTCTTTTTCGGACGTGGTCGCCCGGTAATAGCGCCCGCCCGTGCCGACCGCTATCGCGGCCAGGGATTTTTCGTCGAGGCTGCTGACGACGACCTGCCCGCCGGGATCCTTGCGGTATTCTATAATATTTCCGGCCGCATCCCGTATCGGGATGGGTTCTCCCTGCGGCGTGCCGATTCCGATTGCGTAGATAATCACGCCGGCTTCCTTCGCCCCTTCCACGGCCGCATCCACCTGGCCTTCAAGGTCTTCCCCGTCGGTAAAAAGGACCAGGACCTTGTGCTTTTTCTCTTCCGCGATGAAGGCGCCGGTTGCGGTTTCGATGGCGGCGGCCAGAGAGGTGCCGGGTTGCTCGATCATGCCAGTGCGCGCGATGTCGAGAAACAGATGGATGGCGCCTTGATCCAGCGTAAGGGGGCATTGAACCATTGCGCCGCCTGAGAATGCGACGAGTCCGAAGCGGTCTCCCTCCGATCGTTCCATCAATCTTCGTATCCCGCCCCTGGCTTTTTCGAAGCGGTTCGGGGCGATGTCTTCCGTATTCATGCTGTAGGAAACGTCCAGGGCCGCAATGATATCGACTCCCTGGCGTCGAACGGTTTCCATGCGCGCTCCCCACTGGGGGCGGGCCAGCGCCAGGATGCCGAACAGGAAAAATCCCGTCAGCAGGCATGCGCGCAGTACCGCTTTCCCTCGGCTGAACTCTTCGGTCAGCTCAGGCAGGAGCGCCGGACCGACGGCTTTTAGCAGCCGCCTGCGCCGGTTCCGCAGGGACCAGAAAAAAAACAGCCCGAGCAGCGGCAGCAGCCATAAAAGATTCAGATATTCCGGTCGCGCATAGTGCATATATCATCATTCCGCAGTCAAGGTATTTTTGAAAACCTCGTGTGCCCCAGCAGGGTGCAGACAAGCAATAAGATCATCGCCGGGACAAGAAAATCATGGTAACGCTCGTTGTAGTGCGTGTAGGTTTTGACCTCGATTTCGGTTTTTTCCAGTTTGCCGATATCCTCGAAGATCCGCTCCAGGGACGGCCTGTCGGTGGCGCGGTAGTAGAGCCCGCCTGTGATTCCGGCGATTCTCTCCAGGGATTTTTCGTCGATGTCCACCTGCATATTGACGTAGGTGCGTCCGTATACCGGATCGTCCACGGGGATTCTTGCCGTGCCCGTGGATCCCACGCCGACGGTGTAAATCTTGATGCCGAGAGTTTTTGCAATCTCCGCCGCATCGACCGGCTGGATTTCCCCGCGGTTGTTGACGCCGTCGGTCACCAGGATCACGACTTTGGACTCCGCCCTGCTCTCCCGCAGCCGGTTCAGGCACGCGGCCAGCGCGTTGCCGATCGCCGTACCGTCCTCGATTTCTCCCAGCCGGATGCCGTCCAGCGCGTTCAGCAGGGCGCCGTAATCCAGCGTCGGAGGGCAGCGCGTATAGGCTTTCGCCGCGAATACGACCAGCCCTGCCCGGTCGTGGCGCAGCCCCTCGATGAATTTTGCGATGACGGTTTTGGCCACGTGGAAACGGTTCCGGGGCTCGAAATCTTCGGCCTTCATGCTGCCCGAAGCGTCCAGGGCGACGACAATGTCGATTCCTTCCGTCAGTATCTCCTCCGATTCCGTGCCTTTCTGAGGTCTTGCCAGCGCGACGACCGCGAGACCGAGGGAGAGCATGCTCGCTCCGAACAGGGCATGGCGGGCATAGACGGTCCAGGAAGGGCGGATGCCTTCGAGCACAAGGGTTGATGCGAAGCGAAGGCTCCCCTGTCCGCGGCGGACGCGCCGCAGGTAGCGCCAGCTCAAAAGCGGGATAAGCCCCAGCAAAAGGAGATACCAGGGATCCGCCAGTTGCAGCATACGTTTCATTCCTCTCCCGGGATTTTTTTTCCGGGAATGCTTTTTTGGGGCGAACACAAGGTTCGCCCCTGCTGTTTGCTCGCTGCTGGGCGAACACAAGGTTCGCCCCTACTGTTTGCTCGCTGCTGGGCGAA
>JAFGAO010000294.1 GCA_016933615.1 Acidobacteriota bacterium
CCCTCTCCTGGCATAAGTCAGGAGAGGGGGAAGGGGTTGTGGGGTTGGGGGTGAGGAAAGGGCAGGGACGGGGGGCTGAGGAGATACCTTTGGTTATGAAAAAGGCAAATTCTCAAGATTCGATTTCCATGTAAAAATTTAAAAAGCGTTTCCGGCGCTCTTGGTTTTGTTCGTCATCCCGGCGTGGCTCCCCCGCGCCCGCCCTCGCGCCCGCCCTCGGCATGCTCTATGCCGGTGGAAGCGGGGGAAGCGGGGTTCGAAGCCGGGATCTATTGGTTTTCGATAATTCAATGGATGCCGGTGAAAATCAACCCCGGCGAAGAACGCGCCGGGGGCGGGTGCCGGCATGACGATCGCTGGCTGATTATTTGGATAAAGCAACTGCTCAACCTCCCACCATAATCAAATCCGCGCCCCCAACCCCTTCGCCCTCCCCTCACTCCACTCGAGGACAGGCCTTCCCCCTCTCTTGGCATAAGCCAGGAGGGGGGGAAAGGGACCGGGGAAAGAGGTGAGGATGGAAGAGGGGCCGGGGGAAAGTAGGTTAGGAGAGGATGGGAGAAGGGCTGAACGGCTGAAAAATTTCAATCATGGGATCACGGTTGACGCGAAGGGTGTGATCACACTCAACTTCCACGGGTGATGATACAATGCCGAGGGAATATCGCCCGGACGTTTATCCGTATCGACCGTCAAGGAGGGGATCATGAAAACGCGAATAGCTGTCATCTTCCCGGCCGGATCGCTCCTCTTCCTGGCCGTTTCTTGTTCGCCATCCACGAATCAAATCGCGACGGAAGTTTACGGAACGGTCTCCGCTTGGGCCGCCGCATCCGAGTATACCGATAACCCGACCTATACCCTCCCGCCGACGATGGTTCGCGAGATCACCAGGATCGTCGCCATCACGGAAACGGACACGCCGACATCCATCCATTCCGCGACCTTTACGCCGACAAAGACCCCGCCGACGATCCTTATATCCGGGATCGGAATCCTGAAAACCATCCCAAATGAGGAAAGAATCCCGATGAGTTATTTCGATCTCGATACGGGCGAGAACGGGGATGAAAAGGCCAGCGATTTGGCATTTTGGGAATCTTGCGGTACGGGCTGTTTTCCCGGCATCAGCCTGCTGCACGGCGCCGAGGGTTTCATCTTTGGACACCGCGAGCCAAGCTATCAGGATTGCGCGGAAATCATGTTCTCGGAATTCGAATATGAATTTTACTCCTATCAATATATCTGCATCAGAACAAATTCGGATAACATCGCCATGTTTAAGATTATGTTGGATTGCGACTCTGACGCGGATGGGACCCACACGCTAACCTTCATTTATACAACATGGAAGTCGGCGGGAAAATAATCTTTGGGGTTGGCCGGGAATCGGAAACGGCTTCGAAGTAGAAAGGGAGGGTGAGGGAAACCGGATCGACAGTACGGGAGGGGACATGGATGCGACAGCACATAAACCGCCGGTCGCGTCCGCAGCGCAATTGGTTTCGTCCAGCGGGAAACGGCGGGGGTGGGAGGGAAAATGCGGGGATGGATTTGAATTCCCATCCACCGGTTTTGGGGAGGATGATATGAAAAGGCGGATAATGTCTCTGGAAATTGTCTGTTTGACGATTCTCATTGCCAGCGCGTGTTTTTCTTCCGGGAACACGGCGGTTACTATGGCGGAGGAAACGAAATCCGCTTGGACAATTCCGCCTACGCATTCGCCATACCCGACATACACCCTTCAACCCGAGTGGATCAGAGAAATCACCAGCATCGCGATCGTTTCCCGAACGCCGGTTCCGACCGCGACGAAAACGGATTGGAGGGAGCCGACCGAATACTATACGCCGCTGCCGACAGTGGATTTGGCCGGAGTTCCGGATTGGATCATTCAATCCGCCAGCGTCGCGGGCATGGAGCCGTACGAAGTGGTTTATCTTTTTAACTTAATCCAGAGGGTGGCGAGGGATCGTGATCCTTATCCGTTGTTGGATTTTCTCCGGTTTCCCCTGAAGGAAGTCGTAAAATGCCCGGGGGATATCATCGAAACTCCGGAGGAATTTGTCCGGAGGTTTCCAAGCCTGATGACCGAAGCGATAAGGGCGAACATCTTGAAGCAGACCATAGATGAAATTTTCTTAAGCTGGAGAGGAATGGCCATGGAAGGCAATACCAGATATGATATTTGGCTCATTCCCTATTGTGCCGATCAGGAATGCGAAACGCATTATATCGTATTGATCACTTTCTTGCGGTACACTGTTTTTTGGGAAATGGTTGGGATGACCACCACGCCGGCGTCTTGTTGATCGGCGAGATGATGAGGCTTCCGCATATCAGATCAGCCTTCGCGTCACCCTCCGTGATCAACTCCGAGGCAATCCTTTGGGGGCGGGATGGCCGATTCAAGAATTGTTTTTAAAAATTGGGTGTCTGCTCACCCCGATGAAAGAATTATTTAAATTTCCGGAAAAACCAGTTTTCATTTTCTCCTCATCCTATCCTCCCGTCCATGCAGTTCGGGACAAGTCCTCCCAGCCTATCTCTCGAGATTGATGGCTTTGAATAATTACATTCTTCTTTGCGCTGTTGTGGGGCTGGAAGAAGGTGCCCGAAGGGCGGATGAGTGAGAGGCTGAGGAGATACAAAATTAAAAAAAACCTCCTTATTGCGATTTTTAGCAACTCAGGTTAACGAAAAAAGGAAATCTTGTATAAAAGGGAATCGATTTCTCCTCATCCGGTCTCCTGGGAAGATCGCCCGAGATCGGTGTTCGGCTACCTTCTCCCAGCGTTAGCGGGGAGAAGGGTGGAATGAGGGGAAATGCCTAATAGGCATGAATTGTCAAGGATTCCCTTGCTACCCCAAGAGCGAGACGAAACCTACGCCGGGTTGACAGAGGACAAACTCGCGGTCCGAAGCGACCGCGTCCATAGGTCTTCGAAATATGCATTCAGCGGGATAGTATTGTATACTGATCCGGATCCAGAGATTTTGGCAGAAATCCCAAACCCCTGACGCCAAACGGCATGGATCGGGCGCGCGAAAGGAAAATCCGTGATCAATTACGAGTTGTTGCTTCGGCCGGTGTTCGGGAAAACCGCGTGGGATGTCCGCCGGGGGGCCGGGTCGTCGCTGGCGTTCGAATTCGGCGAACCCCGGCGGCAGATCGTGCCGGAGCCGGTAATTCCCAGGAAAACATTGCCAACAAGTCAACAACGGCGTGCGGGACACTGCGGGGAAATCCGGGGAGAATGGCATTTATGCATTTGTTTCTGCAATTGGACTTACCAGCGGAACGGCGAGGAGCTGGGGAATACGGAATCCGACGGGGAAACGATGCGGAAAATCACCGCGGACCTGGAGGGAAAGAAATTGATTTCCATCCGGACGGACGAAAATGGCCGTACGTTTTTTCAATTCGAGGAAAGCCGGGAATTGACGACCATGCCGAATATCAAGGATCTTCAAGGTGGAGAGCGAATCGAGCAGTGGTTTTTCTATACGCCGGAGGAGAAGTTGTTGGTGTTCTACACGGATGGAAACCTGATATTGTGGAATCCCCGCAAATAGCAGATCCGGTTTGACTTTCCCGCCTGCCGGACGGTTTGGGATTCTCCGAAAAAACCAAGGGCGAGTGTTTACTGTCTCGCCGCACAGGAGCGGATGATGTCTTTCTCGGAGTTACTTGAAGCGGCCTGCACGAAAATTAACCCGACGCCCGAATCCCTTCAAAATGTGGCGGCTGGGTTCGAGGAGGCGATGCGCGCGGGCTTGGCCGGGCGGCCGAGTTCGCTGCCGATGCTGCCTTCCTACATCGCGCGGCCGACCGGAGCGGAGCGCGGAGAGGCGCTGGCGGTCGATTTCGGCGGCACCAACGTCCGCATCCTGAATGTCCGTTTGGAGGACGGCAAGGTGCGGCCGGGCGAGTCCGTCCGCTTCAGCCTGAAGGATCCGGATGGGGCTTACGACTTTACCCGCGCCGAAACCCGGGCGGAGGAGCTGTTCGATCACATCGCGGGACAGATCGCAAACCTGGCGGCAGGCGCCTCCGCCCCCTTGCCGCTCGGACACACGTTCTCGTTTCCCTGCCGGCAGGAGGGCATCAACCGGGCGGTGCTGCTCTTTTGGACCAAGGAGTTCCGGACGTCCGGAGTCGAGGGCAAAGACGTCACTGCCCTGCTCTCGGAGGCGCTGGAACGGCGGGGGGTCCGCAACGTCCGCCCCCGGGCGATCATCAACGACACGGTCGGGACCCTGCTAGCGGCCGCCTACCTTTATCGCGGGGTCGAAATCGGCAGCATCTGCGGGACCGGCCACAACACCTGCTACCTGGAGCCGCGCCACCCGCTCACCGGCAAGCCGATGATCGTCAACATGGAGTCGGGCAGTTTCGACGGCGTCGTCCTGACCACCTTCGACCGCGCGGTCGACGAAGCCAGTTCCCGCCCCGGCGAGCAACTTATCGAAAAACAAGTCTCGGGCGCCTACCTGGGCGAAGTGGTGCTGGCCGCGCTGCGGGCGGCGGCCGCCGAGGGTCTGCTTCCCGGCGGGCCGCGGGATTGGGAGCGCGGTACGCTGAGCGGGATCGACCTGGCGCGCGTGCTGGAGGACGAGCCCGGATGCGCCGGCGCGCGGAGCGTGGCGGGAGATCGGCTATCCCTTCCGGGATTGACGGAACAACAACTCGCGGCGTTGCGTAAGCTGACGGAGAGCGTCGTCGGGCGCTCTGCCTGGTTGGTGGGCGCGACCTACGCGGGCATCCTGCGCTACCTTGATCCCGGACTCAGACAGAATCATGTCATCGCCGTCGACGGCTCGCTCTATGAGAAGATGCCGGGCTACCAAGCGGGGATCCGCGCCGGCCTGGAAGCTATCCTTGGGGCGGGCGCGCGCGGCGTGGAAACGCGCCTGGTCAAAGACGGCTCCGGCATCGGCGCGGCGATCGCCGCGTTGGTGGCGGAGGGGCAGGAGTAGCACCATCCCATCCCGCCTCCCCCATCGGAATCGGTCCACTCATCCGGTGTAATCATGCCCCTCCTCCCTTCCCGTCATACGGGAAGGGAGGAGGGGGGCAGGGGGAGGCGGGATGGGATGGTTGTCTCTCCCCCGCTTCGTTTTTTTCAGTACGGGAGGAGGGAGAGAAGAGTCTTTTTTCCGCAATCCACTCCGGTGGTATAGAATTCTCTACTCGTATAATGGAATGATATCGATGGGATTGTTCGTAACGGTCTTTTTGTTCAATATCCGTAATTGCTCAGCCAGTGGTCGTCATGCCGGCGCCCGCCCTCGGCGCGTTCTTCGCCGGGGGTGATTTTAGCCGGCATCCATTGAATTATCAAAAATCACTGGATCCCGGCTTCGAA
>JAFGAO010000295.1 GCA_016933615.1 Acidobacteriota bacterium
CGGAATGTGTCAAGCATTTGGGGACACTCCGGGTTTGCAATTAGTGTATAATTGAACCGATTTCTCGGGTAATTTTGGCGGATTGATCCAGACTTTATCGGGTGGTTTAGGTGGTTTTGGCAGTCCGTTGACGAATCTTTCGGGATGCTTCAAGTAGGCCTGGGTCAAGGTTATTTTTCTCGCCTCGCAGATTTTCTCCTGCTCTCCGTAATGCATTACCGCCGGGGTCAAAAGCGCGATCCCGGAGTGATGGTGGCGATTGTTGTACCAGTCAAAGAATCCGAGTCCAAAAGCCCTTGCGTCCTGGATGGAGCCGAACCGCTCCGGGAACCCGGGCCGGTATTTGAGGGTTTTGAACTGGGCCTCTGAGAAGGGGTTGTCGTTGGAGACATAAGGCCGACTCCGGCTTTTGGCTACGCCGAGGTCGGAGAGAAGGAGCGCCACGGGTTTGGCTTTCATGGCGGCGCCTCCGTCGGAGTGGATGACGAGTTGATTCCGGTCGATTTTCTGTTTGTGGCAGGTTTCCTCAATCAGGAGTTTTGCGAGTTCCCCGCTTTCTCTTCCGGCAATCATCCATCCCGGGACATACCTGCTGAAGATGTCCAGGATCACATATAGGTAGAAGTAGTTCCATTTCTCGGGTCCGAGCAGCTTGGTGATGTCCCAACTCCAGACCTGGTTGGGTTTTTCGGCGAGCAGTTCCGGTTTTTTATATTTGGGATGTCGGAGCTGGTTTCTTCGCTCCCGGACTTCCCGCTTGTCCTTAAGGATCCGGTACATGGTCCGGACCGAGCACTGATAAATCCCCTTATCCAGCAGGCCCGCGAAGGCCTCATAGGGAGACTGGTTCATATATTCGGGAGAGTTGAGGGTAAGCATGATTTGCTCGCGCTCCGGCTCACTCAGGCCTCGTCCGGGCTTGGGCCGGGGTTGGACGATCACCGTGTCCGTGCGCATCTGCCGCCGCTTAATTCGGTAGAAGCTTGAGCGGACAAGGTTGAGGGCGTCGCAGGCGGGCTTGACCCCGACTTTGAGCGCCAGTTGTGACGCTGCCGTCATCAGTCCTTGTTTTCCGGCTCCGGACTGGCCAGGAGCGCCGCCACTTTTTTTTGCACCTCGATGATGGTCTCGGCTTTGTCCAGCCGGTCCCGCAGCCGATGGTTCTCACGCTCCAACTGCGCGACTTTCTCGCTCAGCGGATTCCTGGCGATCGGTTTGCGGCCGCGCTTGGATGGTTTAAGGCCGGCCAGGATGCCTTGGGTCCGTTGCTTGCGCCAAAAATTAAGATGCGAGGAGTAAAGGCCCTCCCTGCGGAGCAGCGCTCCCAACTCGCCCGGTTTTTGGCAGAGGTCGGCTGCTTCCAGGATGCGCAGCTTGTACTGGGCGCTGAACCTGCGCCGGGCCGGCTTTGCCCGGACCTCCGGGTCCGGAGCCGGGGAGCCGGAAGCGGACGCCCCTGAGGGTGAAACTCCGCTCGGGCTACGCCCTCGCTCCGTTTCACCCGAACTGCCCATCATGATCCCAGTCATTCCCGGTACTGTTGCCATCTTCTTTCCTCCCCCGCCCATCTACATTAATTTAACATAGGGGGAGTGTCCCAG
>JAFGAO010000296.1 GCA_016933615.1 Acidobacteriota bacterium
GCTTCAGTAGCTGTGTTCCGTAATTTTGGTCTTTCCCCGGAAAGCCCAGTAAATTGCAATCGTGTAGGCAAGCACAAAGGGCATCCCGATCGCGGCGATGATCGCCATAATGCCGAGTGTCTTGGGCGATGACGCCGCGTTGGCGATCGTAATGCTGTATGCGGGCGACGTGCTCGAAACCACCAGGTTGGGATACAGGGTGAAGCTGAACAGGCACACGAGCATCAGGATCGTAAAAGAGGAGGAGAGGAAGGCGTAAAAAGGGCGTTCCATATAAATGGCCCGGGGTATGTTGGCAAAGGCGAACACCAGCAGGATTATGATGACCCAGGACCACGGGTGCTCCCGGAAGTTGCGGGATACTTCCGGCCGGCCGGCCAATAGGAATATCGTCGCCAGCATATAGCAGATCAATGTGAAACCGAAACCCCGCCACATCCAGCGATGGATGACCTGCTGTATCTCCCCCTCCATTTTCAGGAAAAGGTATATGGCCCCGTGCATGACGGCAAAAGAGACCGTCAGCAGCCCGATGAGAATCGGATACGGCCTGAGGAGATCGAAAAAGGTTCCGGTATAAACGCCCTCGGCATCGACCGGTATGCCTGTCAGGGCATTGCCGGCGGCGCAGCCGAAAAGAAACGTGGCCAGCAGGCTGCCCCCGAAAAACGACCAGTCCCAGAATCGCCTCCAGGTCGGGGCTTCCCTCTTGCTGCGGAATTCGATGGAAACGGCGCGGAAAATGAGTGCGAAAAGCAGGGCCATGAAGGCCGTGTAGAAGCCCGAAAATACGGTGGCGTACGCATTCGGAAACGCCGCGAACATGGCGCCCCCGAAGGTAACCAGCCAGACCTCGTTGCCGTCCCACAGGGGTCCGATGGAATTGATCATAAGACGGCGTTCGCGGTCGTTCCGGGCGGTCAGATGCAGGATGCCCACTCCAAGATCGAATCCGTCCAGGATGGCGTAGCCCGCTAGAAGAACGCCCAGCAGAATGAACCAAAGCAGGGTTAGATCCACAGCCCGACTCCTCGTTTCTATTGGAGCCCGCCCCAGGCGCCGGTCAATCCCCGCGGGAGGCCCCGGTCCACATCGCCCCGTCAAAAGCGGCAAACCGGCGGAAAAAGGAACCCGGATTCACTTCGGGTTCGATGCGCTCTCCGGACCCTTCTTGATTTTCTCGTCGAGAAGGTAGATCCAGACGGCGAACAGCATGACGTAGATGACTCCGAACATCACGATGGATCCGGCCACGTCGGATGCGACAAGCCCCTTGGAAACCGCATCGCCGGTCCTGAGCAGGTTATAGACAATCCATGGCTGCCTGCCGACCTCAGCCGCGACCCATCCAAGCTGGTTGGCGATAAAAGGCCCGATGACCGAAAACACGAACACCCAGAGAAGCCATCTCTTGCGGAACAGGGTGCCTTTTTTCAGGCACCACAGGCCATAGAGGGTAAGAACGATAAAATATATTCCAAGCCCGACCATGATATGAAACGAATAGAACGGGATGGCGACCGGAGGCACATCCGGCTCGTATCGGTCCAGGCCTTTGACGGGCTTGCCAGAATCTCCGTGCACAAGAAAACTGAGCAGGCCGGGGATCTCGACCTTATAGCGCATGGTTTTCGCTTCGCTGTCGGGTATGCCGAAAAGAAGCATGGGAGTTCCCCCGTCGGTGGTTCTGTAGACACCCTCCATGGCGGCGAGCTTGGCCGGCTGGAGTTCGCCCACGATTTTACCCTGCCGGTCCCCGGAATATACAATCGCGAGCGACGCGATCAAGGCCACGACCAGCGCGGGCGCGAACGATTTGCGCGCAAACTCCTCGTGTTTGTCCTTGAGCAGGTAATAGGCGGAAACGCTCATTATGAAAAACGCAGCCAGGATAAGCGCTCCTATCAACACATGAACCAGCCGGTCCATGGCGGAAGGATTGAAGACGACGCTCCAGAAACCGGTCAGTTCCGCCCTCTGGACGACTCCGGCCGGGGTTTCCACGTCGCGGATGGCGAAACCCGCGGGAGTCTGCTGCCAGGAAAGCGCCACAATAATCCAGATCGCGGAAAAAATCGAACCCAGCGCCACCATCACGGTCGAAAAAAAATGCACTTTCGGCGAGACCTTGTCCCACCCGAAAACCAGCAGGGCCAGGAAACCCGATTCCAGGAAGAAAGCGAAGATGCCTTCCGCCGCCAGGGCCGCTCCGAAAATGTCCCCCACATACCTGGAATAGACCGCCCAGTTGGTTCCGAACTGGAACTCCATGACGATGCCGGATGCCACGCCTATGGCGAAATTGAGCGCAAAGATGCGGACCCAGAATTTCGTCGCGGCTTCGTACTGGGGATCCCTGGTTTTCAGGTACATGCCCTCCATGTAAACCAGGAAGATTCCCAGGCCGATGGTCAACGGCGGGAACAGGTAATGGAACATTATGGTGAGTGCAAACTGTATTCTTGAAAGGAGAACGACATCCATGGCATTTCCCCGCTTTGCAGGCCGTCGGTCGGCGCGGATGGATAAATAACGGCTCCCGAAGCAAACACGCTTATGATTGTAATTTATAAGCCAATTCACCGCCCGGTAGCAAGCAAAGACAGCGGCTTATCAACAATGTGACAGGGGCGAACCTCGTTTTCGCCCAACAGGCATGATGGACAGTAGGGGCGAACCTTGTGTTCGCCCTACCTTGTGTTCGCCCTTCTTTGCTTCAATCCGGCAGTATCATCGATCATTACCCCTGGAATCCGCCACACCCTTGCTTATCAGGCGAACCTTGTGTTCGCCCTTCTTTGCTTCAATCCCGCTGTACCATCGATCGAACCCTTCGGAATCCGGCACACCCTTGCTTATTGGGCGAACCTTGTGTTCGCCCCACCTTGTGTTCGCCCTGACTCCATCGGTGTCGGGGTCGGAATCGCTATCGGTATCGCTCCCTGTTAGCGGAAGAATATGAAGGTTGACACCTGTCCTGCCGATAAGCTCAGCAGGCCTCTCGGATAGCCAAAACCTTCTGAAGGTATAATAAATGATCCACAAAAAATCCCACCGCCACATACCGACCTCCGGGGAAAACGAATCCCTCGAATCCATCCTGGACATACTGGACAGCGAGATGGCCGCTGCCGGACCGGCTCCAACCGTCAATGATCCTTCAAAAGAACCGGACTCGCTTGCTGCGGATCTTCTGGATTACCTGAAGACTGAAAATTGATTAATCGAGCTAAAAAAGGCTTGCGTCGCGATAGGCAACGGTGCCACACTCGTGCCGTCAATTATGCCCCGCTTCCACCCAGAGCATGAATTACGGCCTCATTTCATAAGGTTCGGTATTGGTACGCTTTCCGCTTCTCCTGTAATAACTCTTTTCCCGGAACTTTTTTATTCTTGCCCTTATGGCAATCGGCCGGCAGCCGCAGCAATTCCTTAACCCGGCAATATTATCCAGGAGGACTTTTCAATGTCTGACGAAACCACCAACAAAAGCGGAGGAGGAGGCCTCAACCGCAGGAACTTCCTCAAGAGCGCGGGCGTCATCGTCACCGGCAGCACGCTCGGCGCCGGAATCTCTCTCGCGCCCGAA
>JAFGAO010000297.1 GCA_016933615.1 Acidobacteriota bacterium
GAGACATGAATGAAACGACTCCCAATCCCGACCTCATCGCCCCCTGCGGGCTCTACTGCGGGGTCTGCGCCGTCTATATCGCCCACCGTGACAGCAATCAGAAGTTCAAAGAGAGACTGTTGAATGTTTACTCCGGAAAGGTCGCCGGGAAGGGAGAGCTTCCGGACAGCCAACGTCTCACCATTGAAGACATCCGCTGCCGCGGCTGCCTGTCCGACGATCTCTTTCTCCATTGCAAACGGTGCGAGATCCGGAAATGCTGCGAGGTGAAAGGTTTAACCGGATGTCACCAGTGCGACGACTTCCCGTGCCGCCATATCGAGGATTTCCCCATGACGGTCGGCAAGAGGGTCATCCTGCGGGCGATTCCCCATTGGCGAGAGGTCGGCACCGAGCAATGGATTCGGGACGAAGAGGCCCGCTATATCTGCCCGGAATGCGGCAACCGGGTTTTCCGCGGCGTGGTGACCTGCAATCAATGCAAAGCGAAACTGGATCTGGATTAGCATCATAGGCAAAGGAAGGATTATGAAGGAGATCGTATCAACCCCGGAACTCGTCGCATATTGCGGCTTGTACTGCGGGGCCTGCCGCGCCTACCTGAGGGAGCGATGTCCCGGATGCCATGATAATGAAAAGGCGTCATGGTGCAAGATCCGAACCTGCTGCATGGGGCAGGGGATGGAAAGCTGCGCGGAGTGCGCCGAGTTCCCGGACCCGAACGGGTGCAGGAAGTTCAACAACTTCATTTCGAAGATATTTGCCCTCGTATTTAGATCAAACCGTGCCGCGTGCATCCGGCAGATTCGTGAAATGGGGATTCAGGGACATGCCGCCGACATGAGCGAAAACAGACGGCATACAATCAAAAGATGATGAATGCCCGGGAATGGAGAAGCACGGGGTGATACCGTCTGCTGCAAGACCGTTTCCGGTAAGGCCGGTGCGAAAATTCTCAAACCTGCGCGGGATAAGGATTGGAGAGGATACTCTGGATACCTTCCCGCCCCGGAGGGTTTTCCATGGGAAGTCGCATGGAACCCGCATTTCGATTTGGCCTGATGAAACGCGGACGCCTTTTATGAGGATGAACGGTTTGAGGAGGACGGTATGGACCCGGATGTGATGGAAAAGAAAAGCGGCGGGGGCTGTCTGGCTGTGTTCGGCGTGCCTTTCTTCCTCGCCGGGTTCTTTGTCGCCCTCACCGGTTTGGGCATACTGGAGCCCGGAGA
>JAFGAO010000298.1 GCA_016933615.1 Acidobacteriota bacterium
CCAATCTCAAGTCCCTGGGCGTCATGGCCGCGTCGCTGGCCCACGAGATCCGCAACCCGCTCGGGTCCATGAAGGGATTGACCCAGCTAGCCCAGGAGCAGCTGCCCCGGGGGCACGAAACGCAGGCGAACTTATCGACCGTGGTCGGCGAAGCGGAACGGCTGGAACGGCTGGTTTCCGACCTGCTCGATTTTGCACGGCCCAAGGAGCCCCAGATCGGCGCATTCAACCTGAATGCCCTTGTGGCGGACATTCAGTCCATGCTGCAGCCCAGATTCGCCGCCTCGAATGTGGCTTTTAAAAATGAATCCGCCGCCGGCCCGACAACCGTAATATCGGATGCCGGGGGTATCCGCCAGGTTCTGCTGAATGTTCTTATGAATGCGCTGGATGCGACCCCCGCAGGCGGCGCCGTGGCGGTCAGAATTCTGCCGGATGAAGGCGACCGTTTTATGACGATCCAGGTGGATGATACGGGATGCGGCCTGGACGGAAGGGATGCGGAAGATTTATTCGAGCCCTTCGTCACCACGGCCGCGCGGGGCACGGGCCTGGGATTGACGATTTCCCGCAAAATCATGGAAAGCCTGCAGGGAACCCTGGCCCTGGCGGACGCTCCGGAGGGCGGAATGCGGTGCACGATTCAATTGCCCGCCGGCGGGGAAAAGCGGGTTCGGCCCTGACCCTTTGACCGTTTGATGGGGATTCCATATGAAATACGCCATTCTTGTAGCGGACGACGAGCCGGGCCAGAGGCAGTTCATCAGCGGCGCTCTCAGGGAATATGAAATTGCAACGGCCGCGAACGGGGAGGAGGCGTCGCAGCTTCTTCTGCACCGCAGTTTCAGCCTGGTCATCACCGACGAGCGCATGCCGAAAATGAGCGGCATCGAGCTGATACGGTGGATGCGCTCGAGGATGCCCGAGATCCCGGTTATCGTGTTGACGGCCTACGGATCCGTCGAGACCGCCGTGGAAGCCGTCAAGGCCGGGGCGGAGGAGTACCTGACCAAGCCTTTGAAAAGCCCGGAAGAGCTGCGTCTGGTCGTGGAAAAGGTTTTGCGCCGCCGGACGGTCCAGGACCGGAATCTTCTGCACCGGCAGGAAGAGGACGCGGCGTTCCCGCCGGATGTCGTCGCCGAAAGCGCGGGCATGAAGCGTGTCCTGGAACTGGCGGGCAAGGTTGCAGGGCAGTCGAGCACGGTCCTTCTGACGGGGGAATCGGGGACGGGCAAGGAAGTCGTGGCCCGGTTCGTTCACCGCCGCAGCCTCCGCCGGGAGCAGGCGTTCGTGGCCATCAACTGCGCCGCCATCACGGAAACGCTGCTCGAGTCCGAGCTCTTCGGGCATGAGAAGGGGGCGTTCACGGGGGCCGTCGAGACGCGGCGCGGCCGTTTCGAGCTTGCAAACGGCGGAACGCTTTTCCTGGACGAAGTCGCGGAAATGGGAGTGAGCCTTCAGGCGAAGTTCCTGCGGGTTCTCCAGGAGCAGCGGTTTGAGCGCATCGGCAGCGACCGGGCCATTGAGGTGGATGTGCGCATCATAGCCGCCACGAACCGGGATCTTGCCCGGGCAATCCGGGACAAAACTTTCCGGGAAGACCTTTTTTACCGGCTCAGCGTCTTTCCTATCGAGATACCGCCCCTGCGGGAACGCAGGGAGGATATTCTCCCGCTGGCGCAGCATTTCCTGAGGAACATTTCGAGCCGCATGGGCAAACGGCCCCACGTTCTCAGCGCGGAAGCGAAGGAACTCGTGGCCGCCTATGACTGGCCCGGGAACGCGCGCGAACTCGCCAATGCGATCGAGCGGGCATTGATCGTGTCTCAATCCGATACCATTGAAAGGGAAGATCTGCCGCTCAAAATCGACTCGGACGCACTCTCGCCCGGCCGATCCGGTGTGCTGGCTCAGGTGGAAAAGAAAACGATTCTCGATGCGCTCTCCCGGCATGAAGGGGACCGGCGGGCCGCTGCGGAGGAGCTGGGAATCAGCCTGCGCACCCTTCAGTACCGGCTGAAGGAATACGGCATTGCCGGGCGCTAGTCCGCATTCCTCTTCTGATACACTGTATTCCTCCGCATTCCTCAGAGGATTCTTATCGCCTCGCCTGAAAAATTTCTGCAGAATGAAATCAGCCCGAAGTATCACTCATAATCTCCGGTGATACTTCGGGCTTTAAGAACTGTGGGTTTGGGTGTGGTTTTTATTCCCCGGCTCCGGGACCGGGCAATGTCCTTTTACCGGCGGCCTCCCCGGCGGTTCCCCATTCCTGTGGGGCCGTTGCCTGCACCCGCCCCGTTCCCCCGTCCGATGCGCGCCTGCGATCCGTCCTGAGGCCCCGTTCTTTTTCCGGACTGCGCTCCGTAGCCGGTGCCGTCTTTCGGCCCGTTCTGCCGGTTCCCCATGCCGTCGGCGGGGCCTTTCCGTTTGCCTGCCTGCGCTCCGCTGCCGATGGTTCGGCCGGTGATGTCGCAGATGCCGTCGCCGTCGGCGTCGACAATTCCCGCCCTGTCCTGGACGGGCGCGCCGGAGCTGCTTTGCGATCGGGCCCCGGCAATGCCGAAAACAAGAACCGCCGCAGCGGACAAAGTCAAAATCTGTTTTATGCCTTTCATGATATTTTCTCCTTTCCTTTGATCCCCATGATCACGCTTTCAGTAATAGCAATCCCCGTGCCACTTTTACCGATGGAGCATGGGATTGGAAAATAAAATCACAAGTGTCTTCTGGAGAATAAGTTGTGGACTTCGCAATCAGGATGCGGTGTGCGGGTTCGATCGATGGAGTTACTTTCAGGTGCAGGATTTGCGCCGCTGCGGGCGTCTGGGTGTAAAAGCTGCGTTTTTATGAGCCCAAAACTGAAAAAATGTCTTTCATTCTTTCCATGGAGTGTCATTAAATATTGAAACCACATCAGGTGCATTACCGGATTCGGCGCATCCAGCAATTTATTTGTGACATAGGCTGTTCAACATGAGGAGGAGATCAATGAAACGAACTGCTTTAGTTTTGCTTGTGCTTTCAGGCGTGTGGCTCATGCCCGTGATCGGCTATGCGGAAGTTTCCTGCACGCGCGGAGGTCTGAAAGCAGCTGTCGACCTTTACATCGAAGCCCAGACCAAGGGGGATCTGTCCATCCTTCCGCTTGCCAACGGCGTGGGTTATATGGAGAACATCGCGCCGGCCGACATCAAAACGGGCTTGGTCGGCAAACCTTTAAAGATACGCCATCACTTCAGCCTGCTCGACGCGGACTCGTGCCAGACCTTCACCGAAGTGATCGTAACGGACAAGGAAAATCCCTATGTTATCGCAACGCGCCTGCGCGTCAACCACGACAAGATCGCTGAAGTGGAAACCCTGTGGACTACGACCGGCTACTGGCTGTTCGACGCCGATTCCTATCTGAAGTATTCGTCGACGGAAGACTGGGGGCCCATCCCCGCTGAAAAGCGCGATTCGCGCGGAACCCTGGTGGCGGCGGCAACCGCCTACCTCGACGCTTTCCTGGAAGGGAAAATCGATCGGGTGCCGTGGGGATTCCCCTGTGTCCGCACCGAAGGGGGCGCCTACACCGGCACCGGCTCGCCCAACGACAGCTGCGAAGTCGGCGTCCCGGCCGGAGTCAATATAGCCAACCGACGTTTTGTGGTGGACGAGGTCATCGGTTCGGTCGCCGTTTTCTGCACCTTCGGCGCCGGGAGCCCGGCCGGCGGCAGCGGCGCGCCCGACTCCCACCTGTTCCGTCTGGAAAACGGCAGGTTGCGCTACGTACATACCCTGACGCATCTGAAGATGTCGGATTTCCGGGGCGCCGCTCCCAAGGGCAAGCCCGACGGCAAGGGGCCTGTAAGGCCGCCGAATACGGACTAGGCGGGAACGGATCCCGGGCTGCGGCTGGAGTGCACGGGCGATATTCGGGCGTTCCAGCCGGTTTTAGGCATCCAGCAGGATGTATCGAGCAGACGACGAAATTTTGGAAGTGCGGCGGCTTGCTGCCGCCTTGATCTGCCGTCGCTGTAACGAAAGCTTCATTTCTCACGAGCTTTCTGCGGGAGGAATCAAAACTCCAATGTTAAACGACGACAATAATATGGACAACCGGCAGGGGCCGGCAGTGAACCGACCGGATAACCCTGAAGAACATATAGGAACGCTTCAAAAGGCCGCCGAACTCGGCGATGCAAGGGCGCAATTCCGTCTCGGTTGGCATTACACCAGCGGTTCCGGGGTTCCTCAAAACCATGAAAAAGCCGCACATTGGTACGGCAAAGCCGCCGGGCAGGGAGTCGCCGGGGCGCAGCACAACCTCGGGGCCTGTTATGCAAACGGCGAAGGGGTGCCCCGGGATGAATGGAAAGCGGTCGAATGGTACCTGAAAGCCGCTGAGCAGGGCCATGCGCCTTCACAGCTCAGTCTCGGGCTGCACTTTCAGAACGGGCGGAAAATAGTCCGGGATTACGAAAAAGCGGTCTATTGGTACCGCAAAGCGGCCGAGCGGGGGGAAGTGCTGGCGCAGTGCATTCTGGGGGACTGTTATGCAAGCGGCCGGGGCGTTCCGCGGGATGACATCCAGGCAGTGGCGTGGTATCAGAAGGCCGCCCTGCAGGGAGAACCGTGGGCGCAGCTCAGTCTCGGGCTGCATTACCGGAATGGCCAGGGCGCGGTTCAAGACCAGGAGAAAGCCGTCAAGTGGTTCCGCAAGGCGGCCGAGCAGGGAGAAATCCTGGCGCAGAGCCTTCTGGGCGACTGTTATGCCGGCGGCCGGGGCGTCCCGCACGATGACATTCAGGCGGTTGCGTGGCATCGGACAGCGGCGGAACAGGGCCACGCACCTTCACAGTTCCGTCTTGGGCTGCATTACCAGAACGGCCGGGGAGTAACCCTGGACTATGAAAAAGCCGCTCACTGGTACCTCAAGGCGGCTGAGCAGGGAGACGTGAAAGCCCAGTACCATCTCGGCGACTGCTACAGAAACGGCGAAGGCGTGCCCCCGGATGAAATCAAGGCCGTTTACTGGTACCGGAAGGCGGCCGAGCAGCGTTTCCCGGATGCCATGTACACGCTGGCCGAATGCTATGAAACCGGGTTGGGTGTGGAGCAGGACGTGGATAAGGCGGTCCGGTGGTACCGCAGGGCGAAGGACCAGGGGCACGTGGATGCGCACGACCGGCTGCAGACTCTCTTGATTTCCCGCAAAAAAGAGCCTTATGTTTCCTGCCCATCAACCGAAAAGGATTAATCCCTGAGGGTGGCCGGAAAGCAGCCGGCAGTGTTCTCCATGGATCACCGCCGGCCGCTGACTGCCGGCTGATTTACCGCCAGTTGTCGATCTGGACCGCC
>JAFGAO010000042.1 GCA_016933615.1 Acidobacteriota bacterium
GAGATCATGATTCTGGGTACCTACCACTTTGATAATCCCGGCCGGGATCTTCATAACCTGAAAGCCGATGATGTCCTTACGCCGCAACGTCAACACGAATTGGATGCACTCGCCGCGGCCCTCTCCGAATTTCGCCCAACCAGGATCATGGTAGAACGGGTCGCGACTGGGCCGGATTTGGCGGATCCTCATTATGCCAGGTTCACACCAGCTGAACTCGGTAAGAATCGCGATGAGCGCGTTCAGCTCGGCTACAGGCTTGCGCACAGGCTGGGGCACAAGGCCGTCTATGCCATCGACGAACAACCTGACTCCGGGGAGCCTGACTATTTCCCCTTCGACAGGTTGATGGATTGGGCAAAGGCCAACGGCCAGGAAGAACGGCTGCAGGCTTTCCTGGCGCAGGGTGCCGCCGCGCTCTCTCAAGGCGAAAAAGGCCAGATACTGCGGACCATCCCCGAATTGCTTGGGGATGCCAATCAACCGGAGGGTGTGGCCCGGGACCACAAGGCCTACTACGGGCTCCTGTCATTCGGCGACCTCGAACAGCAGGTGGGGGCCGACCTGAATGCCATGTGGTATTTAAGGAATGCCAAGATTTTCTGCAAACTGCAGAAAGCGGCAAAACCGGGGGATCGGGTGCTGGTAATTTATGGCAGCGGCCACAATTACTGGCTTCGCCATTTTGCGGCCACCACCTCCGGTTACAACCTCGTTGAACCAGGCCCCTATCTCAAAAAGGCTGCGGACGGTCTGCGTTAAATGGGGAGTCCCGGATCACAGGAGGTAACCGATGTCGCATTTCTCCCGGATGGTTTTATCTCTTGCCGCGCTGGTCTCCCTTCTTGCCACTTTCGCCTGTGCGGCCGCGGGGGCCATCGAATACAGGGTGCTGGCTACCAGGAAAACATCCATCATGCAAAAGGAGTTACAGGAGGCCGGAGCCGCGGGATTCGAATTCGTCGGAGTGACCGTTGCAGATACCGCCATGGGCGGCGCGGAAGTCGTATCGATTCTGCGGCGGGCAAAATAGCGGGGCGCACGACGGACCCCTTGCCGCGCCACCCTTCCCCGCACGGCCTCCGGGACCGATGGGATACCTTCTCCGAAACTCCTTCTAATCCACCGGCGCGGGCACGGGCGCGGGCACGGGGACGGCGCGGGCGGCCAGGGCCCGGGCGCCCACTTCGGGCAAAAAGAACACGGGGAGCGTCATCAGGACCA
>JAFGAO010000043.1 GCA_016933615.1 Acidobacteriota bacterium
CCTAAATTTTCAGGACTCGGATCTTTTCTTTGTTTTGCGGTAAGCGTAAGTTGAAGTAACGAAGGGCGAACACGAGGTTCGCCCCTACTATGCCAGCAGCTCGTGAACCTTGACGCCGTTCGGGCACCGAATCGCGCAGGCGGCGCGGTCGGTCTTGAAGATTCAGCTGTCCGATGCCGGACATATCGTCTATAATCCAATGAACTCACAGGCTGGAGGTTGACGGCTCTAATCGGGCCTTTCAGTACAACGCTGCGATGGTCGCCGAAGTCCTGTGAAAAAGGGAAAGGTCGCCGACGGGCGGCATTTACGCAGGCACCGGGTTCGAAAAAGGGAGAAGAGAAAATGGGGAATAACGGTAAAGGCATTGGGGTGCGAAGGCGCGACTTCCTGAAAGCAACCACATTTGCCGGCATGGCTGCGGCGCTGCCCGCGGCGGGTCTTGCCGCTCAGAATGCAAGCATCGGATCGAGGCCCAGCCCGGCCGGGAAGCAAAGAAATCTGCTTTTTTCAAGCGACGATCCCGGCAAATTCGGAAAGTTGATGGAATCGATCCGGTCTGTTAGGGAATTCGATTTCCAGGTCACTCCGATAAAGATCGACTTTCAGAAGTTAGAGGAATCCGCCGCCGAAATCCGCAGGCATGACGCCGATATTCTCGTCCTTAATCTTCCCGGCGCGGGCATAACTTCCGCCCGGATCGCCCACCATATCGACACCCTGGACATTCCCGTCATAGTCATCCCTTCAAGTCTCGATCTGATAATGCTGGACGCGGATGTCGTGGCGTCGCTCCGAAGAAAAAGCGTCAATTCCATGCTCGCCAATTCGGAATCCGATGTCCTGGAGATGGTCAGGGTCATGGCGGCCCCCAGGATCCTGGAGGGCAAAAAGGCTCTTATCTTCGGCAGGCCCTTCGACTCCTCCAGCGTTCCGGTGCCCCATTTGAATGAAGACTATATCTACAGGCACACGGGCGTCCGGCTCGAATACCGCCCGATATCGGATTTGAAACCGCTGCTTGAAACAGTGGACGAGGCAAGAGCCCTCGAGGACATGCAGCGCTGGAAAAAGGGAGCGGTGGAGATTGTGGA
>JAFGAO010000044.1 GCA_016933615.1 Acidobacteriota bacterium
AAAAGATCCGAGTCCTGAAAATTTAGGGGCGAACCTCGTGTTCGCCTTTTTCCTCATCTTTTGCGACAACTTTGGAGCGAAGGCGGGCAAGTGCGTTCGCCCGGCGAAGAGCCTTTGCGTCCGCGTCAGCGGGGAAGCCCTCCGAACCTATCCAGCATTTCCCGCATGAGCGTATCCGCATCGCGCACGTGAGACAGATCGTAAATCCACATCGGGTCATCCTCCCGGATATTCCCGAGCGGCAATTCAAAGACGCGCCGCACCGCCGCAATGGCGCCTTCAGGATCATTGCCGCCCCGGCGGGCCAGCAGGCTCAGAGCCAGAAGAGGGGATTGCGCCGTGGGGAAAAGCCTTGCCGCGCTTTCATACTGTTGCCGTGCCTCGTCCGGGCGGGACAGCGCTTCGAGGGCGCGTCCCAGGTAGAGTGCCGTATAATACGCGAGCTGAGGATCCTGAATACGTTCCGACGCCGGGTGCAATTCCAGATAAGCCCGCCGGGTATCTTCCAAAAGCAGAAGAACCCGGCCCAGCCGCAGGCGCGCCTCCGCAAAATCGGGATTCGCCTTGAGCGCTTTCCGGTAAAGGTCCCGCGCTTTCTTGAGTTCCTCCTCTTTGGATCCGTAGGAGACGAGCCCTCCCCGGGGGAGCAGCACGTTCTGGTTCACGGGCGACGCCCACGTTTCATGCTGCGCTGCGGCGTAAAACAGGATTTTATCGTCGGACGGGAACAGGTCCAGAGCCCCGGCGATGTTTTCTTTCGCATAGGCCAGCAGCCGGCGGCTTTGCAGGTAGGCCGTGGTGGCGACGTACCACTGCCGCACCATGGCGTCTCTCTGCGGTGCGGGATCGACAGAATCGATCAGTCTGCGCGCATACTTCCAGTGGATTTTTTTGGGCTGGGCAATGACCCGACCGTCAAGAAAAATCCAGGTGTGTTCGGCCGAGTCCATATAGGAACCCGTTTCCAGCCCGAGTACGGCAATGTCGGTGTGCAGCAGCGCTCCCTGCTTTAAAATACGATTCAGGTCCCCCTGCTCCAGCTCCCGGGGCGTCAGCCGGAGCCTGCTCCGTACGGGCGTTTTCGATGTTGTACGCCGGATGGACCTCCTGGATTGCGACGCCAGTTCCGTTATGAAATCCAGAACAATTTCGAGGTCTTCCTGGTGCCATCCGCCGATCTCCACGGCGGAGCGGTCCGGCTCCCCCGGCGCGTGCAGGAGGGACGCGTCGCGCCATTCCTTCACCTTCTGCAGCACATACCCGGAATCTTTCTTCTTATTCGCTCCGGACTGCAATGCCGCAGCCGCGGCCAACTGCTTCAGGGAAGGTACGGTCGGATGGAGGGCATCGGAGACCAATTTCGCTTGAGCTTCAACAAGGAAGTGCGGGCCGGCGGCATTGACCGGAAGATTCAGAAGTTTCCCTTCGGGCATGCTGTCGTACTGCATTGCCGCCAGAGCCAGCAGAGCCGTCATCCTGAAGCACATAGTTTTTCTCCGCCAGGGGCCATTTCGAAAACGCCTTGATCCGGGTCCTTTATGATACCCATTAACTTCCTATATAAGGTCATTTATAATAAAAGGCAGCCGTATTCAAAAATTTTCACCCCTCCGGCGGCGCAACTGAACGAAATTTCGAGGATCCGGGCATGAAAAAAATTTCTCTGTGTACTTTGATCATTGCGCTCCTATGCGGCATAGCCGGCTTGAAAGCCCAGGAAGATGGCGCGCAGGAGACATCTTCGGTGAAAACTCTCCGGGTCGCGACCGAACTTATGGAGGTGCATGTCGTCGTCACGGACGCCGCCGGGGAGATTGTCGAGAACCTGCAAAAAGAGGATTTCGAGATTCTGGAAAACGGCCGGCCTCAGGAGATCAGCTTCTTCAATATTTCAAGAGTGGATCGGGTCGGCCGCCGGACGGACGACGCCCCGACCGGGCGGGGGTCCGCAACGGCAGAATCGGAGGAGCCGGTCCGGCTCAGGGACCGACTCGGGAGCGCGCCGGCCAGAACCACGCTGCTATTCGTGGACAATCTGCACCTTTCCTTTTCAAATCTGAACTGGGTCAAACAGGCCCTGCACCGTTTCATCGACGAACAGATGACGGACCAGGACCTGATCGCCCTTGCGACCAGCCACACGCTGGGATATTCACAGCAGTTCAGCCGCGACCGGCGGCTGCTCCATTATGCCGTGGAGCAGATGAAATACGGTTCCTACACCGATTATGAATACTTCACTCCGAATCTGGCCGCGGGGGTTTACGACGGGGATCTCGATGCCACAAGGCTGGCTGTCGAGGTTATACGCCAGGAAGAGAAAATCCCGTGCCCGTGTTCCTATCTGCTTTCTCTGGTTTACACCAAGGCCATCCAGGTTCTGCAGCGAACCTCCTATGCCCGCAGAAACGCTCTTTCGATTCTCGAGAATTACGCCGCTATGATGGCGGATCTGCCGGGCAGGCGCATGATCGTGTTCTTTTCCGACGGATTCACCATGCGTGAAAGCGACGGAGGTTTCGACAACATCCCCCTGCGGGATGTCGTCAACCGTGCGGCGCATTCGGGCGTCACCCTATACACGATTGATGCGGCGGGGGTGAGGCTTCCGCCGACGTTCGGCGCCGACCAACAATGGACTGTCATGAACGATCCGCAGAAGGACCTGTTTATCCGATGTTTGGAGACGTGCCGCTTGTTGTTTCAAGACGAAACGGAAAGGACTCAATGCAATCTGAGTTGTTTGTTCCAATACCCGCAGGAATGCCGCGAGATACCGGTTCCCGGCTGCTACCCGCCCCATTCCGGGCTCATTACGGCCTACACCAACGAGTACGAACAGGAGAAACTCAACGGCATGCATTTCCTGGCCGAGGAGACCGGCGGGAAAATGTACTGGGGCACCAACAATCTCAACGAATCGCTGGAGCGGGCCTTTGACGCCAACCGGTTCTCCTACGTTCTTTCCTATCACGTTCCGGGAGGCAAGGATTCGGACCGGCCCCGCAAACTCGAAGTGCGCCTGAAGAACCACCCGGATTACCGGGTCCGGGCGCCGAGCGGGTATTCTCTTTCCGGTCTGAAAAATGATAGCGAGGCAATGGAAGACCTGAATCCCAGGACGCAGCTTCTTGCGGCGATGAGGGCGCCGCTGCCGGTAACGGACCTGGGCATTTCCGTGCAGGCGGATTACCTTGAAACGGAAGCGGACGACAAACAGGTTTCCATAACCGTCTATTTCGAGGGAGACAGGCTCCGCTACCGGCAGCTGGATCAACGCAGGGCGGTGGATCTGGAAATTCTGTCGGTACTCGAAGATTTCTCCGGGGAACAGGTGGATGGAATCTCCGCCACCGTGCAGGCGCAGCTGACGGAAGCAGGATTGGAGCTGGCCCGGGCGGGCGGGTACCGTTTCTCGCGGCGCCTGCCTCTCGAACCGGGCGTCTATCACGCGCGCGTCGGAGTGCGCGAAGAAGGTTCGGACCGGATAGGAACGGCATCCACGTGGGTCGAAGTGCCCGAGATCAACAAGGGCAGGCTGGAAATGAGCAGCCTCATACTGGGCGATCCGCTCGCTTCGGATTCACCGGCAGAAGAGGAAGGTGTCCGGGTTAACGATTTGGAGCGTATTCGGATGATCCAGGGAGTTCCTTTATACAAAGCCGGGGATATTTTCTACTACACCTACCGGGTGCACCCGGGGACCCCTTCTCCCGGGGGGCCGGGCCTGCAAAGGATGTGGAAAGTCACTCGGGGCGGCGAACCGGTCGCGGCGGAGGATTGGACGCCGATACCGGAGGAAAGCCTGGAAACGGACTCTAAAGGATGGTTCGACCTTGACGGCGAATTGGATATAAGCGGTTTCGACTCGGGGGTTTACGAACTTCAGGTCGGCGTAAGGCAATCCGGTTCCGATGAAATCGTGCAGCGCAGCGTGACTTTCGGCATCGAGTAGGACCGCTTCTCCCGAAGCATTATTTGAGGCATTCGTTCTGTTTTTGACGGCTATGGACGGGGAAGCGGTCTGCCTGTCCGACCGTCCCGGACTTTACCAGCCTTTTTTTCTCAGAACGTCCTCGATCGCGCGCGCGGAACGCTCCTCTAGCAGCGTGAGCCGGTGAACCGCGGCTTCCCCGATCACGTCCGTCAGTTTCTGTATATCGATGGGTTTTTCAAAAAATTCCGCGGCGCCGGCCTTGAGCGCCTCGACGCTCCTGGAAATCGTTCCGTGTCCCGTAAGAACGATGATCTGCTGGTCGGCGTCCCTGGCCAGAAGCTGTTTTAAAGTTTCGATGCCGTCCATGCCGGGCATCTGCAGGTCGACAATAACGGCGTCGAAACGGTGCTGCCCGGACAGGTCTATGGCTTCAGGGCCGGAGGATGCCGTGAAAACCTCCAGGTCGCGCATGCGCAGACGTTCCGAGAGTGTTTCCGTGAATTCCTTCTCATCATCCACCAGGAGGACTTTTGCGCTGCTCATCGTATGTTCCTTTTTTTATTCCCGGTTCGACGGGAGAACCAGTCGAATCCGGATTTGATTTCCATTCTGCTCAAAAAACAACTGACTGCCGATTGCCCTTGCCTGTTCCGTTAAAACATCGATCTGGCCCGCGAGATCCTCCGCGGCGATGGAGACCGGTCCGGAAATCTCGAGTTCCGTCTTTCCTCCGTCCTCCTGTCTTTTCGCGACGACGGTAACTTCGGTTGCGGCTCCATCCAGGAAACGATCCAGGCATGCGAAAAGAATGCGCCGGAGCTCAAAAGGGTCCGTGCTGAGGGAAATTCCCTCCAAAGAACCGGACAGGCTCAGGTTCGTCTGCCGGTTTTTAAAGAGCCTGTCCGTTAAAACCCGCACGTTTTCCAATGCCTGGCCGAGATCGACCTGCGCCCGCGGCTCGTCGGAGCTGTGCGAGAAACGGTTCATGTGCGCAATAATGTGTTTGCCGCGCGCGACCTGTTTCGAGATGCTGTCCGACAGGGATTCCCATTTTTCGTTCGGGACCGGGCGCCCCTTTCGGGCCGCGAGCGAAAGGTCCTTTAAAAGCCCGGCCAGCTCGCTGATCACGGTGATGATATTGTTGAATTCGTGGGATACGTTGGCCATGATGCGGCCGTAAAATTCGATCTGCGCTCTGGAGCCGGAGGGGCATTTCGATGCATTGTTTGTCATGATTTTATTTTAGGGCAGCGGCCTGGCGCAGTTTGACGATCAGGTCCTCGATGTCTATGGGCTTGATGATGTAATCGATGGCGCCCGCCCGCAGGCCTTCCTCGCTGGACTCTTTGGACATATGGCCCGTCAGGAGAACGACGGGCAGATTCTGTTTGATCCGCTTGATCCGTCTCATGACGTCGACGCCGTCTTCGCCCTTCAGTTTTATATCCAGAACGACAATATCGAAATCATCATGTTGCACCCGATCCAGGGCCTGCGATCCCGTCTCGACGGCGGCCGCATCGAAGCCCCGGATGGCGAGCCGCTCCACGAGAGTCGCGGACAGGTCCACCTCGTCGTCCACAATAAGAACTTTCAACGATTTCTCCATGGTTTTCCTCCCGGGTTCAAGACGGCCGCTGCAACGGCAGGGTGACGGTGAAAGTCGTTCCCTTCCCCGGTTCGCTCTCGACATAGATGCTGCCGCGAAGCTTTTTTACAATGCCGTAGGATATGGAGAGCCCCAGCCCGGTTCCCTTGGACTTCTTGGTGGTGTAAAAAGGTTCGAAAATGTGTTCGATATCCTTCTGTGCGATGCCGACACCGTCGTCCTTTATTTTGACCGTTACGTGACCGGGAGCTTTTTCGCGCACCGAGATCTCCAGCGTGCCCCCTTTTTTCATGGCATCGAAGGCGTTGTTGATCAAATTGAGAAAAAGCTGCTGGAGCTGGCCCCTGTCGCTGTGAACCGTCGGAAGCGCGCCGTCCACCTGCATGTCCACCCGGATGTCCCGATAGTCGGCTTCCTTTTCCAGAAAGCCTAAAACGTCGCGGATCAGGGCGTCGACGGCCACGGGCTCGATTTTAATGTCCATGTGCCGCGCGAAGCCGAGCAGCCGGTGGGTGATTTCGCTGCAGCGGCTTACGGACCGTATGATGGAATTCGTCTGGTTGAGCAGTTTTTCCTTATCGGGCGGATTCCCTCCGGGCATATTCAGCAGATCCTGGATCAGCCCGGCTTTTTCGTTGATGATTGCAAGGGGATTGTTGATTTCATGCGCCACGCCCGCGGCCAGCCGGCCGATGGACGCCATGCGGTTGGTATGTTCGATGTTGTGCAGGCTGGCTTCCCTGCGCAGATCGGCCAGTTTGATCCTTTCCACCCAGCCGGCCGTGATTCCCATGATGATGGCCAGGATCGCGATGACGCTCAGGACCA
>JAFGAO010000045.1 GCA_016933615.1 Acidobacteriota bacterium
CCGGTGGCGCAGGAAATAGGAAAATATGGAGAGAAATGTTGAGATCAAAGCCCGCATAAGAAGCATCGAATCGATTTTTCCCAAAGCCGCCGGTATTGCCGATGCGGGCCCGGAAGAAACGAACCAGGACGACACCTTTTTCTCCTGCGAAAGCGGGCGGCTGAAGCTCCGGGCCTTTTCGCCCGGTAGGGGTGAACTGATTTTCTATCACCGAGCCGATCGAAAAGGTCCTAAAGAGTCCTTCTACCTTGTTTCCCCCACGGCCGCACCGGATGCTTTGCGCGAGTGCCTGTCGCTGGCTTACGGGCAGGCCGGGCGCGTCCGGAAAAAGCGCACCCTGTTTCTTGCCGGGAGAACCCGCATCCACCTCGACCGGGTGCAAGGACTGGGCGATTTTCTTGAGCTCGAAGTGATGCTCGAGGACGGGGAGCCTGCAGAGGCAGGCGAGGCTGTTGCGCAGGAGATTATGAAAGAGCTGGGCATCGGGCCGGATCAACTCATCGATGGCGCTTATGTGGATCTGCTGGCATCGGTAAAACCTGATAGCGGTAACTGTGATTAAGGAGGAGTGAAATACCTGAAACTCGAAAAATACGCAAGGTGTTCCGGGGCAAACCGACAATGGAAGGCGCCGGAGTGCATCTGAGAAGGGTTTTCGGATTTTCCGAAGTGCCCGCATTCGATCCTTTCCTTCTTTTCGACGATTTCCGTTCCGACACTCCGGAGCACTTCCTGAAAGGATTCCCCTGGCATCCCCACCGCGGGATCGAGACCATCACCTATGTTCTCAGGGGGAATGTGGAGCACGGCGACAGTCTGGGCAACCGCGGAGTCATAGGTTCGGGGGACGTGCAGTGGATGACGGCCGGAAGCGGCATCGTCCACCAGGAAATTCCGAAAGGGGACGCCGGCGGCAGAATGTACGGCTTCCAGCTCTGGGCCAACCTGCCCTCCGGGCAGAAAATGATGGACCCGCGCTATCGGGATGTGACCGCCGCGCAGATTCCCGAAGTGCGGCTGCCGAACGGGTCGACGGCCAGAATCATCGCGGGCGGAGTGGCGGGCGCGAAAGGGCCTGTCGGCGACATCGTCATCGACCCCGAATATATCGACGTCACGGTTCCCGCGAATTCGGAATTCACCCACCCCACAAAACCGGCGCACACGGTTTTCGCCTACGTGATCGACGGCAGGGGATACTTCTGCCGGGAGAAGAATCCTTTCACCTACGAGGTGGAAGGGGAAAACTACTTCGACCTCAAGCGTGATCCGTTTGTCGATGACGGTTCGCTGGTGCTTTTCGACGATGGCGAGGAGATCGCGGTTTTCACGGAGGATCGTCCCGTAAGGTTCCTCCTGATATCCGGCAAACCCATCGGCGAGCCCGTCGCCTGGCAAGGCCCCATCGTGATGAACACACGCGAAGAGCTGCAGCTCGCCTTCAAGGAATACAGGGAAGGAACGTTCATCAAATACAAGAAGGAACGAACCCAGAATTCACGGAGAATTCGGCGTCATTTCATTAAGACTTAACACGCAGCGGTTAATCTTCCTGCTTACTTAACAAATACCTTTTTGTTTGTTTCGATGCGTGCGTTCCGGGCGGGAAAATTGGCCCGGCTCTTGCCGGATCGATTCGCGATCGGCAAATCCTTTATTGTTTTTGGAGATCAATTTATGAAAGGAAACAGCTCAAAATCCAGGGAATGGGGAAGTCTTTTTGCCGGTTTTCGACCTGAGTCCCGGGGTGTCTCAAATAAAAAAGCCAGAAGGAATCCCTGGCGCCTGCTGGGATTCGCATTTGTCGCCGGATCGCCGGTTCTGCCTGCAGTCCCTCATCTTTTGCCCAATTTTTGAGAGCGTACCGGCTGATTGAAATTATCTCCAGTGACCGGATTTCAGAAAATAATACTGGCCACGATATTATTCTCGCTCAATCCTTCCGTTTTCCGGCTGATTGAACTGGATTCGCTGACCATGCTCTGGGCCGTGAACCTGGTGGCGGTCCTGTGCCTGGCTGCAATGCAGCCGCGGAGAAAGCTTGCCGGGATCGTTCGAATGCGGAGCAGGGCCGGTGCGCTGCTGATTCTGGCGGCTGCGTTTACGGTCAACAACCTTCTCTATATTTCCGCAATAAAAATAACGACCGTGGCGAATTCGGTTCTGACCCACTACAGCGCCCCGGTCTTCCTGTTCTTTTTCAGCTTCATTTTCATCCGGGAAAAAATCATCCGCTCCTCGTTCGCGGCGCTGCTGCTTTCCCTGTGCGGCCTGACGCTGATTCTGTCGCGGAATGAGTTGAGCTTTTCGAACAGGGATTTCCTCGGCCTGATGCTCGGGACCGGGTCGGCCCTGTTCTTTGCCCTGGAGATTCTGTTCAAGAAAATTCTTATCGGGCATTTCAGGGCCGATTTCATCGTTCCGGCCTATCTCGCGATCTCGGTCGGTATTCTCGCCCCGTTTGTTTCATTGGAAGGACTTTTAAGCCTGGATCCCGCCGATGCCTGCCTGCTGCTGCTGTCCGGGATTGTCGGGTCCGCGCTGGGAATCACCCTTTTCACGTCCGGCCTCCGCGACGTGCAGGCAAACCGCGCCGGCGTGGTGAGCTATCTCGAGCCGCTGGGAGCCATTGTATGGAGCGCCCTGATCCTGGCGGAATTTCCTGCGGTAGCGACGCTGGCCGGCGGAGGTTTCATTTTGGCCGGCACGTACCTGGTGTGCGTCCGGGACCTGAAACCGGTGCGGAAATAACTGTTTTCTTCTTGATTTTCACCTTTTCTTCACCTATTTTGTACTCATGATCACCGTAGGGACAAGCGGATTCCAGTACCGCGATTGGGCGTCGGTGTTTTATCCCGGAAGCCTCGATCCGAAACTGCGGCTGCGCTATTACAGCCGCCGGTTCGGATGCTGCGAGCTGGGAGCCACGGTCTACCGGATACCGGAAGCCATTATGATTCAGGAACTTGTCGAGGAAACCGGCGGGGACTTCCAGTTCGTTTTCCGGGCACCTTTCCGCCTGGCGGAAGAGCATCCGGACAACCCGGAACTGGCCCGGAGGTTTGCGGCGGCGCTGTGGCCGGTGAAGGCGGCCGGGCGGCTGGCGGGCGCGCTCCTGCAGTTTCCGCCCGGGTTCGGATTCATGCGCGACAACTTCGACCGGTTGTGCCGGGTCCGGGATCTCATCGAGGGCATTGCGCTGATCGCGGAATTCGGCTGCCCCGACTGGCTGTCTCCCCGGGCGGCGAAGCACATGGCGGCCGAACGGATTGCGCTCGCGTGCGTGGACGGCGGAGAGCGCCTGGCAGAGAAGACTTTTTTCTGCGCGACCGCCGAACCGGCATACGTCCGCTTCCAGGGGAGAAACAGCTCCCGGTGGGTGAAGGGGGACGGGTCGGCCCGGCACGATTACCTGTACAGCCGGGTGGAGCTTGCGGCCGCCGTTGCGGCAATCCGCCGCCTGGAGCAGCAGTGCGAACGGGTGCTCGTGTTTTTCGGCAACCACTGGCGCGGGCAGGCCGTCGTCAACGCCCGCATGCTCCTCGAAGAACTCTCCGGTGCTTTGAACGGGGAACGGGAAACCGGCAACGGGAAACGGAAGTAAAAATGGAACGAGAGATCATTTATATGACGGTAGCCAATTTCCCCGTGGCGGTGGAGCGGGTGGTGCATCCCGCACTGCGCGGGCGGCCGGTTGTCGTGGCGCACCGGGATGCGGCCCGCTCCGTTGTGGCGTCAGTGTCCGCCGAGGCCCGGACGGAAGGCATTTGCCCGGGAATGGCGCTTTCCAGGGCGATGCGCTTTTGCCGCGGCATGATCGTTCTGCCCCCGGACGAGATGCTGTACGCCCGGGCCTCCCGCGCGATCTTCCGGGTTCTGGCCGGCTTCTCGCCCCTGCTCGAGCCTTCGGGGCACGGCCACGCCTACCTGGATATTACCGGAACCGGCCGGCTGTTCGGGCCTCCGCGGGATACGGCCTGGAGAGCGCAGAAGGAGATCCGGCGTCAGCTCCGCCTGGACGCTTCGCTCGGAGTGGCCTCCAACAAGCTGGTCAGCCGGATCGCATCCGAGGTTATCCAGCCCGACGGGCTGCGGGATGTTCCCCACGGGGACGAACCTTTTTTCCTGTCCCCGCTGCCGGTGCGCCTGCTTCCGGGCGTCGGACCCAAAACGGAGGAACAGCTCGCGGATCTGAATCTGCGCATCATTCGCGACGTCGCGGCGATGAGGATGGAACACCTCGCGCTGGCGTTCGGGCGCTTCGGGTTTGCGCTCCACCAGCACGCGCGCGGAATCGACCGGACGCCCGTGTATCCGATGCTCGCCGTTCCCTCCGTTGAAGAGGCGGAAGCGCTGCCGGAAGACAGCAACGATGCGGATCTTCTGAAACGCGTTCTGCGCGCAATCTGCGAACGCGCCGCCCTGCGCTTGCGCGAGCAGAGGCAGCGCGCCGGGCGGATGGAGCTGTGCGTGCAGTATGCGGACCACCGGGAGGGAGTCCGGAAGGTGAAGATTGCGCCCCCGCTGCAGTCGTCGGCGATTCTTTACACGCGCGCCCTGGCCTTGATGGACCGGGTGCTGCAGCGGCGCACGCGCGTGCGCCGCGTTTGCCTGCGGCTGGAGGACTTTTCGGCGGCATCGGTCCAGATGGAGCTTTTTGCCGGTCCGGCGCCCGAGCGCTGCACAAGGCTGGAGCTGGCTCTCGACACCCTGCGTCACCGCTACGGCGAAAAAGCGGTTGTTCATGTATGTTTGTCCATCTGAATGTGCACTCCAACTACTCGTTCTGCCGCGGAGCCTCCAAAATAGAAGACCTGGTCGACGCGGCCCTGGCCCGCGGCATGCCGGCGATGGCCCTGACCGATATCAACGGCGTTTACGGGCTGGTCTGGTTTCTGCAGTACGCGCGGGAGCGCGGCCTGCGGCCGATAGTGGGGTCGGAATTGAAAACGGAGACGGAGCGCGCCGTTCTGCTGGCGCGCAACCGGCAGGGGTACGAGACTCTCTGCCGCATCATCTCCCGCCGCCTGTCCGAGGAGGGTTTCCGCCTGAGCGACGCCCTGATGCAGGACCGCGAGCACCTGGTTGTCATGAGCGACCGGGTGCCGTTGCTGCGGGCTCTCGGCCGCGGCAACGGGACGTCCGGGCTGTATGTCGAGTTGAACGATCCGGGGGCGGAGCCCCCTCTGATGGATTTCTCGCGACGCAGCGGGGTCCCGCCCGTGGCTACCAACGACGTGTACTTTGCCGACCCTTGCGGGTTTTCGCTGCACCGGCTGCTGCGCGCGATCGACCTGAACACGTCTCTGTCCCGGGTCCCGCCGGAGGAACTGGCGGGCGAGGACCGCTGGCTGAAAACCGCACGGGATATGGCGCGCCGGTATCCCCATGTTCCCGGGGCCCTGGAAAATACGGAGCGCATCGCGGCCGAATGCTCGGCGGATCTGGATATCGGCCGTCTCGTGTTTCCCTCTTACGATCCCCCGGATGGTGCGGACGCCTTCGAATACCTGCGGGAGGAGTGCTACCGGGGCGCCGAATGGCGCTACGGCGAGCTTTCCGATTCCGTGCTCAAACGGCTGGGGCACGAGCTCGGGATCATCAAAGACAAAGGCTTCGCCACCTATTTCCTGGTCGTGCGGGATATCGTCCGGCAGTCCGGCCGCACCTGCGGCCGCGGGTCGGCGGCCGCGAGCCTGGTTTCGTACTGCCTCGGGATCACGCACGTGGAGCCGATCACGCACAATCTTTTCTTCGAGCGCTTTCTCAACGAGGGGCGAAGCGATCCTCCCGACATCGACATCGATTTTCCGTGGGACGAACGCGATCGCGTGTTCGACTACGTTTTCCAGAAATACGGTTCTTGCCGGGCCGCCATGATTTCCAATCACGTGGGATTCGGCGCGAGGGCCGCCGTGCGGGAAGTGGCCAAGGTCTACGGCCTTCCGGAGCGGGAAATCAACGCAGTGACCGGGCGCATGGGATACTTCTGGCGGGTAGGCCAACTGGAGGATTCCATACGGAACCACCCGGTGTACAAGGACATGGACCTGAAGCCTCCCTGGCCCGAGATTGTGCGCCTGGCCGTGAAGCTCGAAGGCTACCCCCGGCATCTGTCCGTGCACTGCGGCGGCATTGTCGTGGTCCCCGATCGGATCGACCGGTATGTCCCGGTGGAGCCCGCCCCGAAAGGGGTTCCCATCGTCCAGTGGGAGAAGGACCAGGCGGAGGATGCCGGCCTGATCAAGATCGATCTTCTCGGGAACCGGTCCCTGGCCGTGATCCGGGATGCCTTGGCGGCGATCAGGGAAAATTGCGGGACGGACATCGATTATGAGCGGTGGGATCCGACGCGGGATGCGAAAACCCGGGATTTCATGCGTCGGGGGGACACCATGGGCGTGTTCTACGTGGAGTCCCCCTCGATGCGGCAGCTGCAGAAGAAGTGCGGCACGGGCGATTTCGATCACCTGGTGATCCACAGCTCGATCATCCGCCCCGCGGCCAACCGCTACATCCGCGAGTACGTGCGGCGCCTGCGGGGCGGTGCCTACGACCCGCTGCATCCCATTCTCGACGAGGTGCTGCGCGAAACCTACGGCATCATGGTCTACCAGGAGGACGTCTCTAAAATCGCCATGGCCATGTCAGGATTCAGCGCGGCGGATGCCGACCTTCTGCGCAAGATCATCTCGAAAAAGCGCGCGGCCCGGAAGCTGGAGGATTACAGGGAGCGGTTCCATGCCGGCGCCGCGGCGCGGGGCGTGTCGCGCGACGTGGCGGAAAAAGTCTGGGACATGATCATGAGTTTTTCGGGGTACTCGTTCTGCAAGCCGCATTCCGCTTCCTACGCCCTGGTCTCCTACAAGTCCTGCTGGCTGCGGGCGCATTACCCGGCCGAGTTCATGGCGGCGGTGCTGACCAACCGGGGCGGATACTATTCGGCCTTCGCCTATGTTTCCGAGGCGCGCCGGATGGGGCTGCAAGTTTTGATGCCGGATGTGAATTCGAGCCGAAGGGAGTATCGGGGCAGGGGGAAAAAGATCCGGGTGGGGTTGATGCAGCTGAAGGGGCTGCGGGAAAAGGCGCTGCGGGCGGTCGTTGAGGAACGCCGGAACGGCCCGTACGCATCGTTCGAGGATTTCCTCCGCCGCGTGCCGCTCGACCCGGCGGATGCGAAGATACTGGTCAAGACGGGTGCGTGCGACAGTATTTCCGGCGGCGCCACGCGGCCGGAAATGATCTGGACGGCCCTGGCCCTGCATGAACGGCGCGCCGCGCGGCGTCCGGCCGTCCGCACACTGTTTCAGGATATGGATCCCGTCGTCCCGCCGCGGGTGCCACGCTACAGCGCCCGGACGGTCCTGGAGCATGAGATCGAGACCCTGGATTTTCTGATCAGCCGGCACCCGCTGTCGCTGTATGCCGAACCGCTTTCAAGGCTGAAATACGTGAGAGGGGCGGACCTTTATAAATATGTCGGCCGCCGGGTGACGGCCGTGGGCTGGTGGGTGACCGGGAAAGCTGTCACAACCCGGCAGGAGGAGCCGATGGAGTTCATCAGCTTCGAGGATACGACCGCGCTGTACGAAACCACTTTCTTCCCGGAGGCCTACGCGCGTTTCTGCCACATGATGGGCCGTTGCCGCCCCTACGTGCTCACCGGCCTGGTCGAGGAGGACTTCGGGGCCGTCAGCCTGACCGTCGATTCCGTCCGTTTCTTATGAAAATATTGACACTGTTCATATTTGTACATAGTATCAATCTCGATGCTGGAAATAGTGAAAATACTTCGAGATCATGGAGTGTCTCCCACCCCGCAGCGGATTGCCGTTGCAAGTTCGGTTCTGTATACAAAGGAGCATCCATCGGCGGACGATATCTGGAGTATCGTCAAGGAATCCTGGCCCACGCTTTCCCGGACCACCGTATACAACACCCTGAACCTTCTGGTTGAGAGGGGAGTATTGAAGCCGAAGGTTATCCGGGAAGGCAGAACCGTTTACGATCCCTGCGTCGAGAGGCATCATCATTTCATCGACGAAAAAACGGGTGAAATCCAAGACATCCCTTGGGATTCCATAAAAGTGGCGGGAGTCGACGCTCTCGAGGATTTCGAAGTGCTGGAATATCACGTGGTCATTCGAGGCCGCATGAAGAAGGAGTAACGGTCGGTTCCCGGTCCTGATCCCTGGTATCGGCACACGGCCCGAATTTCAGAAAGGAGACTTTATGGCGGAAGAAATGGAAGTCGGTTGTGCCCGACCAACAGGAGGACCGGTCGGCGAGGAGCCTTCCGGAGAGCCGGTTTCCCAAACTCAATCTGTAAAGGAGGTCAAGCCCATGATTCAAGTCGGCAAAAAAGCCCCGGATTTCATCGCCCCTGCCTATCAAAAGGGCAAATTTATTTCTGTAAAGCTTTCGCAGTATTTGGGGAAATGGGTGTTGTTATGCTTTTATCCCGGTGATTTTACCTTTGTCTGAGCGACCGAGATTTCGGCAGTTGCCGAAAAATATCCCGAATTTCAGAAACTCGGCGTCGACATTCTGTCCATGAGCATTGACAGTATCTACGTGCATAAAATGTGGGACGACAATGAACTGTCGAAAATGGTCCGGGGGGGCGTACCCTTCCCGATGCTGTCCGACGCCGGGGGCAGGGTGGGGAAAGCATTCGGAATTTTTGATGAGGACGCCGGCGTGGAAACCCGGGGGCGGTTTATCATAGATCCCGAGGGCGTCGTCCAGGGTTATGAGGTATTGACGCCTCCCGTGGGCCGCAATATCAGCGAATCCCTGCGCCAGGTGCAGGCTTTCCAGGTGGTGAGGGAAAGCAAAGGGAAAGAAGCCACGCCTTCAGGATGGAAACCGGGTAAGGTCACGCTGAAACCGGGTCCGGATCTGGTCGGCAAGGTCTGGGAAGTCTGGAAAACGGACATGGCTTTTGATTGATGATTCATACTGTTTGAACCGATCCCGTGGCGGACGCACAGGTTCGCCCCGGAATCTATTGCGTGCAAGGGTGCGATGGATGATTTCATCGAACACGATCGCATCCAGCGGCGGCAATATTTCCTCGGGGAGGGTTCTTGCCGGTGTTTTTTGAACAGTTCAAAGTAGAAGGGCTGGGTTGCTATTCGTACCTGATCGGTTGCCCGGGCGCCGGAGCGGCGTTTGTGGTGGACCCGGAGCGCCATGTGGACCGGTATCTGGAGGCGGCGGAGCGGGAGGGAATGACCATCACCCATATTTTCGACACCCACCTGCACGCCGACCATATCTCCGGGGCGGTGGAGCTGGCGGACAAGTCGGGCGCCGATATTTACGTCCACCCGGAGGTTCGGGGCGAATACCGGCACAAGACGCTGCGGGGCGGCGATCGCTTTTCCTTCGGCGTGGCGAAGGTGGAAGTTCTGGAAACGCCGGGCCATACCCCCAACTCAGTCACGCTTGCCGTGGCGGATACCGCCCGTTCACCCGAAACCATGCTTCTGCTAACCGGGGATCTGCTGTTTGTCGGAGATATCGGGCGGCCCGACCTGGCCGGAGAGGATATGCTGCAACAGCAGGTCCGCAACCTGTACGACAGCCTCTACAAGACGCTGTCGAGGTTTGGAGACTGGGTCGAGGTCTACCCGGCCCACGGCGCGGGATCCCTTTGCGGCAAGGGGATGAGCAGCAAGCCGATGAGCACTCTCGGGTTCGAACGGAAGAACAATCCTCTTTTAAACAACATGCCTTTTGAGGAGTTCCGGAGGATAATGACCGGCGGCTTCCAGCTTCGCCCCCCCGGTTTCGCGGAAATCGTACGCAGGAACCGGGCCTCGCCGAAGGCCCTGGGTACCCTCCGGGAGGTCGGCAAGCTTTCGGTCTTCGAAGTCGAGAACCTCAGAAAACAGGGGGCCGTTCTGGTCGATGTGCGGCAGGCGACGTCCTTCGGGGCCTCCTTCATCCCGGGATCCCTCAATATCGGCCTCACTCCCCAGTCCGCCACCTGGCTCGGGATGGTGGCCCGGGCGGACAAAAATATTGTCATCGTCAGCGACACGGAGACCGACGCCCACGCTGCGGCATACCAGTTCCGGCGCGTCGGATTCGACAAAATTCTCGGTTTCCTCGACGGCGGAGTTTCGAACTGGGCCATGGACGCGCTGCCGCTCGACCATCTGCCGCAGCTGAGCGTGCAGAGCCTCCGGCGAGTTATGGAAAAATACCCGGACCACATTGTCCTCGATGTGCGCACCGCCGAGGAATGGAGCCAGGGACATATTGAAAACATCCGGCACAAGCCCGTCGCCGATCTTGTTCGGGAGGGGGTGGATATCGAAGACAAAAGCCGCCACATAAGCCTCATCTGCGAGTCGGGCCACCGTTCCAACATTGCCGGAAGCCTGCTCAAGGCGGCCGGGTACGAACACACCTACAGTGTCATCGGCGGCATGAGCGCATGGCGCAAATTGCAGCGGATGTCTTGAAATCAGCCCGCCGCATGCAGAGCGCGGATTTCTGGAAGGAGGACAATCATGGCGATACTGGAGCCCGGCGGCAAAGCCCCCGCTTTTTCACTGATGAACCAGCATTTTTATATGTGAATACAGGGGAGAAAGGGGGAGAGTAATGAGCAGGGCTAAAATTTTCGGATGCTTTTTCACTGTTGCGCTGGGGGTAATTATGGCTGCTTCGGTCTTGTACGGACAGAAGGAATTTCCAGAGGACGTAATAAAAACCTCGGGCGGGGATTTGAAAATCACCTGCATCGGCCATGCGAGCCTTATGTTTGCCTTTGCCGGTAAGGTTATCCATATCGATCCCACCACGATGGTGTTTCCCGATTACGCCTCGCTTCCCAAGGCGGATCTGATTCTGGTTACCCATGAACACGGCGACCACATGGATGTGAAGGCCATCGATGCCGTACGCACCGCCGACACTAAAATTATTAGCAACGCCGCCGCGGCCAAATCGATCCCGGATGCGGTCGTCATGAATAACGGCGACGTTCAAACCGTCGCGGGTATTGCGATTGAAGCGGTGCCGGCCTACAATCCGGAAAAGCCCTTTCATCCCAAGGGCAACGGCAACGGGTATATTCTGACGTTCGGAGACAAGCGGGTCTACGTCGCCGGAGATACCGAGAATGTGCCGGAGATGAAGGCGCTCCAGGGAATCGATGTGGCCTTTCTGCCGATGAACCAGCCCTATACGATGACGCCGGAGCAGGTCGCCGATGCCGCCAGAACGATCAAGCCCGAGATCCTCTATCCGTATCATTACCGTTTCGGCGAAACCGATACCGGGAAGCTCCTGGATCTGCTCAAAGACGAGCCGGGGATTGAAGTGCGGCTGCGCGACCTGCAGTAATCAATGGGCGGCCGCTTTTGCAAGGACGCATCCGCGCCCGGAATTCCTGAATCAAAAACAGGGCGCGTGGTGCGATTTCCATCCATTCTAAGTGCGCCCGGGTGAAGCGCTATGAAATACACATGGTCCGCTGTTCTGATTCTGGGTCTTGCACTGGCAGTGTCTTGTTCCCGGGAGTCCCGCATGGGGAATCCGCAAAACGCCGCATCCAATATATCCACTGAGCCGCCCGGCTGGATGGGTTCGGCCGTCGGGAAGCTGGAAGAGGAGCTGATCGCGAATTACGGGCAATCCCAGCGCAAGAGGGTGCAGCGCGGGCTGAAACAGGTCGCCACATTCTGGCGCGATGCCGACGGCAACCGGGAGGAATTGGAAAAATTTGTTCAAGGGAACTTTGCCGGAGACCGGGCGGCGCTGGATACGATGTTCGGCCAATACGAATACCTGCTCGAACAGGTTCTCGGCCACATGGTCGAGATCGTCCGGGAGTTCCGGCGGCAGACGGATCTCGACGTCGGCCCGATCCGGCCCTATGACGAGGTTTTTGCTGGCTACGATCCGTCGGCCCATCTGATCGACGATTTTTTCAGGAACAAGCTGGCCTTCGTCGTTCTTTTGAATTTCCCGTTGACTGCGCTGGAGGAAAGGCTGGCCGAAGGGGAGGCATGGACCCGTCGCCAATGGGCCGAGACCCGCCTGGCGGAATTTTTTTCCAGAAGGATCCCGGCGGATGCCAATCTGGCGATATCGAAGGCGGAGGCGGAAGCAAACCTGTACATATCCTCGTACAACATCTGGATGCACCATCTGCTGGACGACGACGGGCGTCGTCTCTTTCCAAGGGGCATGTGCCTGCTGTCGCACTGGAACCTGCGCGACGAAATCAAAGCGAATTACGGCGATACTAAGAACGGCCTTGCCAGGCAGCGCATGATCTCCAAGGTAATGCAGCGGATCGTCGACCAGTCGATTCCCGGGGCGGTGGTCAATAATCCGCAACTGGACTGGAATCCCTATACGAACGAAGTGCAAACAGCGGCCGAAACAGACTCGAGCTTTTCTCCCGGCTCCCGGGATGCGGTCGGCACGCCCGAGCCGAACACCCGGTACCTCCATCTGCTTGCGACATACCGGGCGCAAGCAAAGGCGGACCCTTATTCTCCCGATGCTCCCACCCTCATGGCGCGGCGTTTCAACCGGGACCGCCAAATCCCTGAAGAGCGGGTGGAGAAGATTTTTGAACAGCTTCTGTCCTCGCCTGCCCTGCCGCGAACCGCGGAGTTGATCAGGAAAAGGCTGGGTCGCCCGCTCGAACCCTTCGATATCTGGTACAACGGATTTCGTCCCGGGGTGCCGTATGCCCAGCAGGAACTCGACTCGATCGTTTCCGGGAAATACCCTGATGCGGAGGCGTTTGATAAAGGCATTCCTCTGCTTCTGCAAAAGCTGGCTTTTTCCCCGGAGCGCGCGGCGTTTTTGGCCGAAAACATCGCGGTGGATCCGGCGCGCGGTTCGGGCCACGCGATGGGCGCGGCCATGCGCCAGGCGAAGGCCCGCCTTCGCACCAGGATCTATGAAACAGGAATGAACTACAAGGGCTTCAATATCGCTATACACGAACTGGGGCACAACGTCGAGCAGACCTTCTCTCTTCACGGGATGGATTACTACTCGCTGAACGGGGTTCCCAACAACGCCTTTACCGAAGCGCTGGCGTTCGTTTTCCAGGGACGCGACCTGGAGTTGCTGGGGCTCGAGCTTTCGGACCCGCTGTCGGATGCGCTCAAGGCATTGAACACTTATTGGGCGACCTGTGAAATCAGCACGGTCAGCCTGGTCGACATGGGTGTATGGCACTGGATGTATGAGAATCCCGGGGCGACGCCGGAGCGGCTTCGGGATGCGGTACTGAGGATTTCGAGGGATGTCTGGAACCGTTTCTACGCACCGGTATTCGGCGTGGAGGATGTCACGCTGCTCGGCATCTATTCCCACATGATCGACAGCTTCCTCTATCTTCCCGACTACCCCCTGGGGCACATGATTGCGTTCCAGCTCGAAGAGCATATGAAGAAGACGGGCCGGATCGGACCGGAATTCGAAAGAGTCGCACGGCTGGGCCGCATTGCGCCCGACCTCTGGATGCAGCGGGCGACGGGTTCCCCCGTCGGACCGGAAGCCCTGATCGCCGCGGCCGAACAGGCGTTAAACGTGATCCGGGACTGAACCGCCGCTCTCCTGATCGATTCCGGGATTGCGTGAAGGATTTTAGTTCCCGTCAAAATGAAATAGTATTTTACGGGTTCGGCTCCCGTGGTCGAAGCCGATCGGTATCGACTTCACCTTGGGTGAATGCAGACATTGCCGGAAGATTTCGTGATTTATATTTTCAGGGCAAAATGCACCCTTGCGCCTCCCCCGCATTTCGGGGAGAGGCAGGCCGGATTCCGAATGTTCGGTCGAAGGCGGAGATGAAGGCCGGTCCCCGGGACCGGCCTTCTTCCATCCGCCCTACTTCATTTCCTGCTGGGCTCTCTGGATGACGCGGTCCACTCCGGCGAGCGAGCCGCGATGGCTGCTGGACCAGAGCTGGTCCAGATACTTCTTCGATTGCGCGGACGTCGACCCCTTAAGCAGGTAGGCTTTGGCGAAGTTCAGCATGGCGGCGTCCATTTGGTTGTTGCGCCAGTAGGACATACCCAGGAAATAATATGCGGTTTCGTTCCGGCTGTTGTATTTGAGGGAGTTTTCCAGGTTTTTTATCGCCGTGCTGTAGCTTCCGCTTTGATAGGAGGATGCCCCCAGCACCGCATAGGCGGTAGCATAGGAGCCGTTTACCATCTCCTGCCAGTCTTTATCGCCCATTCCCTCGGGTTTTTTGGCCGCAGGCAGAATCTTGAGGCATTCCCTTGCATATTTGTCCTGCTCGTTGCCGGCGGTTCTCCGCATCATCTGGGTAAGAACCACGACATAGTTGGGAGACGATGCCGGGACCTTTTTCCCCCACTGTAAAAACTTGGCGCCGTTATCCAGCTGAAGGTAGGCAATCGCTATAGAGTACGCCAGCTCCGGGCTTGGGTTGGCGGCATAGGTTTTTTCCCCGTAGGTTGTGAACCCCTTGAGATTGCCGGTGGAGGAATACGCATAGGTCAGGGCGTCGATGGTGGTTTTGTCGTTGGGGGCGACGGTCAGAAACTTCTGTCCCAGGGATATGATCTGCGACCAGTTCTGCTGCTGGCTCAGATCGGCAACCAGCCTCTGGAAAGACGCTTCAAGATAGGCTCGAAGCGAGGATTCGGGCTTTTCCTTGATGAATGCGACAACCATGTCCGTTTTCTTGACGGGATCCGCTTCGGCATCGATAGTCTGGTACCGGTTGTATTCTTCTTCGGTGTAGTCCTGGGCCCGCGCATTTTCCGGCATAAGCGCAGGAACGGCGATGAGCAACAGGCTCAGAAGCAGTGTGAAAAAAATAGAGACCGAGCGAGAAGTCATAATCAGACCTCCTTAATCATGCGAGGGGCGCTTCTCGGTAAGCCCCTCCGCTGTATGCGATTTAGGGCTTTTATATCAAAAGTACTTCCCAAAGACAACAAATGAAAAAAGCACGGGGATATTGTCGATTCCGGGCCTGTTTCGCTATTCTTTACGGCATGGACTTCCAAGAGATATCGATTGAAGAGATTGACTCCGAAAATGAGACGTTCAGGATCAGCGAGGAGATCCGCTCCGCCCCTATGGAAATGTCGATACGCAGGATCGGGCAGCTAAATCCCCTTCTGCTGCTGGGAGGGAAGCGCCCCTACCGGGTCGTGTGCGGATTCCGGCGCTTGGACGCCATGCGGCGGCTGGGATTGTCCCGCGTCTCCGCGAGGATTGTCGAAGAAGAGAATCGGGATTTGTGCGACGTGTTCTGCCTGGCGCTCAGGGACAACATTTCTCACAGGCAACTGGATGCGCTGGAAAAAGCAAGAGCGCTCCACAAGCTCAGGAATGAATTCGGCGTCCCGGATGAGGCGATCCTGAGGGACTGGCAGCCCCTGATGGGGCTGGCGCCGCACGGACAGGTCCTGCAATCCCATTTAATGCTGCATGCGTCGGATCAGGGATTGAGGAATCATTTCAAAGCGGGGCGGCTGACGCTGTCCAGCCTGGAGTGCATTGCGGCAATGCCGCCGGCCTCTCAAAAGTTCATTGCCGCCTTTTTTGAGGGAGTCCGTCTGAGCGCCGGCCTTCAGAAAAAATTCTTCGTCGTGCTCCAGGATCTGGCGGCGATAAGCGCATCGGGGCCTGAGAATCCCCTTGAAGATCCCGAAGCGCTTGCGATTGCCAACGACGCTGCGGCGTCTCCTTTTCAGCGGGGAGAAAAAATTTTCGCATTTCTTTATTGCAAGCGGTATCCGGCATTGACCCGGGCCGAGGAACGTTTCCGGGAGCGGAGCAAGTCCCTGGGATTGCCGGGCTCGATCCGGATCACGCCGGCGCCCTATTTTGAAACAAACGACCTGAAAGTGGAATTCAGCGCCTCCGATGCCGGACGCTTCCGCGAAATGGCGCGCCGGCTGTTTGAAGCGTCGCAGACGCCGGAACTGGACAGCCTGTTTGGAGTCATTCAAAAATTATGATTCCTTACGCGCCCGAGCGCATACTGGTCCAGGAGGAGTCCTGGCAGGACAGCGTCACCCTGGAGATCCTGGAGCGCCTGCCGGGGGTCGAGGTCCGGACCGTCAAGAGTCGTGAAGTGCGTTTCCCGGAACCGTCCCAAGGATCCCCGGCGCCTTGGGAAGATAAAAATACCCTGTTTCTGCTGCGCCATCCTGGCAGCTTCCTGAAGAGATGCCAGGGATCGGGCGCGGATACCTGCTGCAATTATTACGTTTTGAGCTGCACCTGGAATTGCCACCTGGACTGCAGCTACTGCGTCCTTCAGTCCTACCTGGGCGGCCGGGCCCTGGTGGTAGGCACTAATTTTCAGGATTTGATGCGTGAGGTCCGGGAAAAGCTGGGGAGCTCTCCGCATCGTATCTTCCGTATCGGAACCGGAGAGCTGGCGGATTCGCTCGCCCTGGACCCCGCAACCGGTTTTTCGCGCCGGCTGGTTCCGTTTTTCGCCCGACTTTCAAACGGTTTCCTTGAGCTCAAGACAAAATCCGACTGCGTCGCCAATCTCGAAGGCCTGGATCATGGCGGCCATACCGTTGTTTCCTGGTCTGTAAATTCGAAGCGCATCTGCAGGACCGAGGAAGAAAAAGCCCCGACGCTGGAAGAGAGGCTGGCGGCGGCGCTTCAGTGCCAGAAATGGGGATACCGGCTGGGATTTCACTTTGATCCCCTAATTTACTATGACGGGTGGGAAGACGATTACAGGGAGGCTGTCGGGGAAATCTTCCGCAGCATCAATCCCGAAAGGGTGGCCTGGTTGAGCCTCGGGGCCCTCCGCTTTCCGCCTCATTTGATCGGTCATGTTAAAAAACGGTTTCCCGAATCGAAAATTCCCTATGGAGAGTTTGTTCCGGGCCACCACGGGAAAATGCGCTATTTCCGGCCGATCCGCGAGGCAATGTACAGAAAGATGATTTCCTGGATCCGGGAGGCGGCTCCGGGATTGACGGTCTATCTGTGCATGGAGAGCTTTGCGGTATGGGAAGGCAGTTTCAGGATTCAGTACCCCGGCCCTTCCTTCACGCCCGATCGATTGGATGCGGCAATCATTAAAGGATAATCCTTACTTGCCCTCGGAATAGCGTAACATTTCCATCGCCGTGCTCTTCAATCCGACGCGGTTCAAGTCCGGGTTGAAGCCTTCGGGATCTCCGGCTTAAATTGCTGCCGCCTCATCGGTTGATGCCGTATTCACAGCGAAATACCAGGAAAGAAATTCAAAGTCCCGCCGATATGAAATGTTGAGCCCCCATACGCTCGCATCTAAATTAGGAAGGAGAGCTTTTTAGGCGGTCTCCCATCGCCTGCATCCATTTATGTCTACGGCGGGTGAAGCATACAGGCCTCTGACCCAAACTCCTTTCGGTTCGATTTTCCGCCCGGCCCGAATTCTCGTAGCCGACGGCGACGTGCTCGGCAGGGAGGTCGTGTGCCGCAAGCTTGAGAGCCTGGGGTACGCGTGTGAAAGCTGCGCAGACGACCGGACGGCACTGGAAATGATATCCGCGAAAGCCTACGACCTCGTCCTGACCGACAGCGCCGCGCCCGGTAAAGGGGGCGCGGATTTTATCGAGAAGGTTCTGAAACGCCGGCCCGAAATCGCGGTTATTCTGGTTACGCCCGTGGTCAATATTGAAGTCGCCGTCGAGGCCCTGAAACAAGGCGCTTACGATTACATCACCAAGCCCTTCAGCCTTGAAGAGATGTCCGCCGGCGTATCCCGGGCCCTGGAGAAGCGCCGGCTCATTATGGAAAATAAGAGTTACCGGCGCACCCTCGAGGAACAGGTCGCGAGCCGCACCGACCAGTTGCAGGAAGCCCTCGGTATTCTCGAACAGACGTACCGCTCCACTCTGGTCGCTCTGAGCAAGGCTTTGGACAGCCGCCATGCCGATTCGGACGGCCATACGCTGCGCATTACCGTTTACGCATCCAGATTGGCCCGGGAGATGGGTATGGGAGAATCGGACATCCGCACAATGGAACAGGGCATTCTGCTTCATGATGTGGGGAACATCGGTATGCCCGACGCCCTCATGGGGAAAAAGGATTCCCTGGATGAAAGCGAACGCCTGCTGATGCGGAAACACCCCGAAATCGGCTACGGCATCCTTTCACGTATCAAATTTCTTAAAGAGCCCGCCCAGCTCGTGCTGCAGCATCACGAGCGCTACGACGGCAAAGGGTATCCTCAAGGCCTCAAGGGCGATGCAATCCACCCGGGCGCCCGGGTGTTCGCCGTCGCCGACATGTTCGAGACCCTGACCTGCTCCCGTTCTTCCTTTAAGGCTGAAAATATCGATCGCGCGCGCAATGAGATAAAAAAGATGTCCGGAACGCTGCTGGACCCCGGCATCGTCGATCGTTTCCTCAGAATACCCGTTCGGGAGTGGAAAGAAATAGGCGAACATTTCACGTGCAACGCCGGACTTCCCAAAATGCGGCGCGTTATCCCGAAAACGAACGGAAATTAATCGAATCCCCCGAATTGGATCGCGATGGACTAGGGCCTGAAAACCCGCGGCCGGAGCCCCGGAGCGCGCTGTCCCGGCAGGTCCGGTCGGGACAATGGATCGGAATTGCGCCGTTTCAGGTTTTCGGGCCTTGGGATTTCTCTGAATGTTGATACAATGACCGGGAGTCCTATGGATAAAGAAAAAAAAGAAGCGCCGGCCCCGTCTTCAACGATCGTGAAGGACCCCGTCTGCGGTATGACGTTTGAACCTTCGCAAGCCGCCGCGCAGACGGAATTTCAGGGCCGGACCTATTATTTCTGCAGTACCGGGTGCCTGGAAAAATTCCGCCGCAATCCCGCGGCCGGTCCGGCGCCCGGAGCGCCGGCGCCTTCTGAAACAGCCGGGTATGCGAAGCTCTACACATGCCCGATGGATCCGGAGGTTGTCCGGGAGGCGCCCGGAAGCTGCCCCGTCTGCGGGATGGCCCTGGAGCTTCAGACAACATCCCTCGAGGAGGAGGACAACGCCGAACTGGATGCGATGCATCACAGGCTGCGGATCAGCCTGTTCCTGACTCTGCCGATTCTCGTGATTGCGATGGGAGGGATGGTTCCCGCAATGCGCTTCAAGGGAAGCGTCTGGATCCAGTTTGTCCTGGCGGCTCCCGTCGTCCTGTGGGCCGGCCTGCCTTTTTTCCGGAGGGCCTGGGTGTCCGTCTTGAATCGCAGCCTGAATATGTTTACGCTGATCGGCGTCGGGACGGGAACCGCATACATCTACAGCGTCGTCGCCGTTCTGCTCCCCGGGTTGCTGCCGGACTCTTTCCTGGGGCCGGACGGGTCTCCCGAGGTCTACTTTGAAGCTTCGGCCGTGATCATCACCCTCGCGCTGCTGGGTCAGGTAATCGAAATCCGCGCGCGCAGGAAGACCAACGGAGCGGTGCGCGCCCTGATGAAACTGGCTCCCGCACGGGCCCGGATCGTCGACGGCGGCGGCGCGGAAATGGATATACCGCTCGATCAGGTGAAGCCCGGAGACAGGCTGCGCGTGCGTCCGGGGGACGCGGTGCCCGTCGACGGCACGGTGCTGGAAGGGCACAGCTCCGTCGACGAGTCCATGCTGACCGGGGAACCCGTGCCTGTGGAGAAATCCCGGGGAAGCCGCGCGACGGGCGGCACGGTCAATGGAAACGGGACTTTCATCATGCAGGCGGAAAAGGTGGGACGCGACACCCTCCTGGCTCGCATCGTGCAGATGGTAAGCGAAGCGCAGCGGACCCGGGCGCCCATTCAGCGTGTGGCGGACCGTGTATCCTCCTTTTTTGTCCCCGCGGTCATTCTGGCGTCCCTTGTCGCTTTCGGGGTGTGGTCCTATGCCGGTCCCGAGCCGAGAATGGTCTACGCGCTGGTGAACGCCGTGGCCGTTCTCATCATCGCGTGTCCCTGCGCGCTGGGACTGGCGACCCCGATGTCCGTCATGGTGGGAACGGGAAGGGCCGCGCGGGCCGGCGTGCTGCTCAAGAATGCGGAAGCGCTCGAACTGCTGGGAAAAGTCGACACTCTGGTTGTGGACAAGACGGGCACCCTCACCGAGGGCAAACCCTGCCTGACTTCGATCATCACGACGGGAATCTGGACGGAATCGGAACTGGTCAGTATGGCGGCGAGCCTGGAAAGGGGAAGCGAGCATCCGCTTGCGGCCGCGATTCTTTCCGCGGCCGAATTGCGCGGACTGCCGCTCGACCGGACAACCGGGTTTGCCTCGGTTACAGGCAGGGGAGTCCGGGGGACCGTGAATGGAAAGAAGGTGGTTGTCGGCAATCGCGCCATGATCGATGACCTGGGCGTCGATACGGGGTCGTTTACCCTGGCGGCCGAGAATATGCGCCAGAAGGGACACACGGTCGTATTTGTCCTCGTCGACGGCGTCCTTGCGGGCCTGCTGGGTGTTTCCGACCCGATCAAGAGATCCTCCGAGGAGGCGATCCGGGGACTGCACAGGGAGGGCATCCGCCTGGTAATGCTTACCGGAGACAGCCGGACCACGGCGGCGATTGTCGCGCGAAGCCTCGGCATCGACCATGTCGAGGCGGAGGTCACCCCGGACCGCAAGGGAGAGGTCATAAGGCGGCTTCAGGCTGAAGGCCGGATAGTCGCCATGGCCGGGGACGGCATAAACGACGCGCCCGCGCTCGCGATGGCCCATGTGGGCATTGCCATGGGTACGGGAACCGACGTGGCTATCCGGAGCGCCGGGATTACCCTGGTCAAAGGGGACCTGCGCGCAGTGGCGCGCGCCAGGAAGCTCAGCAAGGCAACGATGCGGAACATCCGCCAGAATCTTTTTTTCGCCTTTGTCTACAACAGTCTCGGGGTGCCGATTGCGGCGGGCGCCCTGTACCCGGCTGTCGGGCTGCTGCTCAATCCCATGATCGCCAGCGCCGCGATGACATTCAGCTCGATTTCGGTTATCGGCAACGCGCTCCGACTGCGCAATATAAAACTATAAAAAAATTAATGATTGAGGATTGCGAACAATTCTCAATCTCCGATTTTCAATCCGCAACCCGGAACGTAAAGGCGTCCGCCCGCCGAAACCCAACCGGGAATCATTCGACGAACTGCCTGGCGTAATACTTCGGCGTCAACGGTTCTCCCGTGGCTTTTTCTATCATTTCATCCCAAAACATGGTGTTGCCGGGTTTGAAAATTTTCCGCGCCAGATAATCCCCGACCTCCCGCTTTCCTATAAAGGTTGTTTCCGCGTAATCCCCGGTCTCGAGGATCCGGTCGCAGATGTGGTAGAAGAGCTGGGACGCCAGCAGTTCGCCCATCATATAGTTATGGTAATAAACGGGGTAGAGCGCCACGTGGATTTTCGCCGCCCAGTCGGGCTCCTCGCGGCCTTCCGGGCGCCGGAGCAGCTGGTATTTTTCAACAAGATCCCACCACAGCGCGTTGAGATCCTGATCCGGATTTTCGTACAGGCTTTTTTCGAAACGGACCATCACCTGCACCCACCGGCTGAAAACCAGCTGCTCCAGGCGCAGCATTTTCGAGGCGGCGTCGGCGATTTCCGATGCCTCGGTTTCCGGAATTCCCGTCATGGACCGGATCCAGGCGGCATTGGAGGCGAATCGGCCGAAGAGCATGGCGACGGCTTCGGTCGTGAACGGGTGGGCGGGTTCGCGAAGCACCCAGGGAACTTCGCCGTCTTTGTATTTATCGTAAACCGCGTGGCCGAACTCGTGCAGGCTCGTGTTCATCCAGGAGACGTCCGGCTTGATGTTGCAGATGACCCGGACATCCCCTTCACGATCCACGTCCATGCAGTAGGCGTGCTGATATTTACCTTCTTTTTCGTAGAGATCGCTGCCGGCGACAATGTCGTCGACCGGAAGGCCGATGCCCGCGTAATACTCCCTGGTGAGTTTTTCGATATCCTGATTCCTGTAGTACCTGTCCAGGTCGATTTCATAGACGCGGGGCGCTTCCTGGAAAAACGGATCCTGATAATGCCACGGCATCAGTTCGTTGCCGCCGACGCCGTATTTTTGGGCCAGGACGCGGTCCGCAGCCCCTTTTGTTTCCGCAAAAATATCGCGGGTCAGGCCGTCCAGTTCATCGAAGAGTTTTTCGACGGCGGCCGGGTCCTGCTCGAGCAGGGAAAGCTGCATGTGCCGGAAGTTCTTGAAGCCCAGTTTATGGGCCGCGGCATTGCGCATCTTCACCAGCTTCACGACGTCTCCGGCCACCCGGGCCCCGATCTGCTTGCTCGCCTTCCAGGCGCGCTCCAGCTCCCCTGAATCCCTGGAAGTCCGCAGCAGTTCCTTCAGTTCGTTGTCCGTCTTTTCCTCTCCGTCCAGCTTCGCCCGGAAGGTCGAAAACTTCTGTTCGATCTCCTTCTGCAGTTGGATGATGTCTTCGAGCTGTTTTTCATCCATCTGCTTGGCCAGGAAGGCGTTGTAAATGACCTTCAGTTGCCGCGCCTGGAGCGGTTTCGTGACGGCGCCCGATTCCTTGATTCGTTTGAGTTTCCGGAAGCTTTCGGAATCGGCGTGAATTCTGCCGAGTTCCAGCTCCAGGTTCGCCGCGGCCCGGTAATCTTCGGGCTTCCCCGATATGGAAGCAGCAAAATACGCTTTGTTGTTGCGGATGCTTAAATCCTTGACTTTTGCTTCGTAGCCTTCGAGAAAAGACTGGAATTCCCCAACCATATCCGCATCCCCCTGGTTTGTACAGCCCCCCAAAAGCGCCAGAAACAGAAAAAGTGCGGTCATTTTAACCATTGTGTATCCCCCACGTACTTTTATAGAGTATACCCGCTGCCGCCGGTAATGTGACTCGATTTGAAACAACTTTTTGCTCATTCAAATTGCCGATGGGGACATGCCGTGAAACGCGCAATCCTTGCCCCCGTCGTATCGATCCGAGGGGCTCTATGAAAAATTCCGATGCAGCGGCTTCCGCCTCGCGTTTATCCGTAAAGGAAAAAATCGGGTACGGCCTGGGGGATGCCGCGTCCAATCTCTACTTTCAAACCATCATGCTGTACGTCATGTTCTTTTATACGGACGTATTCGGGCTCTCCGCCGCAGCCGTGGGAACCATGTTCCTGATCACCAGGATATGGGATGCCGTCAACGACCCGATTATGGGAATGATTGCGGACAGGACGCAATCCCGGTGGGGCAAATTCCGTCCCTACATCCTCAGCCTGTCCCCTCTGCTGGCAATTGTCGGTGTTTTCGCTTTCTTCACCCCCGGTTTTGGGGCCGGGGGAAAACTGTTCTACGCCTATGGGACCTATACGCTTCTGTGGATGCTCTATACGGCCGTAAATGTTCCCTATTCGTCACTGATGGGCGTTATTACGCCGAACTCGCTGGAAAGGACGGAAGTCTCCCAGTACCGGTTCGTTCTGGCGTTCGGCGGGCAGTTCATCGTATCGGGTGCGACCCTGCCCCTGGTGCTCTATTTCGGCAAGGGGGATGAACAGTCCGGCTGGGCGTGGACGATGGGCGCCTTCGGCATCCTGGCGGTCGTTCTGCTGTCGATTACTTTCTTCACGACCAGGGAAAGGGTGCATCCGCCGGAAGCGCAGAAGGCGGACGCGAAACAGGATCTGAAAGATCTGTTCCGGAACAGGCCATGGGTGCTGATTGCGGCGGCAACGGTGTTCCAGCTTCTTTTCGCCGTCATGCGCGGCAATTCCATCCCGTATTTTTTCAAGTATTACGTTCTCGAGCAGAAGCTCCTGATTTTTTCGTATGCGATCCACCTGAGCGTGGACGGATTCATTTCATCCTTTGCCGCCGTGGGAAGCGTTGCCACCATCATCGGCGCGGTTCTGGCAAAGGTATTTGCAAAAACCCTGGATAAGAAGAACACCTATTCGGGCTTTCTCATCGCCGCCGCCGTCATTTCGTGCGGCTTTTATTTCCTCGAGCCCCATAACGTTCTGTTTATATTCGGCCTCAATGGGGTGGTTTCCTTCCTGATGGGCGCCGTTTCCGTTCTCCAGTGGGCGATATACGCCGATACCGCGGATTACGGAGAGTGGAAGTTCGGCCGCCGCGCCACCGGCCTGGTCATGGCGGCGTCCCTCTTTGCGCTGAAGCTTGGACTGGCATTCGGCGGAACATTCGTGGGGTGGATCCTTCAATATCACGGATTCGCCGCCAATGCCGATCAGACCCAATTCGCGACTGCAGGCATCCGGATGCTCATGAGCTTTTACCCGGCCGTCTTCGGCGTGATCGGGGGCCTGGTCATGGCGTCCTATCCGCTGAAAAACAGCATCATGCAGAAGATAGAAGAAGATCTTGCGGCGCGGCGCCGGTAGGCGATACCGGAGCATGGACCATGACGCCTGTGCACGCCGCCCCGATTTTCCGCTGTGAAGGCCTGGCGCTTTCGGACCGCTTCTGCCGGCCATACCGGATTCATCCGGTCCTTGCCGTTTCGGATACCAAACAGGGAAGGGGCCGAGGAATCGCCGCCGCCTGTCTGAATTTATAAATTGATGCGCGCATAAGACCGCGCCGTTTGCTATCATGCAAGGTTATGTTCAGAGCGTTGCTGTGCGGGTGCCTTGTCTTGAGAGCCTGCCTCGCGTGCGCCGGGGATGAGGATTTCTATGCCGCGAGGCGGAGCGCGCTTATGGACAGGATCGGCCCGTCGGTCGCGGCGCTTCAGGGTTTGCCGGACAATCGCGTTCTGGCGCCTTTCAGGCAGGACAATAATTTTTATTACCTGACCGGTGTCGAGACACCGGATGCCCTGCTGCTGCTCGACGGAGTCCGGAGGCAGTCCGTTCTGTTTCTGCCGCCGCGCGATAAAGAAAGGGAGGATTGGGAGGGTCCGGCGCTTTACGCCGGCCCGGATGCCCGGCTCATAACGGGTGTTGATGCGGTGATGGATCTTTCTGAATTTGCGGGCGAGCTGAAGGATCGCCTTAAAAGCCCGCAAGCTCTTTATACTCCGTTTATGCCTTACGAGGCGGCTGCGTCCAGCCGGGAGCGCTCCTTGCGGTACAACGAAAAGCGCCTGGAAAATGCCTGGGACGGGCGCGCGAGCCGGGAGTCGGCGTTTCGGGAAAAACTGAAACAGGCGTCCGGGCCGACGGCTGTTCTCAGGGACCTATCCCCCCTGCTCTGCGACATGAGGCGTATCAAGGATGCGCGAGAAATCGAGATCCTCCGTGCCGCGGCGGGAATAGGGGCTCTGGGATTGAAAGAGGCGATCCGTGCCGCGGAGCCCGGAATGTTCGAGTACCAACTGGCGGCCCTGGCGGAATTCGTCAGCCTGTGGAGCGGTGCATCCGGGGAGGCGTTCTTCGCCATCGTCGGGTCCGGGCCCAATTCCTGCATCCTGCACTCCTACGGAAAACAGCGAAGGATGGAAGCGGGAGATATTGTAGTGATGGACTTCGGGCCGGATTTCCAATATTACGTTTCGGATATCACGAGAACGTTTCCCGTTTCCGGCAAATTCAGCATGGAGCAGGCCCGGGTTTACCGGATCGTTCTGGAGGCGCAGAAAGCGGCTCTGGATACGGTGCGTCCCGGAGCAACCTTCGCGGATGTCGAGGATGCCGTGCGCCGGGTGCTGGAGCGATCGGGATACGAAGAATACGGGATGCACGCCGTCAGCCATTATGTGGGCATGTCCGTTCACGACGCCGGGAAGCCCGCGCCTTTTGAGCCCGGCGTCGTGATTGCGGTGGAACCGGGAGTTTATCTGCCCCAAAAGAACCTTGGGATTCGCATTGAGGATACCGTGCTTGTTACGGAGGGTGGGTGCGATGTTCTCAGCCGCGGCGCACCGAAAGAGATCGCTGAAATAGAAAGTTTGATGTCATCGGGAAGCGGTTTCCCGGCGCCGCTGTCGGATGCATTCGGGAACGGAAATTAGCCGCGTATCCCCCAACGTCGGCTTTCCGGGAGCGAACGGTAGGCCTGAAATGGGGAACCGACGCAGGATTCATCAAGACTGCCGCCTTTTGCTGCGTCGCAGTAGCCGGGGCCATGGGCTTTGGTGAAAAAAAGGAATCGATATGGTCCGCATTTTTTACGAGAAGGACAAGAACAGGCTTTTCAATCGCCTTGAAAAAAGAAAGGCCGAAGTTTCCGGCGAGATCGCCCGAGCGGCGCGCACCATAATTTCTAATGTAAAAAAGGATGGGGACCGGGCGCTGCTGCGCTATGCCGAGGAATTCGACAGAGTCAAAATGAACGCCGGGCAGCTGCGCGTGCAGAGGCAATCCCTGCGCGCAGCGGCGAAAAAGGCCGATCCCGCTCTCGTGCGTGATATGGAAAAAGCCCTATTCAACATTCACGCTTACCACTCGCGGGAAGTTCAGAAATCGTGGGAATTCTCCAAGCGCGGCGTGGTGCTGGGTCAAAGGGTGCTTCCCATCGACAGCGTGGGCGTTTACATCCCCGGAGGAAGCGCAGCGTACCCTTCGTCGGTACTGATGAACGTGATTCCGGCCAAGATCGCGGGCGTCCCACGCATCGTGGCCGCAACGCCTCCGGGCACGTTCCGGAAGAATCCCATCATAGCCGCCGCCCTGCATGAATTGAATGTGGCGGAAGTGTATCTTGTGGGCGGCGCCCAGGCGGTAGCGGCCTTGGCCTACGGAACGGCGACGATTCCGCGGGTGGATAAAATCGTCGGGCCCGGGAATGCCTATGTAACGGCCGCCAAAAGGGAAGTTTTCGGCGCCGTCGATATCGACATGATCGCCGGACCGAGCGAGGTGGTGATTATGGCGACCGCCGAATCCAATCCCCGCTTCATCGCCGCCGATATGCTTTCCCAGGCGGAGCACGACAGGTCCGCCTGCTCGATCTGCTTTACGGATTCCTATCCGCATGCGGTCTTCATACAGCGCGAGATAGAGGCGCAGCTGAAAACGCTGTCGAGGGAGGAGATCGCACGGAAATCGCTGGAAGCATACGGCGCCATAGTTGTTATGGCGGACGGGAACCGGGCCGCGGAATGGATCAACGAGATCGCTCCCGAACACCTGGAGATCTTTTCAAGCCTGCCGCTTTCGACCATCGACCGGGTCCGCAATGCAGGGAGCATATTCTACGGGGACCATTCTCCCGAAGCCGTCGGAGACTACTTCGCCGGCAGCAACCACGTGCTCCCGACCGGCGGGACCGCGAGATTTTTCTCTCCCCTGGGGGTCTACCACTTTCAACGGAGAACAGGTATCATCCGGTATACCGAGGAGGAGCTGGCGCGCACCTGGAAGTCCATCGACGCACTGGCCCGGGCGGAAGGCCTGGACGCCCACGCGCAATCGGTGCGCATCCGGCAGGACGGGCGGAAGTCGAAAAAGAGCGGGGTTAAAAGGAAGTGAAAACAAACGATCCCTTGAGCGGCGTCAAATCCCGGGTTCTGAAGGTCCCGGCTTATTCGCTGCATGCCTACGAAGCGGAGATCAAGCTCAACCAGAACGAAAATCCCTTCGATTTTCCCGCGGATCTCAAGGAAGAGGTGTTTCGTCGCTTCAGGGTCCGGGAGTGGTCGCGCTACCCCGATTTTGTTCCCGATTCGGTTCGGAAACTGTTGGCGGATTTTGCCGGCTGGCGCAAAGACGGCGTTCTGGTGGGCAACGGCTCCAATGAACTGCTCCAGGCCGCTTTAATGGTGCTCGTCGACAACGGGACCAAAGTGGGGATCCCGGCACCGACCTTCACCGTGTACGGGCTGATTGCTTCCATCCTGGGCGCGGAGATCATTCCGATACCGCTCGATCCCGATATGCGCTATAACGTCGACGAGATTCTATCCGGATCTGCAGGCGCGGGAGCCGGAGTCCTGATCCTGAACACTCCCAACAATCCGACCGGATCGGTTATAAGCAATGATGATTTGAAGCGGGTGCTGGAGGAATTCCCGGGGCATGTTCTTCTGGACGAAGCCTATTTCGAATTCTGGGGACATACCGCCCTGGAATTGCTCGAGGAGTATCCCCGGCTGATTATCACCCGGACATTTTCCAAGGCCATGGGCATGGCGGGTCTCAGGGTAGGGTACCTGCTTGCTGACGAAGCCCTGGTTTCGGAGATTTCAAAAGCGAAGCTTCCCTACAATGTCAACCAGTTCAGCCTCACGGCGGCCGAAGTGGCGGTGGAAAACAGGGAAAGGTTCCGCCCGGCGATCGAGGCGGTTTTGAAAGAGAGGGGCAGGCTGGGCCGGGAACTGGGCGGGATTCCCGGGATCAAAGTCTATCCTTCGGAGGCGAACTTCTTTCTGATTGAAGTGCCGGTCGATCCGCGTCTGCTGTTCGGCGACCTTTACCGTCAGGGAATTTTGATAAGGGATGTTTCTTCCTACCCGATGCTTTCGAAGTGCCTGCGGATCAGCGTGGGAACCCGCGGGGAAAACGATCGATTGCTGTCCGCGCTGCGGGCCGCCGTCGGGCGCAGAATGCCCGGCGGTCCGGAAGGCGCCCGGGAATCCATATGAGCGAAAGAAAAACAACGGTCAAAAGAAAAACAAGCGAAACGGATGTGTCCGTTACGCTGAATCTTGACGGAACCGGACTGGGGAATATCCGGACGGGCGTACAGTTTCTGGATCATATGCTGACGCTCTTTGCCAAGCACGGCGTTTTCGATCTGGACGTCTCCTGCACGGGGGATCTTGCCGTGGACGCGCATCATTCCGTCGAAGATATCGGCATATGCCTGGGATCGGCCCTGGATAAAACTCTCGGCGACAAATCGGGATTGACAAGGTTCGCGCACGCCTATTTCCCGATGGACGAAACCCTGGTTCGCGTAGTTATGGATCTTTCAGGGCGCCCCTACCTGGTTTACAACGTCAGGGTCGAACGGGAAAGGGTCGGGGAATTCGACGCGGACCTGATCGAGGAATTCTGGAAGGCCGTCGTGACCCATGCCCGGGTCAATATGCATATCGAGCTGCTTTACGGACGCAATACCCACCATATTTTCGAGGCAATATTCAAGGCGGCCGCCCGGGCCCTCAGCCTGGCGTCCCGCATCGATGCGCGCATAGAAGGCGTGCCGTCCACCAAAGGAGTGCTTTAGTTTGACGCCGATCACGGAAACGGTCATTGTCGACTACGGGATGGGGAATCTCCGAAGCGTCGAAAAAGCATTGGAGCATGCGGGCGGCCGCCCCTTGATTTCCGGCGATCCCGAAAGGGTCCGCAACGCGGACCGGCTGATACTGCCCGGCGTAGGCGCATTCGGCGATGCGATGAAAAACCTGAAGCAAAAAGGTCTGGATGGGGCGCTGCGCCAGGCGGTGCGGGGCGGAACCCCCCTTCTCGGCCTGTGCCTCGGATTGCAGCTCCTGTTTACCCGGAGCGAGGAGTTCGGCAGCCACGAAGGTTTGGATCTGATCCCGGGCAGCGTCCTGAGAATCAACGAGCCTGGTCTGCGGGTGCCGCATGTGGGCTGGAATCAGGTTGAAGGGAGCCGGCCCAACCCCCTGCTCGAGGGAATAGCCGAGGGCAGTTATTTTTATTTCGTTCATTCTTTTTATGTGCAGCCGGATGACCCTGCCGACGTTTTGCGCTGGACCAGCTACGGATTTCGTTTCTGCTCGATCGCCTGCCGCGAAAAGGTTTGGGGAGCCCAGTTTCATCCCGAAAAGAGCCAGGAAGCCGGAAAACGGCTCCTGCGCAATTTTCTGACAATCCTGTAAAGAACGGAAGGGCTGCAATAGACATTCGGCGCTTTCCCCGTGAGCTGGACCCGCCGCACAGTCTGCGGGAAACGGCCGGGGCGGCACCCGGAATTCTGTTGAATATTTTTATAGTGAAAGATTCTTTACAATGACGAACGGCACGCCCCGGTTTGAATTGATTCCGGCGGTAGATTTGAAGGGAGGCAAATGCGTCCGGCTTCAGGAGGGCATCGCTTCCAGGTCTACCGAATACAGCGATGATCCGGTGTCCACGGCCCTGCACTGGGAAGCTCAGGGCGCGACGCGGCTCCACCTTGTGGATCTCGACGGGGCTTTCTCCGGCGAGTCGGCGCATCTTCCTATTGCAAAATCCATTTTCCGGGCGCTGAAAATACCCGTGCAGTTCGGGGGCGGCCTGCGGACCCTGGAACAGATAGAGGCCGTACTGGATCTTGGCGCTGAAAGGGCCATTGTGGGTACGGCGGCGGTGGAAAATCCCTCCATGGTCGGGGAGGCCGTGAAACGCAATCCCGGAGCGATCGTTGCGGGAATCGACGCCCGTCAGGGAAAGGTCGTGTCGCGCGGATGGACGGAAAAAACGGTTGTGTCCGCCGTGGATCTGGCACGCCGGATGAAAGACGCCGGGATCCCGCGGATCATTTATACCGATGTGTCCCGGGACGGAATGCTCCGCGGAGTCAATTGGGAGGAAACCGAAAATGTCTGCTCCAAGGCCGGGGTCCGGGTGATAGCCAGCGGAGGGGTGTCGGGCGTGGAGGATGTGCGGAAATTGTGGGAGCGCCGCGGCTGCGGGATCGAGGGCGTCATCCTTGGAAGGGCGCTGTACGATAAGAGAATCGACTTCGCCGATCTCCGCAAACAAGTGCTCTCCTGGAAATCCGACGGATGAATAAAAAAATCACCGCAGAGACGCGGAGTTCGCGGAGATGCTGAGAAAAAATATTTTTATATCTCTGCGTTACTCCGCGTTCTCTGCGGTTCCGCGGCGGGCTTTTAAATGTTACCGGCTTTCTTTGCGTTTCTTTCTTTGCGTTTCTGATGGTCCGATAGTACGGGAAAAGGATTGGTAATATGCTGGCGAAAAGAATTATCCCCTGTCTGGACGTCCGCGACGGGCGCGTCGTCAAAGGAACCCGTTTCGTAAATCTCGTCGATGCGGGGGACCCGGTGGAGGCCGCCGCACGATACGATTCCGAGGGCGCCGACGAACTGATTTTTTTGGATATCACGGCGTCTTCCGACCGCAGGGATATAGTGACGCGAATGGTGCGCTCCGTCGCGGACCGGATTTCCATTCCCTTTACCGTGGGCGGGGGATTGCGAACGCTTGAAGACATTCAGGCGATTTTGAGGGCAGGCGCCGACAAGATTTCATTGAACACTTCGGCCGTAGAAAATCCGGGATTCATTTCCGAGGCTTCGAGGTATTTCGGATCGCAGTGCATTGTCGTGGCCATCGATGCGCGCAGGGCGCTTCCCTGGAATCCGGATGCGCCCCGATGGGAGGTGACCACCCACGGCGGGAGGGTATCCCGCTCCAGGGAAGCCGTTGAATGGGCCGTCGCTGCGGCCCGGGAAGGTGCGGGGGAAATACTGTTGACGTCCATGGACCGCGACGGCACTAAAGACGGCTACGACAACATTCTCAACGCCAGAGTTGCCGGAATGGTGGATATCCCCGTCATCGCCTCCGGGGGGTGCGGATCGCTCGAGCATATCGCGGATGCGTTTACCGAAGGCAACGCGAGTGCCGCTCTGGCTGCTTCCATTTTTCATTTCGGACAGCATACTATTTCCGAGTGCAAAAGATTCCTGCATGAGCTTGGAATACCCGTACGCTTGACTTAGTGCTCGCGCCAAATTGGAAACTTAATTTTTGCGCGAACCCTTGGGAGTTTCGTCCGGATTGTGTTTTATAATATGATTCACTGTGATTGAAAATAGGGCAAGGATCATCCGGACCGGGAGCCTGTGCGCAATGCCCCTTGTCGCGATGCATTCCAGGACCGCCTTTAGTGGGAGATATTCGGGATAATGAAGAAAATAGAAGAGCTTCGATGGGGATCCGACGGCTTGATCCCGGCCGTTGTGCAGGATGCCGCGACCGGGGAGGTCCTGACGGTTGCGTATGTAAGCCTCGAAAGCATGGCCAGGATGCGCGAAATCGGGGAGACGGTTTTTTTCAGCCGCAGCCGTCAATGCCTTTGGCACAAGGGAGAAACGTCGGGGAACACCCAGAAGGTGGTCAATATTTTTACGGACTGCGACGAAGACGCCCTGGTCATCCGGGTGCGGCCGAACGGTCCGGCCTGCCATACGGGGGCGCGTTCCTGTTTTTACGAGGAAGTGGAGGGGTTTAAAAAGGAATAGATATTTCGGAGTGCAGTTCCGGCATAAGCCGGAAAAATCGATCGATGGGAGATCCGTATGCAGGATGTTTTGGGAGTCGTCCTGGGGGGCGGAAAGGGGGAACGGCTGTTCCCCCTTACGAAATTCCGCAGCAAACCTGCAGTGCCGCTGGGAGGGAAATACCGGCTTGTCGATATCCCCATCAGCAACTGCCTGAATTCGGGCATCAACAGGATATTCGTCCTGACTCAATTCAATTCGGCTTCCTTGAACAAACACGTCGCGCATACCTACAAATTTGATATGTTCAGCGGCGGCTTCGTGGACATTCTTGCCGCCGAGCAGACCCCCGAAAGTTCGCAGTGGTACCAGGGAACAGCGGACGCGGTCCGGCAGAGCATCAAGCATTTTCTGCCCTACGGAGATTCCGGACTTATCGTCATACTTTCAGGGGATCAGCTGTATCAGATGGATCTGAGGGGATTGATACGGTGCCACACCGGGAACGGGGCGGATATATCCGTCGCAGCGAAGCCGGTTCCCGCTGAAAGCGCTGTAGATCTGGGCATTCTCAAAGCCCGGCCGGACGGCAGAGTGGTCGCATTCAAGGAAAAGCCCAGGCCTGAGGAGCTGGCTACAGTCCGGAGCGACGCGCCTGTGGACGGGGATCGCGCCTATCTGGCCAATATGGGTATTTACGTTTTTCACGCAAAATTCCTCATCAAGCTGCTGAACGAATCGAACGCGGTGGATTTCGGGAAGGAGCTCATACCCCAGTCGGTCGACAAATATAAGGTCTTCAGCTGCCTGTTTGACGGCTATTGGGAAGATGTCGGTACGATACGGACTTTTTTTGAAGCGAACCTCGCGCTGACAAGCTCTTTGCCCGAGTTCAATTTTTACGATATGCAGATGCCGATTTACACCCATCCGCGAAACCTGCCCGGTTCCAAGCTCAACAACTGCGACGTCCATCAATCCATCATAGCGGACGGCTGCATTCTCAACGGCGCCGATATCACGCATTCCATTATCGGTGTTCGCAGCCGGATCGGGGGCGGGACCACGGTCAAGCGGTCCGTTATCATGGGGGCGGACCGTTACGAGACCTTCGAGCAGATAAAAGAGAATCAGGCGAAACAGATCTCGAACATCGGGATAGGCAATCACTGCACGATCATCAACGCCATCGTCGACAAGGATGTCCGGATCGGCGACAACGTCTCCATCATCAACGCGCACAACCTCCAGGAAAAAGACGGGGAAAACTACTACATCCGGGACGGAATCATCATCATTCCCAAACGCGTCTGGATCCCCAGCGGCACCGTAATATGATTCCTGAGGCTGCGGATAAAAAGAAAAAACTCCTCCATCGGAATCGTGAACGGAGGAGTTTTTTCCAAATAGGAAAACTGCGATCCTATCGGCTACCCCTTCTTGAGATACAGGATGTTCCCCTTACGCGAAACCTTGTATCCCTTCTTTTCTAACTGCGCCTTCTGCTTGGCAGCGGATTCCGCAGTCTTGTACTCGCGTTTGTCGCTCTTTGCGGCCTTTGCTTTAGGCTTGGCCTTTGCTTTAGGCTTGGCCGGTGCTTTTTTCTTGGCCGGTGCTTTTTTCTTGGCTACCACCTTCTTCTTGGCTGCTGCTTTGGGTTTGGCTTTCGGTTTGGGTTTAGCTTTGGCTGTTGCCATTTTCATCCTCCTCAAGTGGAATGATTCAACCGCTAATCTGCGGATTAGGTTAACCTTGAAATCATAAAAAGGCAAGCAATGAGAGAGGGTAATGTGAATTTATTCGAAGGAACCCGGCCGCGCCCGTCACCCCTCCTGCATTTCCTAATCCGTATTTATTTATCGGCGCCCTGATCCGCGGGATTAAGGGAAACCGCCTGCATTCTCCGGAGCCTATAAATAGAGGGCATGAAGGGGGGTCCCCTTTCCGTGTACGATCAAATATCCTTTACCAGTGCTGCTAGAAGGGGACGGATACCGGAAGAACAGCGGCCGTGACGGAATCGGGGAACGGGAAACTTTTTTTGAAAATTTTATGCGCCTGGGATTTTTTTCCACGCGCGGCATTCAGCTTTGCGTCGGACTTCTCCAGCGAAAGCGGCGAACCGCATCCCGTACATTTTTGATTTGCAGCCATGAAGCCGTAATCTTATCTACAGCACCTTCAGCTTCGCGTACCGCTCGATCAGTGATTTCCGGCCGACCCTGCTGAAGGATACGACAAGTTTGACGTCGCCTCCGGAACGTTCCCGGCTCAGCACAATGCCGTCGCCGAACCTGTCGTGACGGACCCGGGTGCCCGCTTTGATTGCCTTCGCTTCGGGAGTCGTCGCCGCAAGACCGGCGGAGTTCTTCTGCTGCTTTTCCAGGTAGGCTTTGAGTTCGGCGATCGATTTCGGCTGCACTTCCGGCCCTTTGCGCGCCGCGGTTCTCCCGATCGCAGGCGCATCGCGCGCCGCGGTGCGTTTCCCCCATTCCAGGAAGCTATTTGAGGCGCGGGGTTTTGCGCCGTAAAGGCCGAGCGCGTCGATTCCCGTCCGCTGCAGCAGTTCCGGAGGCATCTCGCTCACGAATCGGGATATCCTGGCCGGCATTCCGGCATCCGGACCGAAGTGTTTCCGGAAGGGAGTCCAAGTAAGGAACAGTTTCTTGCGGGCCCGCGTGATGCCCACGTAACAGAGGCGCCTTTCCTCCTCCAGGTCCTCAGGGGAATTCAGCGAATGAGAATGGGGGAAAAGCCCTTCTTCAAGGGCCGCGAGGAATACCGTGTCGAACTCCAGCCCTTTAGCGCTGTGCAGCGTCATGAGCGACACCCGCGCATCCGGATCAAGATGATCCAGTTCGGAGGAGAGAGAGGCTCGGTCCAGGAATTCGGATATGGATTCCCCCCGTTGTTCGGATTCGCCGGCGGCCCGCATCAGCTCCTCTATGTTTGCGAGTCGGTTTTCGGCTTCCGATGCGGTTTCCATGCGCCGGATCATCTGCTCGTACTGGACATCCTTGAGTACGGCGTCCAGAATCCGGGCGATGGAACCCGTGTCTTTGAGGCCGTTCCACTTGTCCAGAAGATCCTGAAAACGATGCAGGGCGCGGGCTGTTCTTGCGGGAAGGCCGGGATCATGGGATTTTTCGCGCAGGACACGGAGAATCGGGACATCCGTTTCCAGCGCGATTTCCGTCAGCATATCGACACTGGCTTTGCCGATGCCGCGAGGCGGCGTGTTAATGATTCGAAGCAGGGCGACGTCGTCTTCGGGGTTGAAAAGAATCCGCAAGTAGGCCAATAGATCTTTAACTTCCATGCGCTGGAAAAAGGCGACGCTTCCCACGACCGCGTAGGGGATCCCCGCATCGGTGAGAACATCCTCAAAACTCCGCGAAAGGAAATTGGTCCGATATAAAATGGCGCTGTGGCCGCCCGGTTCCCGCAAGAGAATATCCCCCATGCGTTCGGCGATCCAGGCGGCCTCTTCGCGTGCGGATCCCGCGCTGTAGCAGGTGATGACGTCTCCGCTCCCGTTGTCCGTCCACAGGATTTTGCCTTTTCGCTCCGTATTGTTTTGAACCACCGCCCCTGCCGCACTCAGGATATTCTGGCTGGAGCGGTAATTCTGCTCCAGCTTTATGGTTTTGGCCCCCGGGAAATCCTTTTCGAACCTGAGTATGTTTTGAATGTCGGCGCCTCGGAATTTATAGATGGACTGGTCCTCGTCCCCGACGACGAAGAGATTCCTGTGCCGGGACGTGAGGAGGCGCAGCAGGTCGTACTGCGGGCGGTTGGTGTCCTGGTACTCGTCCACGAGAATGTAGCGGTACCGGTCGCTCCAGTCGTTTGCGAGCCCCGGCACTTTCCGCAACACTTCGGCTGCTTTGAGAAGAAGATCGTCGAAATCCAGGGAGTGGGTGCTCTGCAGGCGCCGGTTGTAATGCGTGTAAACCTGCTGGACATCCCGGGAGTCCTCCCATGGGAAGCGCTCGGCATAGCGCTCGGGGGGCGTCCCGTGATTTTTTGCAAAGCTGATCCTGCTGAGGATCTCTCGCGGCGTCCGTTCCGTCCCGAGGCCTGTTTCATTCAATATATTCTTCACAAGGCGTTTCTGATCGTCCGTGTCGTAAATGGAAAAGTCCCGCCTGTACCCCAGTTGATGGATTTCTTTTCTCAGGAGACGCACGCAGAAAGAGTGGAATGTCGAAATCAGCGGTTCCGCGCTGCGCGACGGTCCCAGGATCTGCTGGACCCGCTGGCGCATTTCAGCGGCCGCCTTGTTGGTGAAGGTTACGGCCAGGATGGTTTCGGGCCGGGCCGCGGCGTTCCGGATCAAATAGGCGATCCGGTATGCGATGACGCGGGTCTTCCCGCTGCCGGCGCCGGCAAGCACCAGTGCGGGACCGGCGCCGTGCTTTACGGCCCGCTGCTGTTCGGGGTTGAGCTGAGACAAAATATCCATCGGACAATCCTAGCAGCCAGGGATTAAAATACAATAGCCCGGCCGTTGAGGTTTCCCGGCATTGCGCCGGGCATCGCGCATCATACGGTTTCAACCGTTGTTGCCGTCGAGGCCGGAGGCGGCCCTGATTGCGAGTTCCGCAAAAATCCGCCGTAAAAATTTCTTTTCATGCCTCCTCTTCCGGGTATATAAGAGAAATCGCGTTGACGGCAGGCCGGAATCTGCGGTCCGGGCGATTGCTTCGCGGGATCGCAGCTTTCAATACATAAAGAAGATGCAGCGCCATGAAACCAGAGAAACCTCCGTTGTACCGGGATCCCAGACATTCCGCCGAACGCCGCGCGCGGGACCTTCTTTCGCGAATGACCCTTGAGGAAAAAGCCGCCCAGATGCTTTGCATATGGGCGGATAAAAGCAAAGCGCTCGTCGACGAACGCGGAAATTTCGATGCGAAGAAGGCCGGGGCCTATTTTAAAAAAAGGACGGGATTAGGGCAGGTGGGAAGGCCGAGCGACGCCGGGGGCGGAAAGAACGCAAGAGAAATGGCAGAACTGACGAACGCCATTCAGAAATTTTTCATTTCCAGCAGCCGTCACGGCATCCCCGTTGTATTCCACGAGGAATGCCTCCACGGGCACGCGGCCGTCGGCGCCACGAGTTTCCCCCAGCCTATCGGCCTGGCGGCGACCTTCGATCCCTCGCTGGTCGAACGCCTGTATTCGATGACCGCAGAAGAGGCGCGCGTCCGGGGAACCCATCAGGCCCTTACGCCGGTGGCGGATGTCGCCCGGGAACCGCGCTGGGGAAGGGTGGAGGAAACGTTCGGGGAGGATCCCCACCTGGTTTCCCGCATGGCCGTCGCCGCGGTGCGGGGATTTCAGGGAGACGCTTCCTTCAAGGATAAGAATAGGGTTATTGCAACTTTAAAACATTTCGCCGCGCACGGGCAGCCGGAATCGGGAACCAACTGCGCCCCCGTCAACGTTTCCGAGCGCGTCCTGCGCGAAGTGTTCCTGCCTCCCTTCCGCCGGGCGATTCAGGAGGCGGGCGCCGTGAGCGTGATGGCGTCCTATAATGAAATCGACGGGGTCCCCTCGCACGCCAATGCATGGCTCCTTCAGGATATACTTCGAAAGGAATGGGGTTTCAAGGGATACGTGGTTTCGGATTATTTCGCCATACGCGAACTTCACGAACGCCCTGAGCTCTTCGGCAATCACCTGGCCGAAGACGGCGAGCAGGCCGCGGCTCTGGCCGTGAAGGCGGGCGTCAATATCGAGTTGCCCGACCCGGACTGCTACCGCCATATCGCCGCGCTTGTCCGGGGGGGAGCCCTCCGGGAATCGACCATCGACGCGCTGGTTTCCCCCATGCTGGAGTGGAAATTCCGCCTGGGGCTTTTTGAGGATCCGTACGTGGATCCGGATGCCGCCGAGAGAATCGTGGGTTGCGCCGCCCACCGCGCCTTGGCGCTGGAGGCCGCGCGCAAGACCGTCACGCTCCTCAAAAACGAAAACAACGTGGCGCCGCTCGATCCCCGCAAGGTCAAAACGATCGCGGTCATCGGTCCCAACGCGGACCGGGTTCTTCTGGGCGGCTACAGCGGAATCCCGGGGCATGCTTCAACCCTGCTCGAGGGAATCCGGGACCGGGTCGGAAATTCGGTGAAAATCCTTTATCACGAAGGATGCAAAATCACGGTGGGAGGTTCGTGGCAGCAGGATGAAGTGCGCCCGGGCGATCCGGAGGAGGACCGAAGGAGCATCGCCGGGGCTGCAAGGCTGGCCCGAAAGGCGGATGCGGTCGTTCTGGCCGTCGGCGGGAACGAACAGACTTCCCGGGAAGCCTGGATGGGCAATCACCTCGGCGACCGCGCTTCCCTCGACATGGTCGGGCTTCAGGATGAACTGGTGGACGCGGTCGCGGCGGCGGGAAAGCCGGTTCTGGCGTTCCTGTTCAACGGAAGGCCGCTTTCAGTGCGCAATCTGGCGCAAAAGGTTGCGGTTATTTTCGAGTGCTGGTACCTGGGGCAGGAGACGGGACCCGCCGCCGCGGGTGCGCTGTTCGGGGATTTCAGTCCGGGAGGCAAACTTCCGATAACGATTCCGCGTTCCGCGGGACACCTCCCCGCTTACTACAACTGCAAACCGGCGGCCCGCAGAGGATACCTGTTCGACGACGTAAGCCCGCTCTATGCGTTCGGTTTCGGACTGAGTTATGCGAAATTTGAAATAACCCGCCCGCGCCTTGACAGGAAAACGATACGTTCCGACGAATCGACGGCGCTCCGGGTGGATGTGGCCAATACCGGCAAGGTGCGCGGGGATGAGGTGGTGCAGATGTATATACGGGACAGGGTGAGTTCGGTCACGCGTCCCGTAAAGGAGCTCAAAGGCTTCCGGCGAGTCACGCTGGAACCGGGACAAAAAGAGACCGTTGTCCTGCCGATCACTCCGGAACACCTTTCTTTCCACGATATCCGAATGAAACGGGTCGTCGAACCCGGGGAATTTGAAATCATGGTCGGAAATTCCTCCAGAGACCGGGACCTTCAGAAGATCCTCTTACGTGTGCGATAACCGTCCCTTTCGCCTCCCGCGCAAAGCGGATGCCTCTTCCGCGGAAGAGAAATGCCCGCACGAAAACCCGCGGCCCGGGTCGCGTTTCCATAGCGTTTTCTGCGCGGAATCCCGCCCGAACCTTTCTCCTTTTTATGGAGGAGATTTCATTCCTTCCTTGACACGGCGGTCCAAAAAAAGATAGTGGTAGGAATCTCAAAGGAATTTTACTCGGATAGAAGCCGCGCCCGCCCGCACTTGAAAGGGCGCTTGAAAACTGAATACATTAACGATGGGTTTGTAAGGAGGAATTTCATATGAGCCTTGATTGGGTACCTAGAGAAGACGGGAAAAAGGACCACAGCCGTTACGGCTCGGAACACTGGGGAACCGAAGCTCCATGCGTCATTTATGAGAAGAAACCTTTGAAGGATCCAAAGGGGAATATCGTGGAGGGCCTTTTCGTTTCCTGGATCCAGCTCAACAATCCCGCTCAGTATAATTCCTACACGACTGAGATGGTTAAAGGAGTCGTCGCCGGATTTGAGAATGCGTCTACGGATCGGGAAGTCGTTGCGGCCGTCTTTACCGCGACGGGTCCCATGGCATTCTGCACCGGCGGCAACACCAAGGAATATTCCGAATATTACAGCAAGCGCCCCGAGGAATACGGCGCCTATATGGAACTGTTCAACAACATGGTGGATTCCATACTCATGTGCAAGAAGCCCGTGATTTGCCGGGTCAATGGGATGCGGGTCGCCGGCGGCCAGGAAATCGGCCTGGCCTGCGATCTTGCCGTGGCATCGGACCTGGCCATTTTCGGCCAGGCGGGCCCGAGACACGGATCCGCGCCGGTCGGCGGCTCTTCCGATTTCCTTCCCTGGTTCCTGACGGTGGAAGACGCCATGTGGAACTGCATCAGCTGCGAAATGTGGAGCGC
>JAFGAO010000046.1 GCA_016933615.1 Acidobacteriota bacterium
CAGTTCGTGACAATGACGCCATTCCCGGGAACGATCGATTTCGATCGGTGGGAGAAAAGCGGCAACGGCGACACCGAACGGATCGACGGCATTCCCCTCACCCGCTACTGGCTGATTCCCGGGTATCGCCGTCCCAAGCTCTATATGCCCCACCCCGTCATGAGCGCTGAAGAAATTCGCATGGGAACCCAGAGGGCATGGGACAGCTACTACAGCCTGAAGGAAATCTGGAAACGTGCGCAATGCGTGAAATCGCTCAAAGCCCGCCTCGCATTTGTATTTATATCCAAACTGTACCGGCAGATGTATGCAAGTACGGGAATCGCCATTGACAGCGCGCGCCGGAAAAACGCCAACCGGTGGGCGCGATGGACCGGCCTTATTTGCCTAAGGCTGTTTCGAGGCCGGCCGATTCCGGACTTGCGGGTTCCCGGACTGTCCGGTAAACCGGCAGGGATTTCTGAAAATTCGTCTCATTTCGTTACACTGCGCCCATCCAGATGAAAAGCGTCTCGGCTCATTGCATGCGTGCAAAGGCTGGTTCTGTCGGCACGGCAAATAAATGATTGTTTGCCGTGGAATTCCATCCTGCCGGCTCGAAAGCCTTTTATAAGAGAACATAGAAAATGCACCTGTGTCTTATCAATCCATCCAATCCGCTCGTCAGCATTATCAACGTCAGGGAGAGCCGATGGAACCGGTATCGTGTCTGGAAACCGCTGAGTCTCATGGTCCTCGCGGGCTTGACTCCGGAAGAGTGGGAAATCTCTATTGTGGACGAAAACATGGGCAAGCCCGATTATGCAGCCATGCCCCGGCCGGACCTGGTAGGGATCACGGCTTTTACATCGCAGGCAAATCGCGCCTATGAGGTGGCGGCTCATTTCAGGAATCTGGGCGTGCCCGTTATCATGGGAGGCATTCACGCCACCATGTGCAGTGAAGAGGTCATGGAGCGTGTGGACTCGATCGTTACCGGAGAAGCCGAGAGCGTATGGGCGGAGGGTTGGAGGACGCCCGTTCAGGCCGCCTGAAGTCCAGATACAGTGGAGGTTTCGCTGAAATAGAGGATGTCCCCTTCGCACGCCATGATTTGCTGGGCACGGGGTATGCCTTTGGAGCCGTTCAGACCACGCGCGGCTGTCCGCTGAACTGCAGCTTTTGCAGTGTTACGGCATTCAACGGAGCCCGCTACCGCCAGAGACTTGTTCCGGATGTCGTCCGCGAATTTCAGATGATTCGCGAGAAACGCATTCTAGTGGTGGATGACAACCTAATCGGGACCCGTGCGTCACACATCGCCCGGGCCAAGGACCTGTTTCGCTCCCTGATGCGGGCCGACGTGCGAAAGGAATGGGTCGCACAAACCACAATCAATTTTGCCGATGACGAAGAACTCATGGCGTTGGCTTCCAGGGCCGGGTGCAGGGGCGTTTTCATCGGCTTCGAATCGCCCACGCCACAGGGCCTGCGGGAGCTCGGGAAGAAATTCAACCTTCTGAAGAACCGGGATTTTAGAGCCTCCGTACGACGCATACAAAAACACAACATACTGGTTGTGGGTTCCTTTGCGACAGCTTGAAAATGTCATCCAGCTTTACCGTGCCGGCGATCTTGAAGCGAACGATGGAAGTAAGCGCGGCGGAAGCAAAACAGGGATTTTTTCTATCTACCCGTCACGCGGGTTCCGGCGGGTTCATGCGCCGCGATATCTCGCTATAGGAGTTCATGATCCGGCTCACATACAGCGACGTTTCCTCGATGGCCGGGATCCTGCCATAGAGCAGAAAAGGGTGTTTGCGGTCCATGGCCGCGGATCTTCCGGCATTGTAGGACGCCGTGGCCGCAACGACGTTGCCGTTGAACTTATACAGTTCATCGCCCATGTAGACCGCCATGGCCGTAAGGGAACGATAGGTGAAACGCTGGTCGAACGCCTCCAGAAAACTGAGGTCGTCGGGATTGAAAATGTCACGGTCCCTGACTTTTTCGAGGACGCTTTCCACGTAGCGGGTCCTGGCCTCCTCGACATTGCGCTCCAGGGCTTCTTCCTGTTTTTCGAATTCAAAGTACCCCTCGGCCAGTGTCCGCAAACCGGGATCCCCGTCCACGAGCCGCTTGAATAGGTCCGGGAGCCGGAGATTCAGAAACCGGCGGTTGGCGCGCCTGAAGCCGTTCAAACGGCGCCCGGTTTCCTCGTAGCGATCCACCAGTTCGACCATTTCAGGATGCTCCCGGATGCCGCTCTCGGGCACCGTCGCCGCCCGGTTCCCGGCGCAGCCCAACCCGTAAAGATTGGCCGTGCTCATCACGAACTGGCAGGGCCCGAAGGCGAGCGACGCGGAAATGGCGAACTCGTAAAACCTGGATTCCATGAAAATCTGCGCCACGATCCACGCGGGATCCACCGGACGTTTCGACACGGAGGCCAGGGCATGCGTCAGCACGGAAACCATGCGATCCAGCCGCTTTTCGAAATCGATCCGGGCAAAGGGCCGGTCCCATAGAGCGATATTTTCGCCGCCGGCAAAGTACTCGACGTACTGGAGCGTGGCCCGCACCAGCCTCCTGCGGTACGCGGCGTCCTCCGGAGACGGGGGACGGTAATCCGCCGGCACCAGAAACTGCAGCCCCGGCGCCTGCTCCGGTTGCGGCTCCGCCGCACAGGGGGCGTTCGAAAGCCCCATAGCCAGAATCCCGCCGTACTTTAAAAATTCTCTTCTGTTCTTGCCGGCCATGTCCAGTCCTTGAAATTTCGACCGTTTTGCGAACTGTCGTAAAGCAGTCCCGACCATTTTACGATACTATGGAAAACGGTTATAGTCAGGATCCCGAATCGAGGCATTGTTTTCAAGGCTTCTTCATCACCCGGCCGATACAGGCGCCCGCGGTTCTCTCTATTCAATACGCACGAAGACAGGAGGAAGCCGGGCAAGGTATGGCGGTCCGGTTCGCCGATGATCCGAACTGTTAGTATGATCCCATGGAATCTATTTTACTCATGAGTAAAATCGTATTTAGTCAGGTGCATACCGGGAAAAAAGATTTTGAAAAGAAAGGGGTGAGGGTGCTTCCGGTTCATAGCTTCGTTCAAGAACTCTCTTTGCCGTAAACATCCGTAGAAATACTATATCTATCGGTCCGACGGTTTAGGCTTTGCTCCTCGCAGGCTTCGTTCTAACGGTCTCCTTTATACCGAAGGAAATAAAGAAGGCGATGATTGTAGACAGGGAGCCCACCAGGAAAATGGTTCTCAGCCCGTAAGCATCCCCCATGGATCCCAGGATGCGGGGAGCGATGGTCGTGCCGAAGAGCTCACCGATGGCCATCCCGATGGCCGTGGTGGTCGCGGCGATCGCGGGCGGCACCGATTCCTGGCAGATGATCGCCACGTAAAGAACCGAAACGAACCCGCAGCATCCGATCACCATGATGAAGGAGATCCGGGCCGGGAGCCCCCGGTCCAGGTAAATCAGCAGCATCGACAGCGAAATATAAAGCGTCAGGATGAGGGCGGAAGGCCTCCGGCCCAGGCGGTCCGCCATGATCGGAATGACCAGGGCCCAGGCCAGGCCGGCGACGCCGGAAATGGAAGTCATATACCCGGTCGCTTCAATGGTCAGCCCGCCCTCGTTCACCCAGTAAGCCGTTCCGAAACTGACCACGCCCCAGAATCCCACCATGACCAGGACATTCGCGATGTAAGAAAGCGCGCAGTTGCGGTATCTGAATATCCCGGGCACATCCTTCCACCGCATGGCGTTGCCGCCCGGGATCCGTTTTTCCGGTCCGGTTCGGGGCAGCCCGGTTTCCTTGAGCACAAACCAGATGATGATCCCGACCAGGACTGTCGGCAGGCTTGTAAAAACGAATGCGTAGTGCCAGTTCAGGCGAACCGCCAGCTGTATCGTGAGCGACGGCCCCAGGATCGAAGCAATCAAACCGACGGCGAACTGGATGACCCCGATGTAGGAGGCGAATCTTTTCGGATCCCCCTGAACCGTGAGCACGGAGGTCATCAGCGGATACACGGGGCCGTCGGCCAGACCGGTCAGGAAGCGGACCACCAGCATCGCGGCCAGGGAGGCCGCGAATGCCGTGCTCCCCGAAAAGACGCCCGCCAGGACGATCACGGGTACAAGCCACGCCTTTTTCAGTCCGGACCGGTCGGCAAGGGGGGTAATGAAAAGGGAGGAGATGACGAAACCGAGGCCCGTGACCATGATAATGTCACCGGTCTGGGCGTTGTTCAGATGGAACTCTTTCATCAATATGGGGAACAAAAACGTGATGGCCTGCCTGTCCAGGATCACGAATCCCCACGTCAGCGCGAATAAAACCGCCAGGGTGTTCTGATATGTCCGCTCTTTCATTTTCGAGTTGCAGGTTACACGTTAAAAGTTGAATGCTAAAAGAGAAAAGCTTGGTTGCACGTCAAAACAGGCTGACTTTACATTAAACGGCCGGGCAATCAGGGAACATGCAACGACGCAGTTTGTTTTTAACCTGCAGCGTGGAACGTTTCAACGTGCAACGCCGCATGCCGCCGGAGACCGGGACCGATGCAATGCTTCCCCGGCGAGAACCAGGCATCCGGCGACGCCGGCCCGGCCGCCCAGCTTTGGGGCGACCACGTAATCATCCAGTCCTTCCGTCAATTCACGGGCCCCGATATACCCGGCCAGGAGGCCGGCCAGGTTTTCCCGTATCATGGGAAAAAGAAAAGATCGGCTCATGACGCCGCCCCCGAGAATGATTCTCTTCGGGGAAAGGGTGCAGACCCATGAAGCCAGGCCCAGGGCCAAATAGCGCGCCTCCAGGATCCACGCCTCGTGGCCGTCCGGCAGCCGCCCGGCGTCAACTCCCCAGCGCGCTTCCATCGCGGGACCGGAGGCCAGCCCTTCCAGGCAGTCCCCGTGAAAGGGGCAGCAGCCCGGGAAGGGATCCTCATCTAAATTATGCGGGATCCGGATATGCCCCATCTCCGGATGGACGAGTCCGTGCAGAACCGAGCCGTTGACGATTGCGCCTCCTCCGATTCCGGTCCCGACCGTCAGGTACAGGGCGTCGGACAATCCCGCGGCGGCGCCCCACCGCGTTTCACCCAAAACGGCCGCGTTGACGTCGGTATCGAATCCGACCGGCACCCCCATCGCCCCGGCGACGGCCCCGGCGATGTCGAAATTCCGCCAGCCCGGTTTGGGCGTCGATGTGATGCGGCCGAATGCCGGGGAATCCCGGTCGAGATCGACGGGGCCGAACGATCCGATGCCAACGGCCCGTACATGGATTCCCGCATCTCTGAAGAAGCCGACGGCCGCCGCTACTGTTTCTTCAGGCGCTGCCGTAGGGATCGTCGCGGTTTGAAGATCGCCGGGGCCGGTGCCGACGCCGCATACGAACTTGGTGCCTCCCGCCTCAATCGCCCCGTACAATGGAACATCCCCCTGAAAGCGTGCCCGCGCATGCCTGACGTATCGGAAATCCAGGCGCGATCGCGGCTATGGTATACCGAAACGGATCAAAGGAAAACTTCTATTAAAGCGTCGTTGCCAGTCAATAACAGGCTTATTTTTCACCAACCAGCCGAGAAACGAGGAAACGGGAAACGTTTAAACGTGCAATCTGCAACGCAATGTCAAAAAGCGAAGTAACAGGAAAGTGGCTATTGGGAATTCTTTGGTTTGAGCCTTTTGATTTCGCTGCGGATTTCTTCCCACATATGCCCGTGCAGGTTCAGCTTCACGCCGCAGAAGGCGCAGACCATATCGGCGCCCTCTTTCAGGCCTTCCAGCGGGTGATCGCCGCGGCGGCCGCACAGGGGGCAGGTCAGGGGCAATGAACGCTCCTTCATTTTCGGATCTCCTAAACTCTTATGAGGCGACAGGCGGCCCCGCGGCCGCCGCCTCATAATCAAAAACATCCTGTATCGTAATACGGAGCCTCCTTGGAGCGGGGTGTTTTGCTGCCGCCTTTGTTCCATTCAGGTAGATTGAAAAGAAGGAGCAGAGCAAGCTTGCGCACTCCAAGAAAAGCGCCGGCCATGCGAAGAGCCCCACTTAAAACCGTACGGTAAAGAGTGTAAGGATATCACCGGATTCCGCGGAGATTCCGCATTTTTTTAAATGACAGCTCAGACCGCCCGGAACAGGGCTTCCGAATCCGCCACGTAAAAAACTTTCCGTCCCTTTTCATGACGGACATCGATGACGTTGATCTTTCTCAGCCGCCGGATTTCACGGCTTAACGTCTCCCGCGCGCAGCCGACCATGAGCGCCAGGCGGGTCTGGTTCAGGTCGATGCGGATCCCGCGCCCCGTTTTTTGCCCGTACCGGACGGAAAGCCAGAGCAGGCCGGCGCGCACCTTGTCGCGCACGTGCGTGCAGCCGATCACCTCCATCTGCGTCCAGGCGTCGTTGCAGCGCCGGGAGACGGTTTCCAGCAGGTAGCGGCACGCAGTAGGATCTTCCAGCAGAGAACGGAACTGCCTTTCGGGCAGCAGCGATACGACGGATCTTTTTGTCGCCATGGCGCTGAAGGTGATTTCCGAGCGGCCGAGCAGCGCGCTTTCGCCGAATAAATCGCCGGGACCCATGACCGACAGAATCGTCTCGCGCCCGTCGGGATTGGCACGGACCAGGAGCACCTCGCCCTGCTGAACCATATAGAGAAATGACGGCCTCATTCCCTGGCAACAGATGACGGAATTTCTCTTCGCCCTGATTTTGAAACACTTTTTACCGATGCGCCGCTCTATATATTCGAACAGCCGGGCGGCCGGGTTCGTATCGGAGGGCTGAAGTTCGGAAGGCGTCGCCGGTAACGGAAACATGGCAGGAATACTCATATGGAATCATCCTTTCACCATAGAGCCGGCCGCAAAATGTGAAGTTATTTTTGCGCGAGCCCTCAGCCCCGATTTCCTCCGGGCGGGCGGTTGCGGCGGCGCATTCGGGGGCAATGCCGTCCCTTCAACACAAAACGCCGGAAGAAATGCGGGTGTAATGCAGTTCCCTGTTGCGGACATCGAAACACAGAAAATCCCATCCGGCTTAAGCAACCCGCATGCCAGAACGCAGACAGCCGTATATATATCGAGAATCTCCGCCGTAATAACGGCTTGGGGAAATCCTCACAAAAACACGGTTGCATCCGGCGGGGAGGAATTTCATCCCTGACCGGGTAAATATTCCCGCATTCAGAAACGGCGCCGGGCAAGGGTCTTTTTTGAGCGGGAGGGCTTTGAAAATTCCGGGGGGCGGGGAAATGCCGTGCGGCAGGAACAACATCCCTGCTGCGGGCGGCCCTCGCCCGCAGCAGGGATAACGCGGAACGGTCTATTTCTTTACATGAAACGCGGCGGCTTCTGCGTCCATTTTTTCCTTCAGCCATTGAGGATAAGGAAATTCCCTGGGGCTTTCCCAGTCCGCGAGCTTGTGCATCCAGGGCGCCCGCCTGACAAATTCGTCATGCGCGAACGGAACCGGGGGATGGCACAGCCACATGGGATCGAACTCATTCTTGATCTTCAGCATCCACTCGTGATAGTTCGGCCCGTACTTCGGCCCCGTAAGGTACATGGGCTGGTGCGGCCCCAGAAGGGACGTGTAGAACCGGTGATTGATGTTCATCTTGGACGTCTCGAGATAGAAGTGGTCCACTCCGTCGGTGTTTTCGTCCTGATCCCAGTAGATGAGGAACTCCGAGTATCCCTGGTACCCCAGCTCGAAGCTCTGGAACCAGCCCGGGTCCCCGTGGTCCGGCATCAGGGGCGGCGTGTATTTCTTCTTCAGGTCGGCGTACACCTGGCCGTGCTCGGTCGCCTGGCCCAGCGTCTCGATTACATAGTCGACCGAGACGTAGGAACCGCACATCAGCCACATTCCGGCCGAGTCGGCGTTCTTGATCCAGGACTCGTCGCTCGGCTTGGTGCGCCGGGGCGATCCGCCCAGCTCCTGCATGATATCGCTCAGGACCTTCTCGTCGTACTCGAGCTGCTCTTCGTTTGTGAAGCCGATGAGCAGCACGCGGACGATATGGAAGTTCGCGACCGTTTCCGGGGTCTCCTTGAGCCAGAGATCCCAGAACTCCTCCTTGCATTCGGCCTTCGCGATAGCGCGCCAAAAGAGCGGAACCTTGGTCACGGCGCCGCCGATCTCGGCCTTGCCGATCTCGTACATCGCCCGGACCTGGGTCTCCTTGCTGGGCATGATGTAGTTGATCCATTTCACCCTTTTTTCAGGGAGAGCCAGGGCGGTATCGGGCGAGATCCCCGTGGGTTCGAGCCGTTCGGGCTGGAAGGGCAGAACCTTGACCGCCATCTTGGTGACAATTCCCAGGCAGCCGCGCAGGCCGGTGTAGCCCCGGAGCAGCCCCCGAAGGTCGGGCCCGATGCCGTCGCCCCAAAACGGGTCGTCGCCTACGGCCAGAGACCCCGTCCGGAGAATTTCACCGTCGGGCAGGACCATTTCGGTTCCCAGGATGCGCCGGTGCGGCAGGCCGATCCTGTGGCTCAGGGGCGACCATCCGTCCCCGATCAGGTTCGCGATGACCGAAGCCTGGGCGCCGCCGCCGCCTATGACGCCGTAGCCGCCCCGCTTCAGGCATTCCTCCTGGAACTGCGCGTAGATGAAGCCGCTTCCCACGTTGGCGTACCAGTGCTTTTCGTCGAATTCGAAATCGTTGAGACGCTTCAGGTCGACAAGCAGTGCACCTTCGATATGCGGGTGGGACCGCGGACCGTAAAAACCGGTGCTGTACGGGACATAGGGAACCTTGTACCGCAGGCAGATTTTTACGATCTTCTGGACCTCCTCGGTCGACCTCGGCAGGATCACCGCGCCCGGTATCCGGGTCATCACCCTTTCGTATCCGAGACCGTTTTCATATCCTCCCGGACCGGACCGGTATCCTTCGCAAACAGCCGGGTCGTCGGACAGATACCCGGCGCCCACGACAGCCTCTAATGCTCTATATGCTTCCTTCACTATGGCCATGAATTCCTCCTTATGCGTCCAACGAAGCGAGAATGAGTTCCGAGAAGTCCATAACTTTCACATTGTCGCCGGCGGCGGCGGATGCAAAGTTGTTCTTGCACCAGGGGCATGCCGAAACAAGGACTTCAGCGCCGATTTCCTTCACCTCTTCCAGCCTGTGTTTGGCCGAGGAGGAGGCGAGCGTGGGAAAAGCTTCTTTTGTTCCGCGGCCGGCCCCGCAGCAGAAGGCGTTTTCCCTGGTTCGGATCATTTCGACGAAATCGATCCCGGGAATGGCGTTGATAACATTCCTCGGCTGGGCATAGAGCCCCTGGGTCCCGCGCCGGCGTTTCAGGCGGGGATTGACGGTTCCCATCCACCCGCGTTCGCCGCTGTATGGGGTCCAGGGATCGGCAAGGCGGCTGATGCTGCAGGAGTCGTGGTAGGTCACCCGCTTGTTCACGGGTTTCGCGGGCCTGAGCGAACCTTTCTGGAGCGCTTCATCCGCGAATTCCACCAGGTGGACCACCTCGAACCCGAGATCGGCTGTGGCGATATTCAGGAGCTTCGGGTACTCCACTTTCCACATGCGGTACCCTTCGGCGCAGGACAGGAGCACCCGCTTGGCTCCCGTGCTCTTGACCATTTCGATATTCCGTTTGGCGAGCGCGCGCGCTTCGTCCAGCATTCCGACCGACTGGAGCGTATTGCCGCAGCACCATTCCTCCGGCATGAGCATGAACGGCGTCCCGGTCGCATTCAGGATCTTGGCCGTCGATTGGGCGATCTCCTTGTTGCCGTAGGAGGCGGTGCATCCGACGAAGTAAAGGAGATCGGCTTTCTCCTCGATTTTCAGATCGCCGGTCGCCCACTGTTTCCGGTTTCCGTGGGGCGCCCCGTAAACGTTGTGTTTCGTCGCGATATTCTGGGCGATCTTTTTATGCACGGGCATCGGCCCCGCGCCGTCTTTGACCGCCTTCACCCTGAGGGATTCCAGGCTCAGCTCCACCTCGAGGTCCAGGTTCCTCTTGCACCCGACATCGCAGGCGCCGCACAGCGGATCGGCATAGATGATTTCCAGAAGCTTCGGGGTCCACTCGAGCCTGCCTTCGGCCAGGGCCAGCCCGATTCTCATTTTTCCGAAAGCCCCGTAAGCATCGAAATCGTTCCACACGTTGCTCGGGCATCGCGTGGCGAACCTGGCTCCGGGCTGGTAGGTGTGCTCGACCCAGTAGCATCCCTTGCACTTGATGCACCGGCTCATGTCATAAGTAAAATTATTGATATCGGATGGGTCTAAACTGAATTTAGTCGTTGGCATCTTCACCTCCCTAGAAGCACAAATTGCCCGGATTCATAATATTGTTGGGATCGAACAGCTTCTTCACCCGTTTCAGCGCCATGACGTAACCGGCAGCCCGCTCGTAAACCATGGGCGCCAGGTCTCCGTACGGCCTGGTGAAAAGAGCGCCTTCGCCGACAAGAGCCTGCGCCGCGTCCCTGTACAGGGCGGAAATCCGGGCTTTTGCCTCTTCATCCCTGGCGTCGTAGAAGAAGGTGAACTCGACCTGGCATGCACGGTTGTGCTCGATGGGTTGGATATAACTTCCGATATCCGCAACCGGATATCCGTATCTCGGGGCAATCGCTTCCACGATGTCGACGTAAAGGGGCGACATCTCCGGCCTGGCGATGAAGAAAAGGCTCTGGGAAGCGCCCTGCCAGCGGTTTTTCCAGTATGTAAGGTGCGCGGGCCACGGATTGCGCAGAAGCGAAAGCATTTTGCTTCCCAGTCCCGGGAAGCCGGGGAGCGCCTCCGAGAGATGCATTTCACGGAATTCGTTCTTCATGACTTCACGAAGCAGCTTTACCTCGTAGGCTATCTTCTCGTCGGGACGGCGCAAAAGCCCGCTGACAACCAGGATCAGGGTCCAGGGCGGAAGCGTCGCGCGGAGTTTTTCAAATTCCGCATCCATGTCTTCGGCCAGGATTGCGGCGAGATCCGTGCTGTTGAGCAGGACCACCTCCTGGCCCACTCTGCGGGGCAGGATCCTGTAGAGGAACTCCTGCGCGTACGCCAGATCCTCTACGGGGGCGAAGAAGACTTTGTCCTTTTTGGTTTCGAACATGATCTTCATGTTGGTCCAGGTCACCACTCCCATGGTGCCCTGCGCGCCCTGGACGAAGCGATAGAAGTCGATCCCGGGCCCCGAGGGATTGCCCCCCTTGGACATCGAATCCGGATACCCGTTCACGCTGGCGGAACCCAGGCGGAATATATCGCCGGTGGGCCAGACCACTTCAAACGCCATCATCGGTTCGCCGTAGTCGTAGACGGTGTTGGTCGGGACCTCCCTTTCGAGAGTGTCGGTCAGCACCGACCTGTCCGCGTGGGGCAGAAGGGGCATGATGGTCCGCATGCCTTTTTTGGCCAGCTCCGCGGTCAACCGCCCCCAGGTGACGCCCGCTTCAAACCGCGCTTTCTTAAGGTCCTTGTCGATTTCAAAGATCCTGTTCATTTTCGACAAATCCAGAATGATGCCGCCCTGTCTGGGAATGGCGCCGCCGTTGAAATGTTCCTGGGACGATACCGGTACGACAGGGATATTCCCGGCATTCGCCCACTTCAGAACTTCGCCGACCTGTTCCGAGCCGGTCGGCCAGACCACGCATTCCGGACTTCCCGCGGGAACCAGGCTGCGGTCGCGGGAGTACTTGAGCAGAACAGCCTCGGCGTCGCTCACATTCTCCGCACCAACGATATTTGCCAGCTCATCCTTGCTAATCATCTTCCCTCCTTTAATCAATGCTCAACGGGCGCCCGGGATCGTGCCCGCGGGGCGCCGTCTTCGAGCATTGATCGGAATCGCGTCCTGCATTACTATTGCGTCAAATATAACGATCACTCACTGCGTTCTTTTTTTATATAACGCCCGCTTCCTTCAGTTTTTTGAGCTTCTCCGGACCGTAGGACAGGTATTTCAGGTAGACAAAACCGTTGTCGTACCCGACCGGACGGCAAACCCATTTCGTGCGCGGAGGCGTTTCCGTCAACTTGTACTGCGCCTGGGCCAGCACGACCGGACCGTAAACGGGGTCGTCCACCGGCGTGAAGAGGCCCCGGTCGTTCCAGTTCGGGTCCTCGAGGGTATCCATCGGGTTGCCGATCGGGGCTACGACGGGCGCGATGGGAGCCAGGCGCCCCTTTTTGCTGTACTCCACAGACATATCCACCAGTTCCCTGTTGGTGTATTTCCGGGTCTCGGCAAAACACAGATCCGCCCATTTTATCTGCTGGTCCTCGGCCATGAACGGGGCCATCTCCTTCCACTCTGCGGCGCCCCATTCATCCCATTTGCCGAGCATGTCCACAAACGCCTGCCACTGCTCCAGCCGCAGCGCGCCCAGAAAAACGGCGCCGTCCTTGGTCGGGGCGAAGCAGTAGAGCCATCCTGCGATATCGAGATTCCCGAAACGCTCGGCGACCCTTCCGGTTTCCTGATACCACTGGTAGGCCCAGTCGTCGAAGCTTGCATACGCTTCCGAGGTGGCGCAGTCCAGCGCCTGCCCTTCCCCGGATGCATCTCTCCAGTAAAGAGCCGCCATGATGCCCGTCGCCATGAAGGCCCCGGCCGGGGTGGCGCCGATCCAGGGGCCGCTCTTTGTGGGAATGGCCCAGGGCATCTCGTCCAGGGTTTTCCCTTCAGGCAGAATCTCTCCCGTCGCATAGTGCATGCCGGAGCGGGCCTGGATAATGTTGTCGTAGTCCGACATTTTGCTCTTGCTCTTGGGCCCGAACTGGCCGAAGGGTGTGATGGACGCGAATATGAGCCTGGGATTTATTTCCTTCAGCTGCTCGTAGCCGATTCCCCAGCCGTCCATCACGCCGGGCGTGAACGTCTCCACCAGCACATCCGCCTGGGCAACCATCTTTTCCAGTATCTTCCTGGCTTCCTCTTTTTGCAGGTCCAGGGTGACATGGAACTTGTTCCGGCCTTCCGTCAGATAGTTCAGCCCCACTCCCTGATGCTGGATGCCGTAGGGGGTGCAGGTCCGCATAAAATCGCCCCCGGGAGGCTCTATTTTAATGACCTCCGCGCCGAATTCCGCCAGGAGGGAAGTGCAGAAAGCCCCGGCATAGCTGTTGTAGCTTAAGTCCAGAACAGTGATGTCATCCAGCGCTTCCGGCTTGGTGTGCGCTATAGCGGGATCGTCTCTCTCCCTGAACCATTCCGCAGCCGATTGTTGTGCCATACTTATTTCCCCTTTCCTGGCGGGTTTGCAGCCCCCCTCGACATGATGACCCCGGTTTCCCCGTCCCAGTCCTCCGGAGGCCGTCTTGAAATCATATCCGCCCATCTGCCTATGGCCCCGCGCTCGTACAGCTTCCTGATCTGCTCCTTGTTTTTGCCGAGCTTGTGCGTCAGCACGTATTCGTTGTCGAAGCCTATGGCCCGGACCGACCAGCGCACCTTCGGGGGCGTTTTGGACATCAGCACCGGGAAATCGAATTCGTAAAACGGGCCCAGCATGGGATCGTCCACATACGCCATGGTTCCTCTCTCGCGCCAGTGCCTGTCGTCGACGATGTCCTTGATGCTCTGCACGCGCGTCGCAGCAAAGCCGTGCTTCTCCGCGAGCCGCTCGATCTCCTCGGGGGTTTTTCCCCGCACCCATTTTGAGATGATATCCAGCAGCTCCAGGGTGTTTTCGTCGCGCAGCCTGTCCAGATGATTTTTGAATTTCGGATCCTCGGCCAGTTCCGGCCGGCCCATGGCGCTGCAAAGTCCTTTGAAGTCGTCGGGCAGCGCGGCCCCTATCGCCACGAACCGGTCGTCCCGGCACCGGAAGGTATCGGCGGGGCTGACGCACAGGTCCCTGTTTCCCGCGGGCATGGCCATCTTGCCCGTCATCTGCTGGTAGGGCCAGACCCAGGACATCGAGCGGATGATGCTCTCTGTCTGGGACAGCTCGATATACTGGCCCTTTCCGGTCCTGCGGCGATGGCGCAGCGCGGCCATGACGGCGACCTCTCCCAGAAGCGCCCCGAAGTTGTCGCAGATGTAGAGGCGGCTCTTGAGCGGGCGCTGCCCCGGCTGGGACGACAGCCACGCAAAACCGGCGAACGCCTGGGACGCTCCGTCGTTGGAGGGCCTGTTCTCTTCGGCGTACTGCCCCCATTGGCCGAAGCCGTTCTTGGCAAGATAGATGAGCCCGGGATTGATCTCCTTCAGCTGCCGGTACCCGACGTTCCACTTTTCCAGGACGCCGGGGCGCATATTCTCCTCGACGATATCCGCCTGTGCGGCCAGCTGGCGGTAAATCTCCTGGGCTTCCGGCTTGTGCAGGTCCAGTCCCATCCAGTACTTGTTCTGGTTGGCATGGACGAAACCCGTTCCCTGTTCCCTGAAATAGTCTCCGAACGGAATCAGGTTCCTTGAAGTGTCGCCCAGAGGGGGGAATTCGCATTTGACGACTTCAGCCCCCAGTTTGGCGAGAAAGGACGGGCCTGCGGGACCCAATATGATGGTGCAGGCTTCCAGCACCTTGATGCCCTTGAGCGGCGCGGGCCTGCTGTGCTTGTTCTCCAGGTAATTGCGCCACGTCACCTCAGCCATAAGCTTCCCCTATTCTCATCCAGTTGCGATCCGTTTCATTCCCGTTCCGGCCGGGTTCCACCACCGGACGGCTGAATTTGCAGATCCGGTTGCCGGCGACTTTGGATGCAAATCCCCGGCATCGACCTGTCGGAAATGACCCGTTTTTCTCCAGTTAATGAATTTATAAGCCCCGTTTAACAGTCGCTTCCCGTGCCTTCCCGGTGACGAAAAACTACCAATGTATGTCCGTGTATCCATCAGCGGAAGTTCCGGCCGTCCGTCTGCCTGTCATCCGCCATGGAACCGGACCCGGAATTCGGATCTCGATTCCGGCGTGACTTTGCCTGCGCCGCAATCGAAAACGGGAGGTTCGGGGCGGCAAACCCATGCCGCCCCCTGTTGCGGATTAATGGATGGACTCTATAACAAGGGCAATGCCCTGTCCACCGCCGATGCACATCGTGACCAGGCCGTAGCGCAGCTTTCTGCGGCGCAGGGCGTAAGCGCAGGTAAGGAACAGAACCGCGCCTGTCGCTCCGAGCGGATGCCCCAGTGCTATGGCGTTTCCCATTGGATTGACCTTCTCCGGATCGATCCCGTACTTTTCCATGTCGCGCAGGCATGCCAGAGATTGCGGGGCAAAAGCCTCGTTGAGCTCGATAATATCGATCTGATCCCCCTTCAACCCGGCACTCTCCAGGGCCTTGCGCGACGCCGGCACCGGGCCGTATCCCATGATTCGGGGATCGACGCCCGCGACTCCATAACCGATGATGCGGCAGAGCGGTTTCAGGCCGTAGCGTTGGGCGTCGCTCTCCAGGCCGAGAACCATGGCCGCGGCGCCGTCGACCACGGCGCTCGCGTTGCCTGCCGTGATGACGCCGTTGGCTTCGAAGGCGGGGAGCAGCTTGGCCATTTTCTCCAGGGACGGATCTTCCAGTATGTGCTCGTCGTATTTGACCGTGATGGGCGGGGCGCCCCCTCCCTGCTGCACCGTAACCGGCACGAGCTCTTCGTCGAAATGCCCCGCATCGCGCGCTTTCTTGGCGTTCGCGTGGGACCGGTAGCCGAAGCGGTCGCATTCCTCGCGCGTGATGCCGTAGCGGCGCCCCAGCTCTTCGGCCGTTCCCGCCATTCTGAGCTTGGCGGCCGGATCATACAGGCACATGAGAAGGGAATCCTGCAGGGTGGTGCCGGCGGGAAGGGCCCTGGAGTCGATAGGGCCGTACTTCTGTGTTGCATTTCCGACCATTCGGCCGCGGTAGTTGTAGAGCGTAAACGGATACTGCATGCTTTCGCCGCCGCCCACGATGTAGAACGGCCGGTTTTCGTCGTGACGGAGGCCGGCAAGCGCCATTTCAGCCGCGACCGATATGGCCTCGGCCCCGCTGCCGCAGATGCGCGCCACGGTAAGCGCCGGCACGTCATAGCCCAGGCCGCCGCGCCAGCGCATCCCCTGGGCCCCGTAAATGGAGTCGCGGTGGCTGTGCGCCGCCATACCCATAATCACGTGGCCGATCAGGCCGGGATCGATGGCCGTATTCTCCAGGGTCGCCTTGATCGCCATGCCTCCCAGCTGGGTGGTGGAAATCCGCGCATAGAGACCGGGCAGCCTGTTTTTGTATAAAAGATCCGCTCGCGGCAGCCGCCTGCCGCCGTCGAGAACCACAATAGATTTCTCCTTCGCCATAATGCTGTCTCCTCCTACTCGTGCATGAAGGCGGCCTGGAAGCGCGGGCCGTTCTGTGTGAAATTTTCGATGCCGATACACGAATCGATTGTATCTTTTGCATCGGCAAATGCTTTGGCCTCAACAATCAATCCCTCATCGAGCGGGAGTGCAAGCCCCCTCTTTACCGCATCAACCAGGATGGCGTCGATAACCAGGGAATGGTGGCCGATATCGATGTCCGGAACCGGATCCGGCACTGCCACGGGAGCCGGATCCACAGGCGCCACCTTCACCTTCCCCGCGATATGGCCGCGGATCAGTTCCTTTGCAGCCTCTACCGGATCATCGGCCGGCTTGCCGTACGCCCAACCGATGGCGCAGGCTTCTTCAGCGCCTGCTGCGCGCCCGGTTCTCAACAGCTCCAGGGCTTTTTCCACTCCGACAATACGGGGCAACCGCTGCGTTGCGCCGTATCCCGGCGTAATGCCGAGATTGACTTCAGGCTGCCCGAGCAGCAGTTTTTTGCCGACGACGCGGGCGTGGCAAGCCATGCTGAACTCGCAGCCGCCGCCCAGAACAGGCCCGTCCAAGGCTGCAACAACGGGTTTCGGGCAATCCGCTATCTCTTTCTGCACCGGATGCGCACTGGTGCAGATCCCTTCGGCTTCCTCTCTCGTGTTAATGGACAGGAACTCGTTGATGTCGGCCCCCGAGAGCGCCCCTTCGTATCCCGTGAATACAATTCCCTTTATGGCGGGATCCTTTTTGAGTTCGTCCAGGGCAGCTTTGATTTCCTGGACGGTCTGCATGGAAAGGGCGTTTTTGAGCTCAGGCCTGCGGACCGTTATCGTCGCGATTTCGCCGTCCCTGTCGATTTTCACATCCCTCAGGTAGGCGGGCAGCTTTTTCTCCGTAATGCACCTGGGAACCGGGAATCCGGGATTCGCTTCGGCAAATTTCAGGCACAGCTGCGCCACCTTTTCAGCACCGAGTTTTTTCCCGAGATCCAGCGTCCCTTCATTGAAGCCGAGCGACATCCGCAGAAGCCAGTTGAGATCGGAAGCGTCACATACGCCGTTTTCAACCACCGCATAGGCCCGGCCGAGCAGTACGGCCAGGATGCGGTCCATCACCCGAGCGGCCTGTTCTTCCGTGTACGATGTGTCTTCGGCGGCCTTGGGGTTGCGCCATCTTGCCGTCCCCTGCTTCGACAGCAATGGGGGCGGCGCAAACCAGTCTCCATGCACCTCCTGCATCAGTTCCTGGATGTGAACGACCAGCAGGTTGCCGTTGGTCAGGTCCATGACGTTGCACGGGCCGCCGCCCCCGATCGCGCCGTTGACGATCTGGTCCACCTGTGCCGGCGTGGCGATTCCTTCCTCCACGATGCGGACCGCTTCGCAGATGTAGTTGCTGAAAACGTCATCGGCCGCGAAGGCGACCACATCCGCCGTTGCGATCGGCACCTTGCCCAGTTTCTTGAGCACATCCAGCATCTTTGCTCTTAATTGCTCGTCCGCTCCCTCGGAAGCGACCTCGATGGGGAGCGAGCGCCAGGCCGGATAGAACGGATGGTTCACAAAGCACCGTTGCGGGTGCAGCGCTTGCGCCGCGATCCTGGCTTTCGGAATGGCCGAAGTGGCGAAGCCGATAAGACAGTCGGGCCGGACAACCGCTTCCAGGCTCTTTAATATTGCACGCTTGACCTTGAGATCTTCAGAGGCTGCTTCCAGGACGTAATCGCAGCCGGCCAGGTCCTTGATATCCATGGTCGGCACCAGGGCCGACTTGATAGCCTCGGCAGCTTTCGGATTCATTTTCCCGCGGGCCAGCGCCTTGTTGAGATAGCCGTGGATGCGCTCGGTCCCGGCATCCAGCGCTTTCTTGGCGATGTCCAGAAGATATACTTTGCCGCCCTCTCCCGCCGCCAGGGCTGAGAGAAAACCGTATGCCAGATCAGGACCGATGGATCCTGAGCCGATCACTCCTACATTCATTATTGACTCCTTTCCACATCGTCGGGCCGATTCCGTCATGCCTGCCCGGGACGCTTTCTTTTAAAGCGTTTGCCGTATATGAATGCTGCTGATTCCAGGGATCCGGCTTTGTCACCAGCCAAAAACCAATGAGCAGACGGATTCAAATCGCAGACGCTCTCCGGCAACATGACATTCGAAGCGTGTAACGGTGAAGTTTCCCAAAAGAAACCCCAAAACCCAACCAAAGATACTGAACTAAATCCTCATTGGCCTATTGCAGATAATTCCGGTTGCGATTCAAAAAACCCTCAGCATAAATTCAATCAAAGTATTCATTAAATTATATTTAAACCGAAAACAACAATGTTTGGGAAACCCTGTGAATCCCTTTCCCGGACGCCGCAGACCGTCAGGATCCGCTGCGCATTGCATAGAGCATCGTGCTTTACATTCCACTAGATGGAACAGTCTTGTCAAGGGAAAACCGGAACAGCACAAACGGCCCGCCGCCGGATGGAACCTATCCGGCGTTGGTCTGGAAATCAGCCGCGTTTCCCAGATCCGGTGTATATCCGAAGCGGATCGGAAGAAACAATCAAAAATTATTGGAGCCCGGATTGCCTTCCTTAAATGACGTTTGAGAAGAAAATCCGCATCCGCCCGGAAAACATAGGCGTAAGAATGAATTCCGAATGCAGATCCTGCCGCCTTGCCGTTTCCTTTGATGTTAATGTATACATTATATTAATAAGTCGTTTTGATTGTGTTGTATACAATGGAAACACAAGTCCGCCCTCCCCGCGGCGCCCCTGCGGATGCCGCAAATCCCGCGCCTCACGAAAACAGGAGAATCATATTAAGCGCAGGCACACTGCATTTTTTTCACGGGATTCATTTGCCGGCCGGATTTACAGGCCGGCCTTCGCTTCGCAAAGAACACAGATTATAGACCCTCAAGCCGGGAGGAGTTTCCTCTATGAAACTTTTCCCATTGACTTATGTATCCGCATTGTTTTAACTTGATATCGTAGTGAAGAAAGAGGTCTTACAATGGCTAAAAGCAAAATGAACATGGCAAAATGCCCCATCTCGGGCAAAGGATGCATCAATTGCCCCCTCTACAGAGGAAGACATTACAACCAGTGCTTCCAAAATCATTACAGAGGAGACGATAAAAAAGGAACTGGCCCTTTATTTTCTATGGGTTACCTGGCTTCTGGTGTCATTGTCAAATGCGACACATGTGATTCCGAATATATATCGAGTGATTCCTAGACCGACCCAAACTCCGGCCCGAAAGCGCTGTTCGGGGATCAGGACTGAAGAAATCTCGGTGAAGCAGTGCATTTATCCTTAATATTATGGATCGTAGGCCGCCTTTGCCGACACAAATAACTGAATTTATTTGGTTTTACTTATCATTAGCATCCGGATTGGTACCAAAGCTTTAAGCGCCGGGGATTGAAAGAATCAGAGGGTTCGACGGAGAAAACCGGCAGGCCCCCGGTAGCAATGTATCTGCCGGCTGCAAAATCCATCCTGTATCAGAATCCCCATAAATTTCTGGGGAATTTGACTTATTCCGGAATTTACAGAAACGATACCCTTGCAGCACACCGGAAAATGAAGCATATATGCGGTTTATCTTTTCTGTTGTTTCCAATAAAGTCGGTGATTGATTCCTTTGCCGCCCTTGCCCCGCATCGATCGAGGTTTTTATAGCAGGGCGGCAAATGCTTCCGATAGGTGGGGGCGGGAGAGAATCTACGGGTTCAAGAAACTGTAATAGAAGGGGGTCCAAGCTGAAATGAAAACCATTACCACTGATTTCGAATATTTCGGTCCTGTAAAGGTTGAGGAAGCCCTCGATCTGCTTTCTCGATACAAGGACGATGAATATAAAATCATCGCGGGCGGCCAGTCCCTGCTGACCGCGATGAAGCACAGGCTGATCGCGCCTGAGTATGTTATTAGCATTAAAGGTTTGTCGGATCTGGATTACATCGCGTTCGATGAAAAACAAGGCCTGAAGATCGGGGCATTGGCAACGCACCGGTCGCTGGAGCTGTCGCCGATCGTCCGGGAGAAATACGGCTTTCTTTGCGAGATGGAAGAGAACGTCGCCTCGGTCGAGACGCGGAATTGGGGCACGGTCGTAGGCGATCTCTGCAATGCCGACCCTGCCACCGATCCTGCGCCGCCCCTGATCGCTCTGGATGCAAAATTCAAGATAGCCAGCAAAGGCGAAGAGCGAATGGTGGCCGCCGAGAAATTCGCCGTGGACTTTTTTGAAACGGTCGTCCAGCCCGGCGAGATGGTTGCGGAGATTCAGATCCCGGTCATGCCGGCCAATACCGGCGCCTACTACACAAAATACTCCCAGCTTCTGGGGGATTATGCTCTTGCGTCCGTGGCGGTGCTGATAACTCTAGACAAGAAAAAGGAAGTATGCGCCAACGCCAGGATCGGCCTGGCCGGGGCCGCCCCGGCGCCCGTAAGAGCGAAGAAAACCGAGGAGGTTCTTAGGGGCAAAAAGATCACCGAGGCGCTGCTGGATAAAGCGGCCGAGATGGTGATGACCGAGGTCAGCCCCGTGTCCGGCATCGAAGGATCCGAGGACTACAAACGGGAGCTGGCGGGGACTTTGCTGAAACGAGTTGCGAAAGTCGCCTTAGAGAGAGCCAAGAAGGCTTAATTCCATGATAAATGGGGGAACGTTATGAAACGGGAGTTAAACATTACTGTAAACGGAGAGTCGTATAATTTGTTCATAGAACCGAAGACTCTCCTGGTTCAGGTTCTAAGGGAAATGCTTGGATTGACGGGGACCCATCAGGCCTGCGACAGCAGTTCCTGCGCGGCCTGCACGGTCATAGTCGACGGGAAAGCCGTCAAATCCTGTTCCATCCTGGCGCTGCAGGTGGAAGGAAAGAAAGTGACGACCGTTGAAGGTCTGGCCGACGGTCCCAATCTGCATCCGATTCAACAGGCTTTTATCGACAACTGGGCATTCCAGTGCGGCTTCTGCACCTCCGGGCAGATCATGGCCGCCAAAGCGCTGCTCGACGAGAATCCCAACCCCACGAGGGAACAGATACAGATGCAGATGGACGGCCATCTGTGCCGCTGCACCGGATACAACATGATCAACGAAGCCATTCAGGACGCGGCAAAGAGGCTAAAGTCACGGGAAGCGGCAATGAAATTGCCGGCGCAAAAGAACCTGCAGTCCAAGTGGACGCAGACGGCTAAGTCAGGGAAGGGGGCATAATGAAAGAATATTCCATCATCGGCAAACCGACACCCAACGTGGACGGACCGGCAAAGGTAACGGGCGAGGCCAAGTACACCATCGACATGACCCTGCCCAATATGCTCTACGGCAAGCTTTTGAGAAGTCCGTACCCGCATGCCAGGATCCTCAGAATCGACGCCAGCGAAGCGGAGAAACTTCCGGGAGTGAAAGTGGTTATCACGGGCAAAGACACGCCCGGAGGCAAATGGGGCCTCTGGAGGCGCTTTCGCGAACTGGCCGACCAGCAGGCTCTCGCCACCGACAAAGTCCGCTTCATCGGGGATCCGGTGGCGGCCGTGGCGGCCACCACCGAAGAAATCGCCGAGAAGGCCCTGGACTTGATCGAGGTGGAGTACGAGCCCCTGCCGGCCGTTTTCGATCCCATAGAGGGCATAAAGGACGATGCGCCCATGGTGCACGAGGATTTCCCGAGCAATATCAATGCAACCCGCCACATCGAATGGGGAGACGTGGACAAGGGATTTGCCGAAGCCGACTATATTCGGGAAGACAGGTACGTACTGGAAGCGGCGCATCCCTGTGCCATGGAAGTGCACAACACCCTGGCCAGCTTCGATAAGGGCACGGGCAGGCTGACCGTATGGACCTCCACCGGGTCCCCCTACTTCGTGCAGCTGAACCTGGCGGAAGCCCTGAAGCTTCGTGAAGGCGACGTCCGGGTCATAAAACCGCATGTCGGCGGCCACTACGGCGGCAAGAACTCCACCATGCCGGATGCTGTAAACGCGGCCATTCTTTCCATGAAGACGGGCCGGCCCGTAAAGATCGTCTTCAACAGGGACGAGGAGTTCACCACCACCGAGCACCGTACCGCGCAGCACATGGCTCTGAAGATCGGCCTGAAGAAGGACGGCACCATCGTGGCTTTTGAAGTAAAGACCATGACCAATGGAGGCGCCTACACCGGATTGGGGGCGACGACGCTCTATCTGACCGGCACCTTCATCACCATGCCCTATAAAATCCCAAATTACAGATTCGACGGGGTTCGGGTCTATACCAACACCGTATGGGCGACATCCATCCGGGGATTCGGCGCCGTTCCGGCGAAATACTGCTCCGAAACTCAATTGGAAAGAGCGGCCAGGGACCTGAGAATCGACCCCCTGGAAATCCGGCGCATCAACGCCGTGGAGCCCGGATACCAGGCGCCCGGCCAGTATACGTTTGAAAGCTGCGGCATCCAGCCGTGCATCGAGAAAATGGCCGTGAGAGTCAAAGAAAAATGGCCCAAGCTTGAAAAGAATGAAGGCATCGGATACTGCTGCTTTGCCTACATGTCCGGCGGCATCTTCAACTGGATCAATACTCCGTGTGCCTATTCA
>JAFGAO010000047.1 GCA_016933615.1 Acidobacteriota bacterium
AACTCCGGAATGGGTGGCCGGATAACTCCGGAATCACCGGCCGGATAACTCCGAAACGGGCGGCCGGATTAGGCCGGAAAATGCAGACAGATTACTATCGCATAATTATTACCGTGCAGTTTGTAATTATCTACCTTCATATATATAATTGCCGACAAGCTTATGCGATGGTTACCCCCTGATGTGTTAAAAGAAAGGTAACGGCTAAACACATTCCATATCGAAAAACCCCGACTTTTTCCATCCTCGCCTCTATCCCCCATCAACTTCCCGCTATCCTGTCCTATGCCTGGAGAAGGGGAAGGGGCGAAGGGGTTGTGTGATGAGGAGCGTATGAGGGCGTGAGGCTGAGCAGTGACAAAGGAATAAGCATAATGGGCAAAGAAAAGTATTCTGCTGAAAAAAGGTTTGCCGTGGCGCTTTCGTTCCCCGGGGAATATCGAAAGTTCGTAGAGCGGGTGGCTGAATTATTGGCAAACCGTTTTTCGAAAGATAGAATTCTATACGACAAATATCATGAGGCGGAATTTGCGCGCCCTGACTTGGATATCTATTTGCCGGCTTTATACAAAGATCAATCCGAACTGATTGTTATCTTCTTGTGTCCGGAATATCGAGTGAAGCGCTGGTGCAAACTGGAATGGCGTTTTATAAGGCAATTGATCTCCTCGGCGGATCAGGGGAGGATCATGCTGCTCAGCTTCGGCGAACCGGGGAATATGACGGATCTTGGAATACTGCCTGGCGACGGGCACTTGAACATTTCCGGTAGGAATCCGGACGAAACCGCCGAACTTATTATTCAGCGGTTTACGCAACCTGCTTTTGCGCCGTCGGGACCTTCTCCCGATCAACCGCACAGCGGCAACCTGCGGCAACCCAATCCTTTCTTTGTCGGACGAAAGGAGGAGTTGGCGAAAATTGAGGTTGCATTATTGTCTGGCCGCGTCGAAATTATTCTCGTCGTACATGGTTTCGGCGGGATGGGGAAAACCGAATTGGTCGTCGAATTTGCTGACCGGAATATGGATCGTTTTCCGGCAGGGATTTGGTTTGTCAAGGCGGAGGGCCATCGGGAGCTTCTGCCGCTGCTGGGCGGATTGGCTTCCGAACTGGGAATCGGCGCGGGAGAGGGAATGGGGGAGACGGCCGAATCACGCGGGCGGCTGGTACTTAAGGAATTAAAACGCCGAGCCGAAACGAGTCCTGGAATCGGAGAAGGCGGTTCCTGCCTTCTCGTTCTTGAAAACATGACCGAGCCGGAGCTGCTCTCCGAACCGCAGTTGGCTTGTGTCCCGCCCGCCGGATGGCTGCGCATTGTTGTCACGACCCGGATCGGATTCGAATCCGGGCTCAAGATCGGAAAGTACGCGGTATCCGCCATACCCGTCGATGCTCTGCCGGTGCGGGATGCGGCGGATCTCATTGAGCGCCGACAGCCGGGAGGAAAGTGGCCAGCGGCGACGGCCAATCCGGATAAAGCCGCCGCGCTTAAGATCGCCGAGGATCTCGATGGTTTTGCATTGGCGGTGGAAGCTGTGGCTGTCTATTTATTCCTCTATCCGGATGTCCGCCCCTCAGCGTATCGGAAGAGGTTGCGACAGGAGGGATTGACCAGCCTCGACTCGCTTGGATCGGCTCCGGATGTGGCCGCACAGATGCGGCATCGGGAAAAACAGATTGGGATTATCGTGGATTTATCGCTCGAACCTCTCGCTCCGGTGGTTCGAAGCGCCATCGGCTTCGCCGCCCTTCTTCCGCCGGAAAGTATCCCGTGGCCTTGGTTAAAAGCGTGCCTGTTTTTGGAACAGCCCGATTCGCTCCGATCCCAGGAGGGATATCCGGACCCCTGGATGGTTATCCGCCGTTGTTTGATAGCGGGGCGCTGGCTGACGCCGGGATCGGTTCCGGAAGTGACTCGCATGCATCGATTGATCGGCGGTTATGTATTCGGAAAGATGGATCGCAACGATGCGATTGAAAAGTCCCGTATCCTGCGAGAAGCTGTAGAAGGCTTCGCTAATTTACTGGAATCGGCGTGGGAGCATACGCCGACGGCGCTTTGGGAACTGGAGCCGCTGGAGAAATATTTACTTCTTGAGCGCGGCCGTGCAGTAGACGATGGCTCTCGCCTGGGCCGAATTTCTTGCCTTGTTGGGGGAATCGAGTTGGTTGTCGGATTGTTCGAGCTGGCGGGGGAATTTCTTGAGCTCGCCCATGATTTGCTCGAGAAGGTTTACCAAGCCAATCCGCAATCGGCGCAGGCGGCGCGGGACGTATCGGTGAGTCTGGAAAGACTGGCGGACTTTCTGGCGAGCCGCGGGCAGGAAGGGGACGCGGACAAGGCGCTGGGCTATTACGAGCGCGGATTGGCGGAAAGGGA
>JAFGAO010000048.1 GCA_016933615.1 Acidobacteriota bacterium
CGCCGCGGAATCAGTCATTAACATACCCGCACTGATCCATCATACCCGCTCCATCCCGAGGCGGAACCTGGAGCCCGGGTTTCTATGCAGGGTCATGGAGGTTCTTATTGCACTGTCGGTCTTGATTGCGGCCGCCCCTATCCTTCTGGTGATAGCCGCGATCATCAAAAGCGGCACCCCCGGACCGGCCCTGTTCTTTCAGAAACGGGTGGGGCGGAATGGGAAGCTTTTCACTTTCGTGAAATTCCGGACGCTCCATGCGGACGCCAAAAAAAGGTTCCCCGAACTCTACGCCTACCAATACACCGATGAAGAACTGGAAGGATTGCATTTTAAAGTGGAAAACGACCCCCGGGTTACGCCTCAGGGGCGCTGGCTGCGGAAAAGCACGCTGGACGAACTGCCGAACTTCTGGAACGTGTTGACGGGGGACATGGCTCTGGTGGGACCGCGGCCCGAGATCCCCGAAATGCTCCCCTATTACCGGAACGACATGCTGCTGAAATTCGCCGTTCGCCCGGGCATCACGGGGCTGGCGCAGATATCGGGGCGCGGACGCCTGAGCTATTTCGACACGGTGGCGCACGACCTGGAGTACGTCAAAAAACGTTCCTTTTCCGCCGATATACGAATTATGTTCAAAACCCTTTGGAAGATACTGGCCCGCGACGGAGCTTTTTGAAATGAAAAAAACATGCCCGACCAAGCTTGAGGGGAAAAGAATCCTGGTAACGGGAGCAAGCGGCTTTATAGGCTCCAGCCTTGCGGCCCACATGGTCAAATTAGGCGCCGTCGTGGGGGGTATGGATCGCGTCAAACGGACCGTTCCAGAAATGGATGAAGGCGCCGGCTGCCGGTTTTTCGAATGCGACCTGACGAACTTCGAGGAAACCCGCCGTGGACTGGAAGAATTCCGCCCCGAGATACTGATTCACCTGGCGGCACACCCCGACGCGGGGGAGGAACTGAATCAGTATCATGCCGCGATCCGGGGCAACATACTCGCCACGGTGAATGCACTTGAGGCATTTCGGGCATGCGGAGGCGAACTGTTCCTTTACGGGGATTCCTGCAAGGTGTATGGAAACACCGGCGTGCCCTACGAGGAAGCCCTGCCCGAGCGGCCGCTCAGCTCGTACGCGATCGCGAAGGCGGCTGGCTGGGAATACTGCAAGCTTTTCGACCGGTTGCACGATATCGCTGCGGTTTCGGTGCGGCCCACCCTGATATACGGTCCCGGGCAGGGCGTGAACATCATCAGTTACATCGTCAACAGCGTTTTGGACGGGCACAGGCGCATAAAGCTCGACGGCGGGTCGCAAACACGGGACCCTCTCTACATACAGGACGCCCTGCGCGCTTTCACGTCCATCGCTCAAAAAGGAAAGGATCTGAGAGGCCGGGTCATTAACATCAGCGGCGGTTTTGAAATCTCGGTGGCCGACCTGGCGCGGCTTATCGTCGGACAGATGGGCGGCACGGCCCTGATCGAGTCCGACCCGGGGCGCACGCGCCCGACCGAAACCCTGCGAAGTTTCTGTGAAAACCGGGAAGCCCTGGAAGCCGTCGGGTGGAGGCCCCAAACGACACTCGAGGAAGGTTTGAAGCAAACGGTGAAACACCTTTCGCAGCTGCGGCTTCAGTCATACAGCTATTTCAGGGAAAATTCGCTGCGGGGCCAGAACCTGGATCCCAGCATGCAGAACGTTTAAGAGATTTGTCTTGTCGACCGCAATGCCGTACTCGACCTATTCTGACAATGGAACCGAAGAGTCCGCTTCGGTAAAGGGATCCCCCGTCCGGGTGATGCACCTGATCCACACCGTAGCCTGGGGCGGGATCGAAACCGGAATCGTCAAATGGCTGCGGAAAATAGATAGCGCCCGCTTCGACGTGCGCCTGGCGTGCTTCGCCAACCGTGGAGGGACGGAAGCGCCTTTCGCGGATTTCATAAAAGGCGAGGGGTGGCCGATTGAGAGGATCCCGTGGGGACGCCGCAAGCCGTTTTTCAAAGCCGCCCGCGCTTTGAAACGGATATTGATGGAAAACCGGATACAGATTCTCCACACCCACAACTGTTATGCCGACATGCTGGGGGCGATCGTATCCGCCATCGTTCCCGTTAAAATCGTGACTACGGTCTACATGTGGTCGGATCTGGACTGGAAGCGCAACTTGCTGCAGCGACTGGACGCGCTCGCCGTTCGCTTTTTCGATCAAATTACCGTCCATTGCGACTACACCTTCCGGAGAACCGTGGAAATGGGCCTGGCCCGGCCAGAGCGGTTGCGCAAGCTGATCTCCGGGTTCGAACCCCGTAACGCGTGCATCCTGCCTCAGGAGCGGGAACAAAAGCGTCGCAGCAGGGGGATCGGCCCGGATGAACCGTTGCTGGTCTACGTCGGCAGGTTCCACCCCGAAAAGGCGCTGGACCAGCTTCTGCGGATTTTCAAAGAGGTGGTTGCCCGGCGCCCGAAGGCGAAACTCTGGATCCTGGGCGACGGCCCGCTGGAAGGTGAATTGAAAGCGCTTGCCAAATCCCTGCGCATTGATCACGCCGTTGATTTTCTGGGCTTTGTTTCCGATCCCTTCGAACTGGTTCCGCTTGCGGACATACAGGTTCACCCCTCCAATATCGAGGGGGTGTCCCAGGCGATCGGCGAAGGCATGGCCGCTGCAATGCCGATGGTGGTTTCCGACGTCGGTGGATTGAGAGAAATCATGGAGCCCGGGAAAACAGGCATCATGGTCCCGGCGGGGGATGAAGAAGGATTTGTACGGGCTGTTCTGGATCTTATCGACGATAAAAACGGACGCGAGCGGCTTGGCGCCGCCGCCAGGGAGTTTATCGAGCGCGAGTATTCCATCGATATTGCCGTCGATGAACTCGAGAAGACGTATTGCGAGGTGTTGAACGAATGAAAATCGGGATCTTCGTCATGACCGTGGGTCTCGAGAGCGGGGGGCCCGGAACGTACGAGCTGGAGCTGATTCGATCCCTGATCAAGCGGGACAGGGAAAACGAATACCACGTTTTCTGCCTGAACAGGGCGAAAAACGCTCTCGACATAAAGGCGGACAACCTCCGGTATCACTATATAAAACCGGATGTGCGCTGGATCAGCCTGCCCACCACCCTCCCCTACCTGATCATGAGGAGCAAGGTTCAGATTCTGCACGCGACTTTCATCCCGCCCCCCATTTCACCCAAAAAGTACGTGTTCACAATGCACTGCAGCAGCCATTTCGTGCATCCGGAGTTTTACGATTCGAAAATATTGTGGCGCCTGAACCGGTTTCTCGACCTGGGGATGAAACGCGCATCCGTGGTCCTGTGCGTTTCCAACCATGTAAGAGATCTCGTGTCGGAAAAATACAGGGTTCCCAAGGACCGTCTTCCGGTTGTGTATCACGGGGTGGATGCGCGTTTCCGCCCCATACCGCGCGACATTGCCAAAAGGAGAATAGAAAAGGAATTCGGAATCCGGGAGCCCTACATTCTTTATGTCGGCAAGCTGACGGCGCGCAAAAATATCATCCGTATTCTGGAGGCATATAACCGTTTCCACAACGAAGTTTCCGGGGAGGTAAAACTGGTTCTGGCGGGTAGACGGACCATGAAACCCGAAGGAATCGGGGAGGCCATTGACCGTCTGCGTTTGAAGGACCGGGTCATTGAACTGGGATATCTGTCGCATGAGGCGCTGCCGGACCTGTACAGCGCGGCCGAAATGTTTCTGTTTCCTTCCCTTTGGGAGGGGTTTGGAATCCCCATCATCGAGTCGATGGCGTGCGGAACCCCCGTTGTCACGTCCGACAATTCCTGCATGCCCGAGATCGCCGGGGGTGCAGCCTTGCACGTGAATCCCTATTCGGTAGATGATATCGTTGAAGCGATGCGGAAGATCCACAGCGACACGGCATTGAGGCAAAGGTTGACCCATGCCGGGATCCGGCGCGCGGCGGGATTTTCTTGGGAGAAAGCGGCGGAACAAAGCCTTGAAGTGTACAAGGCGGCGGTCGCCTGAAGCAGGCTTCCCGCTCGGCCGCCAGGACGGCATGTACCCCAGGCATGGTTGCTTCAATGTATACCAATATAATTCGGTCGGCGTTTTGAAAAATTCCCCCATTTCAGCCTACTCAAAAATCGATCGCTTCCAGCGCATTAAAAATATTGCGATGCGCAGTGCGGTCTACCGGGCCGTAAGCCCGTGGTATTCCGGGATGGGGAGCATTCTCATGTTTCACCGTGTCTGCCCCGAGGAATTGAAGTCGGCCATAAAAGGCAATTCCGTTTTGGAGATCACACCGCAGTATCTGGAACGGATTGTTTTATATTTCCGGAAAAAGGGATACCGCTTTCTTCCATTGGATGAAGTGCCGGATGCACTGAACGGCCGTTTGCGCGGCCGGCACAAATTCGTCGTTTTCACATTCGACGACGGGTATCGGGACAACTATCTCTACGCCTATCCCTTACTGAAGAAATACCATGTCCCCTTTACCGTGTACGTCACCACATCGTTCCCGGATCAAACGGCTGTACCCTGGTGGTTCATGCTGGATGACCTGATTTCAAAAAGCGACCGCATCTGTTTTATAAGGGATGGGGAGGAATTTGATCTGGATTGTTCGAGCCCCTACCGGAAGGAAGAAACTTTTTATACAATAAGGCAGCGGATCCTGTCCGCGGCCGGCGGCAGCCTGGATTCCCTCTTTCGTAATCTTTTCGAGCCGCATGGCATCAGGCTTGGGGACAAGATGCGAGATCTGGCTTTGAGTTGGGACCAGATCGTGGAAATGGCGCGGGACCCGCTCGTGACCATAGGGTCCCATACGCGGAACCATACGGCGCTGAACAGGCTGGGGATGCGGGACCTGGTCCGCGAAATTGTGGAACCCAGGGAAGCACTAGAGGCGAGAATCGGATTAAAAGTCCGGCACTTCTGTTATCCCTTCGGCAGCAAATACGAAGCGGGCCCGAGGGAATTCAACGCCGTGCGAGAGGTCGGGTTCAGGACGGCGACCACGACCCGGCTGTCCAACCTGTTTGCCGGACACAGGCGCCATCTGCTGGCCCTTCCAAGGATTTGGGTGGATGGGAACGTCGAAGACACCCGGGATCTGGACCTGCTTGTGACAGGCTTCATGCCCCTTCTGTTGAACAGGTTCAAAAGGGTGGTCGCGGATTAACCCGGATAAACCCGAATTTACAATTCATAAAACCATCATTTTGGCATAACCTCCGCTTAACATTCATAGTGTCACATATTTGTTCGCCCGGAACAGAGAACGTCAGCCGTTTTTATGAAGAACCGGTCGTAGTGCCGGCTCCGTATAACGCCCAGGAAGGCTTTATAAATCTTCCGGAAGGAACTCTGTGGGCTGCCGGACGGGAAAACGCACGGTTACCCCTTTAAAAGGAGCACAAAGCAATGAAAATCCATCGGTCCCTGCCGTGGAAATGCTTGCCTGTGGTGGTGATTGCAATGATCTGCTGTTTGTTGCTTCACCCGCTGGAAGCTTCCGACGGCGATAGCGGAAAACGGTCCATGGAAGGCCAGGGAAGCAAGAGTTCCCTGCCGGACTATCGGTTCGTACCCGGAGACACTGTAGAAGTGAAGTTTTTCTATAATCCGGATATGAATGAGGCTGTCCGGATAAGGCCGGACGGTAAAATCGCTTTGTCCCTGATCGGGGATGTGGACTTGAACGGCAAATCGGTGGCCGCCGCCTCGAGACTGATTGAGGAGCTGTATGCTCCGCACCTCAAAACACCGCAGGTTACCATTCAGATCCGAAATTATGCGGCCCAAAAGGTTTACGTCGGAGGAGAGGTTTTGCGCCCCGGTGTCGTTGATCTTTCTTATGAATTGACCCTGCTGAATGCATTGATGGAGGCTGGAGGCGTCAAAAACACCGGGAGCAATAAGGAGGTTCTTTTAATCCGCAAAACGCCGGAGAATACACCGCAGCTTATGACGATCCCCTTCAGGGAGAAGGACGGGAGTTTCACCGAACAGGCCATGACCCTGCTGCTGCGCCCCTACGACGTGGTGATCCTGCCGGAGAGCAAGATTACTAAAGTCAATCGCTGGGTGGACCAATACATCCGCCAGGTCGTTCCTTTCAACTTAAATGCCGGATTCACCTACCTTCTGAATCCAGAGGCTTATTATTGATGAGCGCAACGCAACCCGACGGTTATGCAGAAGCACCAATGGAGAATTGGAAGATATTCGTCCGCATCCTTCTGATGAGATGGAAAACGATTGTGGTTATCGTTGCGGCGGCTCTGTTGAGCACCTACACCTTGCTGCAATTTGTGTCCGACCGGTACGCAACCGAGGCGAGCCTGCTGGTCAAGCTGGGTCGTGAAAACGTTGAAATCCCTGTAACGGTGCAGAGCGGGCACGTCACGACAACCGGCATCCGGAAAGAGGAGATCAATTCCGAAGTCCAGATGCTGAAATCCCCGGCTCTCCTGGAACAGGTCGTGGATGAACTCGGCACGGACTCCTTTGAAGATTCACTTCCAAAGCCAAAAGGTTTTTTCCAGGCCATCCACTACGAAATCAAGGGCGCGGCCCGCTGGGTGAAAAGGACACGGGAATCTCTGCTCGTCGGACTGAATCTCGTTCCCGAACTGAATAACCGGCAGAAGGCAATATTGTCTCTTGAAGAATACCTCACGGTGGAAGCGGTCAGGGACTCGGACGTGATCCGTGTCAGTTATCAGTCAAAGGATCCGGAACTTTGCGTCAGGGTGGTCGATACGCTGCTCGGGTTTTACCTCGAAAAGCATACCCGCGTCAGGCGGGAATCCGCGGCGCAGGACTTTTACCAGGAGCAGGTACGAGACAATCTAGAGCGACTGCTTCAACTGGAAGCCGAGCGGAATGACGTAAAGGAAAAATGGAATCTGTTTTCGGTCGCGGACCAAAGAAGCCTGTTGTTGAAAGAGCTGATGGAACTGCAGACGGAGATGGACCTTCTTGCCGGTGAACGCGCCATGTACCGCAACCAGCAGGCGGCCATGCGCGCCCGTATGGACGCCCTGGCGGACTCGATGAACCGGTCCGAAACAGTCGGGCCGAATCCCACCATCCAGCAGTACAAGGATCAGATTGCATATCTCCATCTGGAAAAGTCAAAACTGTTGAGCCGTTTTACCCCGGAATCCCAAACCATCTCCGATATTGACGCGCAAATTTCAGCCCTGACCGAACTGTTGCAGAAGGAAGAACCCACGCAGGTCACGGCCAAGGTGACGGAACCGAATCCACTGAAACGGGAATTTCAGGATAACATCGAAAACCTGGATGTGACAATTTCAGGTCTCAATGCGAAAATCGGGCAGATTCAATCGTCGACGGCGGAAATTGAGAGGACGCTGAATGCATTGAATTCAGGCGAGGATGCCCTGGAGAAGATCAACCGGGAGCGGGGTCTTGCAGAAGCAGCCTATGTAGCTTCCGCACGGCGGCTGCAGGAGGCGGAAATTTCCAATGAACTGGATCGCAATCGTGTGACGAACGTTACTATCCTATCCCCGCCGATGAAGCCAATAAAGCCCTTTGCGCCCCGAAGACTCACAATACTCGGGATCGCGTTTCCGGCGAGTATTTTTCTGGCGATCGGCGTCGTCCTTTTCATGCACTACGCGGAGGGATTCTTCCAGGAATCCGAAACGACCTTAAAAGAAAACGAGGATGGCGTACGGCCGGCGGCAGGCGCCGCCGCCCTGGACAGCCGAGGCTCCAGCCCGAAGAAATCCTGAGTGAAAAATTTCAAGCGGATAATCAAGGCCACGCGGCTGGTTCCCGCCGTGTCCTAAAAGCGAGCAAAGGATGCAATATAAGAGTAGGCGCGAACGGCATGCATGATGTTTCGGTTATTATCGTCGGACTGAATTCCTGCCGGTACGTACGGGAGGCCCTGGAATCGCTGCAGGCAGCCGAATGGAGAAGCTACTCCCATGAGGTGATCTACGTCGACAACGGATCGACGGACGACACGCTGGCCGTATTGGAAGAGCGCTTTCCAGAAGTGCGCGTACTTGCCAACGATTCAAACCTTGGATTCTGCAGGGCCGCAAACCAGGGGGCCCGAATCGCCCGGTGCCGCCATTACTTCTTCCTGAACGACGACACTATCGTGCTTAAAGATGCGATTCCGCTGCTTATCGATTTTCTGGATCGCCATCCTGGAATCGGCGTCGTCGGAAGCCGTTTGCTCAATACCGACTACACCGACCAATGGTCGGGCAGGAAATTTCCTTCTCCCCTGAATGCCATTTTCGGGCGGCGGTCCGTACTCAGCCGCTGGCTCCCGGGCGCCAAACCACTGACGGATTATCTGTGCCGGGAGCAGGTCCTCAAAGGAGTCCCCTTTGCCGCGGACTGGGTTTCCGCAGCCGCTCTGCTGGCGGAAGCAACGGTTTTCCGGGAAGTGGGAGGCTTTGCCGAAGATTACTATTACTGGCACGAAGCCGTCTTCTGCGATCGAATACGGCACGCGGGTAAAGAAATTTACCTGCACCCTCAATCAAAAATTATTCATTACGAGGGTAAGGGAAGCGGGGAGCGCCCCTATGATGTCAAGAAGAGGCACATCATTGATTTTCATCGCGGCGCATACCGCTGTTACTGCGAACATTACCGGCTTCGGATGTTTCATCCGATCCGTGCTTTGGTGGGAACGGCCCTGTTCTTCCGGGCGATCGCACTACTCGCCTTCAACCGCGTCGCCGGATTTTCGCGATAGCATGTTGAGCCGGGGAATCATCTGAGGAATTTGGGTTGTAAAACTGAGGTTCAGCCGATGAAGCTTCAATCAGCGCCATGGAAAGGGCTTTCTTTATTCTGGACGGCAGCTCTATACCTTCTTTTCGGATGTTTTCCGTCAGTTAAAAGCGGATTCGGGGGAGCAGGTGTCACCGCACCGGAAAAGTCAAACGGCCGTGCGCGTTCGTTGAGCGAGGTGGTTGAGGATACCACGCGGCTTAGCCTGGAAGGGAGCCGTCTTTTCCCGATCGAGCCGGTTTTGGTGCAGAAGGATGAAGGTGATACGTTCACCCGGGAGCTGCTTTCAGTACAATGGCGCCCCCGGGATCCGATATACCTGTATGTAATTCGTCCCAGGGATGTGCCTTCTCCGCCGGTTGTTCTTTATTCATACAGTTACCCCTCGGAACTGGACCGGTTTAAAAACGACCGCTTTTGCCGGGCGGTTACCGAGGGTGGTTTGGCTGCCGTCGGATTTACTCCCGCTCTGACGGGCCACCGATATAAAAACCGGCCGATGAAGGAGTGGTTCGTAAGCGAGCTTCAGGAAGCTCTCGTTGTAACGGTTCACGACGTCCTGATGGTCATGGATTACCTGGTTGAAAGGGGTGATCTGGACGCGTCCAGGACGGGATTTTTCGGACAGGGATCCGGGGGGACTATTGCAATTCTGGCGGCGGCGCTGGATCCCAGGATCCGGGTTCTGGATGTCATCAATCCCTGGGGGGACTGGGGCAACTGGATGCGCGAGTCCGGGATAATTCCGGAAACGGAAAGAGAGGATTTTCTGAAAGAGGATTATTTATCTAAAATCGCCGCGTTGGATCCCGTCGGGTGGCTTCCGAAACTCGAAAATAAACAGGTACGTCTGCAGTTGATTCAATCGGACCCGGTAAATCCCGGCCCCTCCCTGCGCCGCATTGCACAGAGCGCGCAGCCGGGGGCGGTTGTACAGTTCTTTGCGGACACCCGCGCGCATGCGGATCACCTGAAAAACAGCAGCCTGTTCGACTGGATTAAGGACAAGTTGTGCGATCCCGTCGCTGCGAATGTGAACCCGACAAATTCTCCTTAAAACGGTTTTCTGCATGCCAATGCATCGCCATAGCGGATTGCTTTGTGGAGTTCGGAGCGGGGAAAAATCGTTTGCCGAATGAAGCCTGACTGAAAGGAATCGGAATGCGGTTCAATACGGACCTTCTGACGATCGACCGGGCTTCGGTCTGGCCGGCGCTGGGAATCGGAACCACACTTGGCCTGCTGATTGTTCTGGCCGGCGCGGGTTCCACCCCCTGGATGATCCTCATCGGCGTCGTTGGGCTGGCGATCTTCGCAGGCGCGCTGTTTTCCCCCACGATCGCGTTTTTAATGGTCGCCGCCGTCGTGCCCCTGGAACGGATCGGAAGATTTACCGAAGACACCGCAGTCCACACGATCTCCGTCATGCGCATTGCGGGGCTGCTGGCTCTGGCAAGCCTCCTGCTTCATAACTTCATTCGCAAAAGAAATTTCAGTTTCGGCGCCCCCTTTCTGTTGTACGCGGGGTACGTCGCCTGCTGCATGGTATCCATTCTGTACAGCCGGGAGTTTGAAGGATCGGTCAGCACCGCCGGCATGATGCTGGGCAACCTGCTTTTTCTCTTCCTGACAATCAACGCCGTCCGGAGCAGGGGGCTGGTCAAAGCCGCCGTGAAGATATGGCTGCTGGCGACCGTCCTGATCGGAATCTATACCATGTACGACTGGCATTTCGGGACCGCCATCCAGGGCGAAAGCATCGGGGTCAGCGAAACCCGTTCCAGCACGGCGTACCAGGACTATGCGGAATACGCGGAGCTGGATGTCATGAAACGGTCCATGGGCCCCACTTCAGGGCCCGGAGTTTACGGGATCAACCTGATTCTGACGATCCCGTTCTTTTTCTACTTGCTTCGCGGCCGGAACAGAACATCGGTGAAAATCATCCTTTGGACCGGTTTCGGGATCGTGCTCTACAATATTTTCCTGACCAACACGCGCGCCGCGCTGGTGGGGGCTATGTTTGCCCTGATTCTTTGCTTCTTATTCAAACTCGTGCGCTTCAGGCTAAAAGGTGTCGTTTTGACCGGATTTATCGTCGTTGCGCTCCTGCCGTTTGTTCCGGGGGATGTATACACGCGCATGCTGACCTGGTCGAACTACACAGTGAAGCATTCGAGGGCGCTTGCGGTCAGGATCGAATACTGGAAGGCGTTCACCAGGGTTGCACAGGACCACTGGCTTTACGGGATCGGCATCGGGGAGAAGAAGACGATTGCGGAGGCCGCCTCCGGAGCGGATGTACCGGACAGGACCTCGGTCCACAATGCCTTCATGGCCACATTCCTGGAACTTGGAATCATCGGATGGCTTTTCTTCATGGGGTTTCTCCTGGTCGTCATAATAACAATCCGAAAAACCGCGCTCCTGTGCAGAAAGGCGCTCGGCGACATGGAGTCGTACTGGTTTCTGACCGCCTGCCTGGTAGCGACTTTCACGGCCATGATCTACGGGCTGCAGTGCGACGTGTTTCACCTGTCCCTGAAAGGGTGGTGGCTGGCCGTGGGTCTGAGCCTTGCCATGGCGGTTATGGTGAGAAGAGAGATCGATAGAATGTCGGAGGCGGGACCGGGAGCAGGAGCGCCGGCGGCGGAAAAGGGCTGATGCTGGGCGGATTCGAACCAACAAATATGCGAAATGCCGTTGACCTGAAGAATGCACCGCAAACGGCCGCTCTGACAGGATCCGGAGATTCATAGATGCACGCTTGCACAAAATTACCCGCCACTGAAAGAAATAACTTATTGAGAATCAAACCATTCATGGTTCGATCCCTGCTTTGTATCCTTCCGGGAATCGCCGTTCTCTGTTTAGCATGGAACTTGTCCGTCGGTTCCTTTTCGACTTCTTTTTATGTAAACGCACAGTCCGATCAGGACATCATTCCGAAGGGATCCAGGGAAATTTCCATATCCGTAAGCGCGGCCGAAGACGGCGACTATGATGCGGCTTTTAACCTGGCAAAGAGCGTCGGCATGCAGAAGATCGGATTGTCCTTTGACTGGAGGGACATCGAGGTGCGGCCGAGCGTGTACGACAACCCGAATTTGAAAATTGCGAACGGATACTATCCTTCCAGGGATGTGAAATTGAACCTCACACTCCGTCCCATCCACGCCAATCGAAAGAGCGTGCCGGATGACCTGGCCCAGGCTGATTTCGACGATCCGCGGATGATTTCGAGGTTTAAGGAATTGCTGGACTACGTTTTTTCCCAAACCGGAGCCATCGATTATTCCACCATAGTCATAGGTTCGGAGTTCGACAATTACCTGAGACAACATTCGCACCCCATGTCACCGACAGAACTTCGTCTGTTAAATGCCCCGGAAGACAAAAGGCAACCGGAAGATCTTCCTCAAGACGAAGGCAGCACGATGTGGGAGGAGTATATTATTTTCTGCCGGTCGACTGCTCAATACATAAAGAGCCGCAAACCGGACGTCAAAGTGGCTTTTGAAGCGACCTACGGGGGGCTGGTAGGACCGAACAGGGATATTTTGAAAGAACTAAACCAGTATAGCGATGTCGTCGGAGTCTCCTATTATCCTCTTGGTACGGACTTTGAGGTGAAGTCTCCTTTAACCGTGATAAAGGACTTTGAGGCGCTTTCGGCCCTGTACCCGGACCGGGAAATATCCTTTTTCCAGTTGGGCTATCCTTCCAGTACGATATTGAACAGCTCCGAGGCAAAACAGGGGGAATTTATCCGGATAGTATTCAAGACCTGGGACACCCATGCCGAGCGGATCAGGATGATCAACTTTTCGTTCCTGTATGACTGGCCCAAAGATTCCATTTCGGATCAATCCGAGTATTTCGGTTTGACCTCGGAACGGTTTGGTGAATTTCTCCTGACCCTGGGCCTGCGCCGGCGCCGCAATTCCGGAGAGGACAAGCCAGCGTTTGTCGCCTTGCGTCAGGAGGCCGCTGCCAGAGGGTGGTAGGGGGGATTATCCGTCAAACCGGTATTTTTCATTCAGACATGTATCATGGCCCTGCAATCCCCGACATGCCCTTAATGTGAACCTTGAATATTCATTTGCCGGCATTGCATTCGGGGCGGATGCCGGTGAAGCGAGGCGGCAACCTGATGTCCACATCCCCGTCCGTTGACAATTTATATGCATCGAACGAATACCTGAGAAAGAATCCCTCACTGCACGAGGAAGATCATCCTCGCAAAGTGGAGCTGATTAATCCTTTTGTGGACCGGTTCGCAGCCTTGAACCGTCGCCGAACCGTCGCTCTGATGGATGTGGGAGGCGGCACGGGGCACATCCTGCACCAGGTCTACAGCCGGTTGCATCTCAGGCACGGGCTTAACGTCACACCCTACAGTCTCGATCTGTCCCCCGGCTGCCTCGAGATTCAGAAAAAAAATTGCCCGGCGCTTCGCAAAACCCTCAACGAAGACGTCTGCGGCACCTCGCTGGGCGACAAGGAAATCGACCTGGCCCTGCTGATCGATGTCCTCGAGCACGTGCCCGCCGACACGCAGGCTCTCCGGGAATTGAGCCGTGTGTCCCGATACCTGTTGCTTCGGTGCCCCCTGGAAGACAACATTCATTTTCGCCTGTCCGACTGGTACCGGGGTGGAGCGCACCGCAGATGGCGGGTGGAAACCCTCGGCCATATCCACGCCTATTCGTACAAAAAGCTCAGGGACAGGATTTCGAGGTACGCCGGGAACATCCTCACCTATCAATATTCATGTTACGCGCGCCGGCTTCTGGAGCACCCGGCTCACAAAGCCCGTCTCTCGCAACGTCAGAAAATTATGTACCGATTCGCAGCCGGCATATTTGCCGTTTCGCCGCCATGGGCTTCGAAATTATTTACGAACAGCATAATTTTTTTTGTAGAGTGCTTCGAGGATTCAGTATCCAAGAAAAACGCAAGATAACCGGCTTCACAGCCCATCGAAACCGGGGGGCGTTGTACGCCGCCGCCCCCCCCCCGAAGATACAAACGTTCCTTATATAGCGTGACTTCCCAAGGCCCCGCTCCGGTAGATTCATCCTTTGAGAACTCCTATGACCCGGAGGAATTGCCCCCTCCGAATTCGGCCCCGCTAATCTTCATGAAACATTCACGCCATCTTGAAAGAAAGCATGATAGCCTCAATCAGGTTGTCCAGGTAGAGCTCTGACTAAGTTTGATCCATCCCGCTGCCGCTTTTACAGTGGGACCGAAGCAATATCCTTGGCGGAACCTTGAGCGCATGGAAATATATTTGTCAAGAGGGACGATTCCCAATGAAAAATACAACGAAAATGATATCGTTGCTGGCAGCAAACATCATGATTTTGATGACCGGCGCGGCTGTGGCCGACACATTGATCCCATGGACCGATAATACAATTTACTGGGACGGATATCCGAGCAGAGATCCCGCCGAGAATACCTTGGATTCTATCGGTGGGCCCAGGATCATTTGGGGAGCGGTAGTAATTTCCGACACCGGCTTCCTGAAACAGGCGGTTTTTAATTTCAAGGACTGGTGGAACGTGGAAAAGTTTCATCCGGGCGATCTTTTCCTGAGTACAGACAGCGATTCGGATTGGGATTATGTAATGTCGCTGTACAACGGCAAAGTAATGGATGGCTACGCTCAATATATCCCGACTGTCAGTTACGACGCATATGGTTATTACAACGTACCTCTATATGAACTGAATTCGCCGGCAACTTATCTATTGACGGGGCCCGACAGCGACCCGTACTGGAACGATCAGCGGAACGATCATCCGTATGCCGTCACCGGGTTAACCGGCGATAATTCAGGATCGGGGAGTGTTCAAATCGATATCAACAAGGAGTTTCTTGTATTTAATCTTCCGGCAAACACTGTCGGTGTCGGCGATTTTCTGACCGTTGGATTCACTACCAACTGCGCCAACGATGTCATATACGAAACCGTTGTTCCCGAACCCTCAACTTTTATTTTTCTGGGAAGCGGTCTTCTTCTGATGGCCGGATTTGTAAAAAGGAAACTGCCCTAGCCGCATCCTCATTGGAAAATGCACCCGGCCGGTTCCAAAAAGGAGCCTGCGGCGCCTTTTCATTGAGGAGCCTGTTTTATTGCAGGCGACGAGAAACATGATGGATCCGCCTTGTCCGGGTAAGAGTGCAGGCGGGTCCTTTTTTTATGGGCGCGGCCATTTTTTTTACGATCCCCTGAGAGCGGATGCGGTTTCGGACGGTCATTTAAGATTCAACGGCGACAACTCCCCGCGTGTGCAATTCAAATTGCTGATCTATTGATCCAGGCTCAATATGCGGCATCACACGTTATCATAAATATATTTACCATGATCGAACCTATTTCCCTGCAGCAACTGACGAGGATGGTGCAAACAGGCGCCATCAAACCGTCCTACCCTTTGCTCTTGCCGGAAGTGCTGTCTGTATGGAACGGCTGTTTTAACAGAAATGACCTTTCGTTCTGGAAGGTCTCCCCGAAAGACGACGCTGGCGAATGCGTTCTAATCCCCATGATGCAACTGAGCGCGATCCCGTTTTTCCGATGTTACGGAACCCTTTGGGGGGAGGAGTTCTGGTATTTCGGCGGCTACCATACCCGTCCGATTGATTGCGGCGATTTCATGAGGCTGTTGCGGGATTACCCGCACAGGTGGGACATGATGAAATTTACCAGGATCCCGGGTGACGCGGTTTCGGGTTTGCCCGCGTACGCCTCGGAGAACGGCTTCCGGTGCTTTACGAGAGCCGTCCCGTCGATTCGCATCATTTCTGTCGACACCTCGTTTGAAGCGTATATAGCCCGCAACTGCCGGAGGGAGCAAATTCTCAAATTAATGCGACGGCACCGACGAATGCAGAGAAAGCATTCCGTGATCTTTAAAGCCTGTACCGAGACCCTGGATGTTGCGCGCGCACTTGCAGACGCTTTTCTTGTAAGCGAAAAAAGCTGGAAGGCGGATGGGGGGACCCATATCAACGCCGGCAACAAAATGGGACAATTCTACCGCAAACTCTTTGCCCTGCTGAGCGACAGAGGTATATTGCTCGTGCATCTTTTATACGCCGATGGGAAGCCTGTGGCTTTTCGGATCAATTGCCTGATGGATCAAATATGTTATTGCATAAAAACTGGATATGATGCAAGGTACGCGGAGTATTCACCGGGCAGCATTCTCAGGTATTTTGCCATTCGTAACATATTTGATAGGACCGCATGCCGGAGGATTGATTTCATTTCCGATTATCCCTACCTGTCTTCGTGGACAAAACAGAAAATCGACTGCGTGAACGTACTGATGTTCAACCGTACCCCGCGGGGACTGCTGCTTGAAAAATTGACATATCCATACCGCAAAATGAGATCCTGGAAACCTGCAACCTACGGATCGATCCCTTCATAAAAATATTTGAAAACAAATGGAACAAACAATCCCAGGCAACGGAATAATATTCCGAAATTAAAGCATAAATTCAGAATATTATTCTTGACTATAAAATATATAGCGAATAATATTCATGTTTTATATTTATAGGATGAATATATGACGGAACAAATGGATGCCATCAGCCTGAAGATACTGAAGATTCTGCAGGAGCGGGCGCGCATCCCGAACGTGGACGTGGCGCGCCAGGTGCAGCTGGCGCCGTCGGCCGTGCTGGAGCGCATCCGCAAGCTGGAGAGCCAGGGATTCATCGACGGCTACGAAGTGCGCCTGAACCCGGAGCGCTTCTCCCGCAGCCTGGTGGCTTTCATCGTTGTCGGCATCCGGAAGCTGGCCGACGAGAAGGAGGTCGGCCGCCGGCTGGCGGATCTGGCGGGAGTGCAGGAAGTCCACTACATCTCGGGGGAAGATTCCTTCCTGATTAAAGTAAGAGTGGCGGACAACCGGGAACTGGGCCGTTTCATCCGGGATGAAATCGCCTCCATCGGGGGCATCCAGTCGACCCGCACTTCCGTGGTTCTTTCGACCTACAAGGAGACCGCGAAGATACCCATCGACGGATAGAATCGTCACGGCATGCAACGGAGATAGAGTGTGATTAAAATAAACGAACACTACCTGAAGCTTCAGTCGTCCTATCTGTTTTCTGAAATCGCGAAAAGGATCTCCGCATTCCAGGCGGCGCACCCCGGCCGGAAAATCATCAAACTGGGCATCGGGGATGTAACCCGCCCCCTGCCGGAAGCCTGCATCGAAGCTTTTCATAAGGCTGTGGACGAAATGGCCTCCATGGAAACGTTCCGCGGATACGGGCCCGAGCAGGGATACGCTTTCCTGCGCGAGAAAATCGCCGCGGAGGATTTCCAGGCCCGTGGCGCCGATATCGGCGCGGACGAGATTTTCATCAGCGACGGGGCCAAGTGCGACACCGGCAATATCCAGGAGATCTTCGACATCGACATCACTATCGCCATTCCTGATCCCGTCTACCCGGTATACCTGGACACGAACGTGATGGCGGGCCGGACGGGAAATTACGGCAACGGCCGCTATGACGGAATCGTCTATATGGAACTGAACCGTGAAAACGGATTCGTCCCGGAACCGCCCAGGGAGAAAGTCGACCTGATTTACCTTTGTTTCCCGAACAACCCCACCGGCGCCGTCATAAAAAAAGAACAGCTCCGGGCATGGGTGGATTACGCGGCGCAAAACAAAGCGCTGATCCTGTACGATGCCGCCTACGAAGCCTTTATACGGGACGATTCCCTGCCGCGGTCCATATACGAAATCGAAGGCGCCCGTGAGGTCGCGCTGGAATTCCGGAGCTTCTCCAAAACCGCGGGATTCACCGGGACCCGCTGCGCCTTTGCGGTTGTGCCCAAAAGCTGCAGGGCGTTCGCGAAAAATGGACAGGAGCATTCCCTGAACGCCCTGTGGAACAGGCGGCACACGACCAAATTCAACGGGGTTTCGTACCCGGTCCAGCGGGCGGCCGAGGCCGTCTACAGCGCGGAAGGAAGGGCCCAGGTAAAGGGGCTCACCGATTACTACATGAAAAACGCAGCGCTTATCGGGAAAGAAATGACCTCTCTCGGGTTCGAATGCATCGGCGGAGAGAATTCGCCCTATATCTGGGTGGACGCGAAAATGGACTCCTGGGCTTTCTTCGACACGCTGCTCGAAGAAGCGGGGGTCGTCTGCACGCCGGGGGCGGGATTCGGCAAATGCGGCGAAGGTTTCATCCGCATCAGCGCCTTCAACCATTACGAAAACGTCGAAGAGGCCATGCGGCGCATCAAGAACATCATTTAAAATGAATCGGGAGATTGCAGGGGCCAACCTCGCGTCGGCCCTTTGGTCCATCGTCGGACAGACAACGGAAAATACATTTGAGCCTTAAATTTTCATTTTCGAATTACAATCCGGCAAGGAGGCACAGCCATTATGCCAATGTCCGCATCATTTGAGAACAGGCTCTACCCCGTTCTCCGGGATATCGTCGATCACTTCGGAACGCCTTTCCACATATACAACGAAGCGGGAATCCGAGAAACGGGCCGGGCGCTCTACAAGGCTTTCTCCGGGCTCGAAGGCTACAGGGAATATTTTGCCGTGAAGGCCCTGCCGAATCCGGCCGTACTCATGATTATGAAGGACCTTGGATTCGGGTTTGACTGCAGTTCGATCCCCGAGCTGATCCTGGGGCGCCGGGCCGGAGGAAGCGGCATGGACATCATGTTCACGTCCAACAACACCTCCCAGGAAGAATTTCATGCCGCCGGTGCAGACGGCGGCTGCATCCTCAACCTCGACGACATCTCCCTGATCCCCAAAGTCCCGGAAATGCCTGAACTCATCTGCTTCCGCTATAATCCGGGCCCCGGCCGGTGCGGAAACAGCATCATCGGCCACCCGGAGGAGGCAAAATACGGGGTCACGGACGCGCAACTGCCCGGCGCCTATCATAGGGCGCGGGAGCGGGGCGCAAGGCGTTTCGGTCTGCACACCATGCTGGTTTCCAATGAAAGAAACTACACCTACATGGTCCAGACGGCAGACATGATGCTCGGACTGACCGAGCGCATTGGAAAGCAGCTGGATATCCGGTTCGAATTCATAAACATCGGCGGCGGCTTCGGGATTCCCTACAGGCCGGAGGACGATCCGTTGGACCTCGACGCGATGGCGGCGGAAATCACCGGCCTTTTGTCGGATTTCGAAAAGCGCTCCGGGTATAAACCCCGGCTGTACACGGAAAGCGGACGCTACATGACCGGGCCTCACGGCGTGCTGGTCACCCGCGCCATCAACCATAAGGATATTTACAGGAAATACGTGGGGGTCGACGCCTGCATGTCCGCTCTCATGCGTCCGGGGATGTACGGCGCGTATCATCACATCACCGTACCGGGAAAAAACATGCTGCCGAAAACGACGGTTGTCGACGTAGTCGGCTCCCTGTGCGAGAATAACGACAAGTTCGCCGTCCAGCGGGCGCTGCCCGGGATCGAGGACGGGGACATACTGTGCATTCACGATACCGGTGCCCACGGACACGCCATGGGCTTCAACTACAACGGCAGGCTGCGGCCGCAGGAGTTGATGCTGAAAACGGACGGTTCCGTGGAGCTCATTCGCAGGGCCGAAACGGCGGACGATCATTTCGCGACGCTCCAATTCGAGGGGAAGAGGCTGACGCTTCCCAAAAAACAGGCAGGATGATTGACGAATGCCCGATAACGACACACCATCCGGCGACAGCGCCGGATTCCGGTCCGATTCAAGCGACCCGGTCAGGCTGGAGCCGGGCCTTCCGGCCCCCTGCACCGCCCTCTCGCGGGGAAAGCGGAAAGTCGGCGCCGCCGTGGCGTGGCTGCTGATTCTTGCGACCATCGCAATCGTTCAAACGCCGCAGAGCTCCGACCGGGAAACGCCGCCGCACGGTTTTGCCGACGACATGACGCTCCGTTTGACGGCAAGATACGCCGTCGGGATGAAGAGCGTCCTGGGCAACGACCGGGCCCTGGAGTATTTCAAGCCCCAACTGGTGGAGCTGCTGCGGCAGGCGGACAATCCTCGCAATTCTCTTTCCATCGTTCCCATCCTGGCGGAACTGGGAACCCGGGAAGACGCGCTCCGCGAGCTGAACCGGCTCCGCGAGGACCCTCCCAACGATCATGTCGCCCGGGATGTGCCGCTTTTTCTGCAGCTGTACCGGGAAGGAGCCGCTTCTCTCTCCCCGCGGCAGCGCCTGCAGATCGAGAATTACGGGTGGATCGGAGCCCTGGCTCTGAGCCGGGAGATGGCGCCGTCGGATCCGGAGCGCATGGAGATCGTCCGATCGGGGCTGAAAACTTTCGTTGCCGTTATCGCCTTCACGATCCTGCTCGCGGCCGCACTGGCGGCAGGTCTGGCATTGCTCGTTGCGGCGGTCGCGCTTCGGGCCGGGAAACGGCTGCAGACGCGATTCACAGTGGTGCCCGATCCAGGGGAACCGCTCCTTGAAGCGTTCGCAATATACATCTTCGGCTTTCTCGCCCTGCCGGTTCTGGCGAGATGGATTTTGCCGGGCTATCCCGCGCTGCCTTCGCTGTTTTTGATCCCCGCCGTAGCTGTTGCAGTGCTCTGGCCTCTCGCGCGCCGATCGGGTTGGGGGGATACCCTCAAAGCTCTCGGATGGGTCCGCGGGCAGGGATTTTTCCGGGAAGCGGGATCGGGCATAGTCGGCTACATCGCAGGATTGCCCCTGGTGGCCCTGTCGGTCGTCCTTGTCCTGGCAATCACCCGGCACACGGGCACGGTGCCGGCACACCCGATCGTCAACGAAATCAGGGACGATCCGGCCGTCCTGATCCTGCTTTTTGGAATCGCTTCCATCTGGGCACCGGTGGTCGAGGAGACGTTCTTCCGGGGCGCGCTCTACGGATACCTGCGCCGGCGCTGGAGCTGGCCCGCGGCATCGGCGCTGACGGGCGTCCTGTTTGCCGTCATTCATCCGCAGGGCTGGGTCGGCGTTCCCGCTCTGGCAACGATCGGGTTTATCCTGGGAGCGATCCGCGAATGGCGCGGCTCCCTCATCGCGCCCATGACGGCACACGCGCTGAACAACGGCACGGTGCTCCTGCTTGCCATTTTCTTGCTGACATGATGGAACCGCACTTCTCAAAGTGCAAACGGAGGGAGAAACGGATGAAAAACGATTGTCTGACCGATAAGGTTGCGGTCGTTACAGGCGCCAGAAGGGGCATCGGCAGAGCCGTCGCCGTCACGTTTGCCGGCGCCGGGGCCGATGTCGTCGTCTGCGATATCGTCGACGGCGACGGCGGGCTCAAGGAAACCGAAGAAGCCGTAAAAAAGCTGGGATCCGAAGCGCTGGCTTTGAAGACGGACATATCCCTTCGAGATGACGTTGAAAGGATGGCGCTCAGGGCACTCGAGGTTTTTGGGAGAATCGACGTCCTCGTCAACTGCGCCGGCGTCTGGATACCCGGCGAGACCCTCGTGGAATGCGGCGACGAACACTGGGACGCGGTCATGAACACCAACCTGAAAGGGACTTTTCTGTGCTGCCGCGAAGTGGGCCGGCGGATGATAGCACAGCGCAGCGGCTGCATCATCAATCTGTCTTCCCAGGTCGGGCGAACCCCCGCGATGGGGGCCGGCGCCTATTCGACCTCGAAAGCCGGGATCATTATGCTGACAATGCAGATGGCGCAGGAAATGGCCCGCTACAAAGTACGCGTCAACGCGCTGGCTCCGGGCATCGTCAAAACGGAATTCAACGCCGGTTTCTGGAAGGGGGCCGAACTGGAGAAGCAGGCATCCGGCATGGTCCCTCTCGGGCGGCTGGCGGAAACCGAAGACATCGCCCGCGCGGCTTTGTTTCTGGCATCCGACGCCGCCGGCTACATTACCGGCGAGGTGATCGGCATCAGCGGCGGATGGAGCCCAACCTCCTCAGTCGCCGAGCCGTAGGGGCGAACCTTGTGTTCGCCCTTTTATCTTCGTAAAAGACTCTCCATATAATTTCAGACGTCGGAGAGAATACTTTCATGGGAAAAGGAAAGGGCGAACCTTGTGTTCGCCCTTTTATCTTCGTAAAAGACTCTCCATATAATTTCAGACGTCGGAGAAAATGCTTCCATGGGCAAAGGAAAGGGCGAACCTTGTGTTCGCCCTGAATTTCGGTGACAGTCACCCTATCTGCGGGCCGCCAGCCATCACGCAACCGACAACCGCAGTAACGTCTTAATTCTTTCTTATGAATTTCGAGGCTATGGCGACTGTCACCGAAATTCAAATCAGCGGAGACCCGGTCAACATGCGGTACGCCTCGAGGTACTTTTGCGTCGTTCCCTCGACGACGGAGGCGGGAAGCTCCGGGCCTGGAGGCTTCTTGTCGAAATGAACCTGCTCCAGGTAATCCCGGACATACTGCTTGTCGAAGGACGGCTGAGACTTGCCCGGTCGATATTCGGAAAGCGGCCAAAACCTCGAGGAGTCCGGGGTCAGGAGTTCGTCGCAGAGAATGATTTCACCTTTATAAATCCCGAACTCGAATTTTACATCGGCGATGATGATTCCCCTGGACAGGGCATACTCCACCGCCCTGGAATATAGTTTCAGGGTGAGTTCCTTGAGCCTGGCCGCATTTTCCCGGCCGATGATGCCGGCCGCTTGGTCAAAGGAAATATTTTCATCGTGCCCCGTCTCGGCTTTCGTTGCCGGTGTAAAGATCGGCTCCGGAAGGCGGTCGCATTCCCGCAGGCCCGCCGGAAGCGAAATACCGCAGGTCGAACCGCTTTCTCTGTATTCCTTCCAGCCGGAGCCCGCGATGTAACCGCGCGCCACGCATTCGACCGGGAACATATCCGCCTTTACGGCAAGCGTGCTGCGCAGGTTGAGGACATCCCGGAAGCCCTGAAGCTCCTCCGGGAAATCGTCGACATCCGTACTGATTACATGATTCGGCGCGATATCGCGCATCATGTCGAACCAGAACCGGGACAGCTGCGTCAACACGGCCCCCTTCATCGGGATGGGTGTCGGAAGCACGACATCAAAAGCCGAGATCCGGTCCGTGGCGACGAGCAGAACCTTGTCTTCATATTCGTAGATGTCGCGGACCTTTCCCCTTCGGGGCCGCACCATTCCCGGCAATTCCGTCCCGTAACAGATATTCGATCCATTGGACATGGCATCCTCTTCCCTGGAGCTTTGTTTATAAGGGTGTCGCCGCCTAATCGAAACGCACTGTTAAAATTCACATAACCGACAATTACCCGGTAATGGCTGCATTGGCTAAAAACCGAATTTTAGCATAAAGCCATTTCCGGATCAGCATACTGGAATCCCGCGCTTTAACCGGCCAGCGCTTCCTGATGCTCCCGGAAATCCACACCGACTATCTTGGAAACGCCCGGTTCCTCCATTGTAACCCCGTACAGCGACTGGGCAATTTCCATCGTAGTTTTGTTATGCGTAATTATGATGAATTGCGTTTTCCGGCTCAACTCGCAAATCAATTTCGCAAAGCGGTTGATGTTGGCATCGTCCAGGGGGGCATCCACTTCATCCAGGACGCAGACCGGGCTGGGACGATAACGAAAGATGGCTATCAGAAGCGCCAGGGCGGTCAGGGCTTTCTCCCCGCCCGACAGAAGCAGCACGTTCTGCAGCCTTTTGCCCGGCGGCTGGGCTATGATGTCGATGCCGCTTTCGAGCACATCGTCCTCATCGAGCAGCTTCAGGTCGCACTGCCCTCCATCGAACAGAATCTGGAACACTTCCTGGAAATTGCCGCGGATGGCCGAAAAGGCTTCTTTAAACTGTTCCAGGGAACGGCGGTTGATCTCGGAAATCACCTTCTGGGTGTCTTCGATCGATTTCTCGATGTCCAGGCGCTGACCGTTCAGGAACTGGTAGCGCTGGTCCAGTTCCTGATACTCTTCCAGAGCGCGCATATTGATAGGACCGAAGTTCTCGACCATCTCCCGGATCCTGTCGTGAGACTGCCTGACTTCCGGATAATCCCGCTCCCACTCGGTTTCCGGAATATCCGCGACAACCTCCGCGATCGAATGGTGGAACTCCTCGGTGCAGCCGCGCTCGAGGTGTTCGAGATCGCTTTCCAGGCGTGCCTTCTCGATCTCGATTTTGTTGCGGGCATCCATCGCCTCTTCGCGGGAAGCATGAATCCGCCGCAGGTTGTCCTCCATGGCCGAGAGAGCGCGGCGCTGCTCGGAAAGTTCCCCGTGTTTTTCCTCAAGCTCCTCGCCGGTCCTTTCAATGTCCGCATTGCATTCGGCGATCCTGCCGCGCACTTCCTCCTGGGCGATTTCCAGTTCCCGGACGCGGCCCTGGGCCATCATGGTTTCGGCGCGATTCGCCTCGATGCGCCGGAGGACATCCTCCTCTTCCGAGTCGAGCCGGCGCAGGTCTGCTTCCATCGAAGCCTTTCGCTCCCGCTTCACGGCATGGGCGGATGTCAGCGCACCCAGTTCCTTCATGAGCGAGGCGCTGTCGAGGCGGAGCGACTGCAGCCTTGCATTCAGTTCCTCCAGCTCCTCCGATCCATGACCGCTGCGCGTTTCGATCTCTGCGATCCGGGCGGCGGCTTCATCCAGCCGGGCTTCGAGAGCGCTTTTTTCTTCCGCGAGCTGGGCAAGCTCCGCGGCGGCGACGTTCTCGGCCGCGCCGATTCTTCCAAGCTCTCCTTCAAGCCGGGATATCTCCTGCCTGGAAAGTGCGGTTTCCACTTCCAGCCGCCGGGATTCCGTCGAAAGCGCCTTCAGGGATTCCCCCATGCGCTCCTGTTCCCTTTTCAGGCCGGTATGCTCTTCACGCGTAGCCTGTATCCTGCCGCTAAGCTTTTCGAGCTTCTTTTCAAGCTCGCGCTTTTCGCGCTTCAGCGCCAGGAATCCGGCCATGGATTTCTGCGCCCCTGCGGCCGACAGGGTACCGAGCGGAGAATAGGACTCCCCGGACAGGGTCAGAAACCGGCCGCCTGAGGAATGTTCGGAAACCCGGAAGGCCGTGTTCAGATCGGAGACCATGACAGTCGAGGCATACTCCGGAAGCGCCCTTTCAAATGCTTTCTTTATTTCAGGGTCCATCTGCAGGAGATCGTCCAGGTAGCCCACGATCCCCTCCCCGCGCAATGCGTGCCGGGGCCGTTCGTCGGCATGGGCGCCGTGCCCGTTGCGGATCGTCAGAAAGGTGCATTTGCCCGCCCCGATGCGTTTCAGGCGATCGATGCTCTCGACGGCGTCCTCGCGGCTTTCCACAAGGATGTACTGCAGTGGATCGTTCAGGTAGCTCTCCAGTGCAGCCTCGTAGGCCGGATCGGTTTCAATGTGATCCGCAAGCGTTTTGGCCCGGCATTCCTGTTCACCCGGAATCCTGGCGGACAGGAATTTCTGCACGCCGTCCGAATAGTTGCTGCGGCGGCGCTCGACCTCCTCGAGCGAGGAGAAACGGTGCTGCAGCAGGCCCTGTTCGTTGAGCTGTTCGGCCATTTCGGCCGATACCCGCTCGATGCGCAGAGCGATCCCGGCCATCCCGGTTTCGAGATCCCGGCAGGAAGACGCGACTTCGCTCAGCCTGGCGGATTCGCGATCATATTTCCCGCGGGCTTTTTCGAGTTCGTCCTCCTTCGCGGCGCGTTCCCGGAACTTCGCCTGACGCTCATTTTCCAGGCGGTCTCTGCCGGCGGAAATCCGCTGCAGGCTTTCCTGGCACCTGGCCTGGACATTCTTCAGGTCCGACAGCCTTGTGGCGCCCGTCAGCAGGAAAGCGCGCAGCTCGTCTATATTCCCTTCCGTCTGGGCGATCGCATCCTGCAGAACCCCGCTCTTGGCCTGTTCCGATCCCAGAATTTCCTTTTCAGCCTCCAGCTCTTTATCGAGGTTTTCCGCAGCGGCGCGGATCCGCCCGATTTCTTGCCGGACCAGCGCGCCGCGTTCTTCGATGGCGCCTTTCTCTTTTGCCAGGTCGCCGGACCGGGCGAGCATGCCCAGCTTCTGGGTTTCCTGATTTTCCAGCATGTTCTGGGCATTCCCGGCCTCCACTTTCAGGCCGGACAGTTTTTCCCGGAGCTGGTTGACGGTTTCCTCCTGGGAGCAGCAGGCGCTCCATGTGGACTCCCGGGATTCCTTCGCGTTTTCCAATTCCTGCAGCATCGTCTTCTCCCGCTGCAGGGCGGCCTCAAATCGCGCTGTGCACTCCGACAGCTTCCCGCGAAGCTGCCTGTCTTCCATGCCGATCCTGAGGCGGTGAACGGAACGTAGCTCTTCGCGCAGGCGGTTGTACCTGCGGGCTCTGGCCGCCTGGCGGCGCAGGGAATTGAGCTGGCGCACGACTTCCCGAATGATGTCCTGGGCCCGCAGCAGGTTCTGCTGGGCCATTTCCAGCTTCATTTCGGCCGAGTACCTGCGGCTCTTAAACAGCGTGATGCGCGCCGCCTCCTCAATGAGGCTTCTTCTCTCCGCCGGTTTGGAACTGAGAATCTGGCCGATCCTGCCCTGCTCCAGGATCGCGTAGGAATTCGGCCCGAGACCGGTCCCTTCAAATATCGCCTGTATATCCTTGAGCCGGCACCGGCGGCCGTCCAGGTAATATTCGCTTTCTCCGGAACGATAGAGGCGCCTGCCCACCGTGAAATTCTCCGTATTCAGATCCGGGATCCCCGAAACGTCTATCGGTTCCGTTATATTGAGTGAAAGAGTCACTTCCGCAAAACCGGTCGCATTGCGCTTCTGCGTGCCGTTAAAAATAATCCCGGCCATTTTATCGGTGCGCAGGGATTTGGCGCTCTGCTCGCCGACAACCCAGCTTATGGCGTCGGAAATATTGCTTTTCCCGCAGCCGTTGGGCCCGACGATGGCCGTGATTCCCGGGCTGAAGGGGATATGCGTCCGGTCGCAGAACGACTTGAACCCGACAAGCTCCAACTTCTTTATATGGCTCATTAAATTTCAATACCTCCTGACCTGCATAGCATTCCGGGATTTACATATTCTTCCGATCGTTTGCCGGCTCCCTAAAGATTCCGCAGGAAAAAATCCGTTACCCGCCTGTCATAATCCTGAAATTCCTCGCCTTTCATCATGTGAACGCGCGACGTATCAAAGGAAATCATTTCTTTCTTCGAGCGCAGTTTGGCGTACAGGTCACCGGTCAAACGCCCCAGTTCCCGGCGATTCCCGCCCTGGATCAAAAGGAGAGAGCGGTCCGAAAGGCTCTCGAACGGTATTTCATTGCCGCCCGCCGATCCTGTCGCGGCAGAGAGAAGTTTCAGCATCTGCCCGCAGCCGAACTGCAGCCATCGGTTCCGAACACCATAGGCTTCTCCGAGCCTGATATCGAGAAATTCGTAGGCGGATTCGAAAACGCTGTCGGCGGCAATGGCCCGAACTTCCGGAATCGACCCGGCTGCCACCAGTGCGGAGTAGGCGCCCACATCCACTCCCCAGATTCCGATCCGGGCAGGATCGCTTTCCGGCCTTTTCTGAACAGAATGAATTGCCGATATAAGATCCCGGCTCTCTTTCAGCCCGAAAGTGCTCGATTGGGGGGGAGAGGCGCCGCTTCCGCGCTGCGCAAAAATCAGTATATTAAATTCCGCTGAAGACAGGGCGCTCGCCAGGCTTAAAACGTCCGAACGGGTCATTCCGAAACCGGGATAAAGGACGATTCCCGGGGCGCCCCTCTTCCCCGCGATCCACCAGCCGTCCGTCTCCCGGCCGTTGTCGGCATGAACCCGGATAGTGGAGTATTTCAGCAAGTAATAAGAAGGATCCAACGTTTCCCCGGCCATTGCAGGGCGGGATACTTTATAAAATAAGAAACCGGGAGCCGCGATTGCGATTAAACCGAGTACAAGCACGGCAAGGAGAAGCTTTCCGAGAGTATGGACAATGCGCACCTTTGCCGTCAGGCGTTGCTTCATGAAAATCCCCAGTCCTTTACGGCGCCCGACAAACATGGCGGGCAGGGATACCCGCGATAATGGGCATGCATTCTGTAAAGCATTGTATTATAGTAGTTTACAAAGAAATATCGGTCTTCTTTCACCGCTGCCACAACACGCTCCCAATATAGCACAGCGATCCGGGAGAACCAATCAAAAATCACAAGATATCGGGTCTAAAAATCAATCAACTACTACATGTAGAGTGTTTTCCGATCAAGAGGAGAAAATTTCGGAATCATCGGCGGCCGATTACGCCCAGCTTCTGCAGATCATGCGGTGTATTTATATTGGCCAGGTCGTTTTCGCTGTAGGGGCCCTCTTCAGGGCTGATCCACCGGACGGAGAGCGGATTGCTGAGAAAGGTTTCTATAAATTTTTTCTCCCCCCTTTCCAGGGCCTGCTCAATATAGGGAAAACAGGTGCGCCGGTATACGGCACAAAGGGGGTGCACGAAACCGTCGCCCGTGCGCGGGATGGCGGCATCGAATCCACCGGCAAGAAAGACCATCCTCTTCAAGAGGGAAATCGGAAAATTCGGCAAATCGCAGGCGAGCAGAACGTACAGGTCGCTTTCGCGCTCGAGCATGGCGGCGTGGAGCCCTGCGAGAGGGCCGTGCCCTGAAAACCGGTCGGGCACGACGGGTAAACCGAGGAACCTGTAGCTGTCAGGATCGTTTGCGGATATAACAATGCTGTCCGTCAGCCGGCGCATCCGGTCCGACAGGATCTGTATCAGCGGCCTGCCGTCGACCTCAAGCAGGGCTTTGTTGAATCCCATCCTGCGGCTCTGACCGCCTGCCAGTATGACAATGCAGATATCGCTGGAACGCACATCATGAAATTGAACCAAAAGCTTCAAAATATCAAGCCTCAATTCCGGGCTTCGGAGTCGGAACATGCGGCTCTCTTTTTTCGCAGATCAACCTGGTAACTTTTGCGGAATTGAGGTGCCTC
>JAFGAO010000049.1 GCA_016933615.1 Acidobacteriota bacterium
TAATTCAGACGATATTTTTGAATTTTCTTAAAACCTAAAATATTTGGAGGGTGTATGGGCCGCGCCGCTAGGGCGAACACAAGGTTCGCCCCTACGGCCGTTCGGAAAGAAGGATATCCCTCAGTTCTTCCGGCATCGTTACGGGCGCCCTGCAGGTGAAATTTTCACAAACGTAAGCTGCGGGATTTCCGTCGACCGGAAGCTTCCCCTTCAGCAGGAACGTTTCGCCGTCAGACCCGCAGGCGACAACCTTGTTGGGGAGATATATACCGAACACTTCGTCCAGAAGCGCCTGGGTGCCGGGTTGGCCGGGACTTCCGACAACGGCAATTTCCCTGACTGGTCCCAGGTAAAAATCCAGAGCGCATAGCAGATGGGCGAAGGATGCAGGCTGCTCCCGCATCGGCCGCGCCAGCCGTTTGAAAATCGAAACGGGACAGGCGGCCCACCGATCGTCCCCGGTGCATTTCCAGAGCCTCAGCAGTGCATGCGCGGCAACGGAATTCCCTGAGGGCGCGGCGTGATCGAAAAACTCCTTGGGACGATGGATCAGAGCTTCGTGATCCTCTGAAGTAAAATAGAACCCGTCCCCCTCGGAATCCCAGAATCTCGAGACCATATCCCCCGCCAGTGCGGCGGCTTCCGCGATCCAGCGGGCATCGAAACTTGCCTCGTAAAGTGACAGCAGGCCGTCGAGAAGATACGCGTAATCCTCGAGGTACGCGTTGAACCTTGCGCGCCCCTCCCTGTAGCTCCGCAGGAGCCGCCCGTCCTGACGAAGACGGGACAGAAGGAATTCCGCATTCCTGACCGCGGCTTCGCGATAGTCCCGCCTGCAGAGCGCCCCGGCGGCTTCGGCGAAGCTGCGCAGCGCCAGTCCGTTCCATGCCGTCAGTATTTTATCGTCGCGCCCCGGCTTCACCCGCCGTTCCCGGGCGTCAAAAAGCCTTCGCTTGCCGTTTCGAATGATTTCCGAAAGCGCCTCCCCGGGGATTCCCTGCCGGTCGTTTGCCCTATCGCCCCGCCGGGGAATGTGAAGGATGTTTTTCCCCTCGAAATTGCCCCGGGACGTAATGCCGAAATGCCGGCAGAAAATTTCCGCTTCCTCGCCTCCCAGAATGGATTGAACTTCCGATTCGGACCACAGGAAAAACCTCCCTTCTTTCCCCTCGCTGTCCGCATCCTGGGAAGAAAAAAAGCCGCCTTCGGGAGAGGTCATCTCCCGAAGCAGGTAATCCAGAGTCTCTTCCGCGATCGAACGATAAAACTTCCTTCCGGTCAGCAGCCAGGCATCCAGATAGGCGCGGCTGAGCAGGGCGTTGTCGTAGAGCATTTTCTCGAAATGGGGCACAAGCCACTGCGAATCGACGGAGTATCTGTGGAATCCGCCCCCGATCTGGTCATACATCCCGCCGCAGGCCATGTTCTCCAAGGTGTTTTCTACAATTTCGAGCAGCTTCTCCTCCCCGCTGCGCAGGTAGGACCGCATAAGGAAGCTCAGGGCCATGGAAGGCGGAAACTTGGGCGCGGAACCGAATCCGCCGAAGCGGGCATCGTAATTTGTAATAATGCCGGCCGAGGCCGCATCCATTATTTCCGGCAAGCGCACATCCTGCGTATCGGGAAGCCGGTTCAGCTTCCGCAATTCTCCGACAATGGAATCGGCGTTTTCTTTGAGATCCCGCTTCTTGTCCCTGTAGGCCTGGACCACGCTTCGGATCACCTGCGGAAAGGACGGCCTTCCCGGACCGCCTACAGGCGGAAAATAGGTGCCGCAAAAAAAGGGCACCTGGTCGGGGGTGAGAAACACGGTCATGGGCCAGCCGCCGCTGCCGGTCGCCATCTGAACGACCGCCATGTAGATCGCATCCAGATCCGGACGCTCTTCCCGGTCCACCTTGATATTGATGAAGTGCTCGTTCATCAGTTTTGCTGTTTCTTCATTTTCGAACGATTCCCGTTCCATAACGTGGCACCAGTGGCAGGCGGAATATCCGATGCTCAGAAGAATCGGCTTGTCTTCCTTTTTTGCCCGGGACAAGGCTTCTTGTCCCCAGGGATGCCATTGGACCGGATTGTGGGCGTGCTGAAGGAGGTAGGGGCTTGTTTCGTTTACCAGCGCGTTTGTGTGTTTATGGTCCATATCATCAAGCTAAGATCCATAAATGTGCGGGGCAAATTGGGGAAATCGATAAACTCAAATTAAATATAAGCCGGCCCGGCTCCGATTTATTCCGGTAGTCACAGACTGTTCAATCCGGCTTCGCTCGGCCGAAACAAAGATTCGGCCGAGCTTCGCCGGACACGGTCCGGCCTCAGCTGGATGCGGGGCCGGCTTCCAGCTTCTGAATTCTTCAAACAGTCTTTGAACCCCACAGCGCCCTTACTCAGTTCATTTATTTCGGCGGGTTCGTCGATTTGCGCTCATATTTTGCTTCGATTTTGGATTTGATGCCGCCGCGGGGGGTGAACTCACCCCGGACGCGCATGGTGACGGGCTTGCAGGCGGCCACCATATCCTGGAGGATCCGGTTGACGGCATTCTCGTAGAAAATACCCAGGTTCCTGTAAGCGTTGATGTATTCCTTTACGGATTTCAGCTCCAGGCACCAGCGATCCGGCACGTAGTTCACGGTGACGGTGCCGAAATCGGGAAGGCCCGTTTTGGGGCAGATCGCCGTGTATTCGGGAATAACGATTTCGATTTCATACCCGGGATACTGGTTTTCCCAGCACTCGATGACGGGCAGGGTAGCATGAATACCGGAGGTTGCATGTTCTTCTGTATAGTTTCTCATCGCTACAAAATAGCATAAAGCGGTTTGTTGTACGAGAATCTCTCAGATTATGTCCGCCTTTTTCAGCCGCCGGCTGCGAAGCCGACGGAAACAAAGGCCGAATAGGGCGGCGAGGATCAACAAGGCATCGGCGTACCATGTGTATGTCATGATAAACAGCACGGGCAGTGCGAAGCAGGACAGGACGAACACGCCCAGCGCCTGGACCGTCGTCAGAAAATTCAATTGCTTTACGGCCCATACGGTGTAGACCGCGAGGAGGACGGAACGCGCCAGCATTCCGACCGAGACCTCCAGAATGCCGAAAGACAGGAAATGGGGCGCCAGCCACTGAACCGGAGCCGTAATAAAAAAAAGCCCTCCCCACAGCGGCATAAGGGCGGAAACATGCGGGAAGTAATCTCCCATGGGCATCGCCGTTCCCGTCGATTCGCCCCTGATCGATTTGCCCAGCAGTGCCAGTCCCGGAAGAAACACAATCAGCAGGAATAAAAGGGTCTGAATCAGGCTTATCTGCCAGAAAATGTAGACGGGTCCGGACGACGGCGCCGCAATCTCCGGCAATTCTGCATAGACGCGGTGCCTCAGCAGGGTATACGCGAGGAAACCTGACGCGTAAAATACAACCGGGCCGAAAACCGTCCGGCTTTCGGCCTGAAGCTCAAGCGACCTCGAGCGGAATGCGAGCATCCCCAGCAGATTGAAAAGAAACGTCATGGGGTAAGCTTGAACGCTGCGCCAGCGGTCGTCAAGGCGTGTCTGAGAATTTGGCGCTTTACCGGCTGGCCTGGGCGTTTTCGGGGGCGGCGGGAGTGTTCATTTTAAGCAGGGCTATATTGTTTGCGCCCGACCGCCTCGCGATATCGAGAAGCGGGAAAATCTCGCCGTAAGGGAGAGAGGCGTCCCCCCGGATAAAAACATCTTTTACAGCGCTGCGGCTGAAGAATTCCGTAAGGGTGGCCTCCAGCTTTTCCAGCGTGATGGGCTCCTTGTTTAATTTGACCTTGCGCTCCAGGTCCATTTCGATGATGAGCGAATCGGTTCTCGGTTTCTTCTGCTGTTCGGCGGACGGAGGCTGGGGGACCCGGACGGGATGGTCATGGCGCTGCATCGGCGCGGTTGTCATAAATATGATCAGCAGAACGAGAAGAATATCGATATAGGGGGTTATGTTGATTTCCGACTGGTATCCTTTATTCCCTACTCTGATCGCCATGACCGGTTTACCCCCAAATCACGCTACGGATCGATTCCCTTGCGGCCGTATGCGTTTCAATAAATGCTGAACGCCACCTCGATGTCGATCTGGACGTCGACAGGCTTGCCCTTGTAGGTGCCCGGCTGGAAGCGCCATTTGGACGCGATGGTGCGGATAGCCGACTCGTCCAGGCCGTAACCCAGCCCCCTTATGACCTTGAAGCTGTCCACTGTCCCGTCTTTGCGCACGACCGCCTGAAGCAGCACAATTCCCTCGGCGCGCATCTTTCGGGCTTCTTCGGTGTAGGGCGGCAGAGGCTGGCGCAAAGCCACGGGTTCCTTTACCCCGCTTCCCATTACGTAAGGACCGATGCCGCTGCCGATACCTCCACCCGAACCGCCGCCCATACCCCCGCCGCTGCCGGGCCCCACTCCGGGCCCGGTACCGGAGCCGACGCCGCTGCCTCTGCCGGTTCCGATCCCGCCTCCGGATCCCGGGCCGGCGGATGTGGAATTGTTCGGAGGCGCAAAAACATCCCCGATGGGGAGGGCTAAATCCTGGGGAATATCGATCGGCATCTCGACCCGAACCTGGGCCAGGATGTCGTCGGCCGGCATCAACGGCTGCGGGTTGTCCGGATCGGGCGCGATCATCTGCGATGGAACCGGTTCGGGCATCCTGCCCGAAGACGGCGGCGCAGGTTCGTTCCTGCCGCCGCCGCCGCCGCCGCCCCCTTCAAGGCCGTCGCCTTCAAACGGAATATAGATGGGATTGGTGACAAAGACCACATTCTCTTCGGGTTCAGGCGGCTGCATGTTGACCCGGGCGGTGATATAGATCGCGAGCGGAACCACCAGCACGTAGGCCAGAAACACGAGCGCACCGAATTCGATTCTACGGGTGCGCAGGTGGGACTGCTCAGCCAGAAGCCCGTCGGGATCGGAAAAAACCGAGGGAATAAAAAGAGGGTTCTTGGCTCCGGTAAAAAGGTCCCGGAAAAACTCTTTCCAGCTGAAAGGCGTTTTCTCCTCCTGTTCCACATAGTGAAACAGAGAGGGCTTGGCACGCGGGCGTTTCCAGGCATCCTTGGCGGTCCGGAGCGGATGGCGCAGGAAGTCCCAGTCCATGTCCTTCCAGATGCTCTCTTCAGGCTTTTCCTTTATGTAATTAAAAAGCGAGGCCTGAGTACGAGGGGCGGAAAAGCGGTTCATCCATGATCTGATTCTGTTACCCATAGTCGATTATTTTCCGCTCCACCTTATAAGAGGCGTTGCCAGTACCCTCCTGATCAGACGCGCAAACCATTCTTTTGTTTCAAAAAAGCTTCTGAAATCATGCTTTATCCGGGCCGTTCTTCAATTGCAATTCCTGATCTCCATTGCCCGGTCACAGCCTCATTCAAAGACCCTACGCTCTAAATTTAACATCGGCATTTTATTCCGTCTACTCGGATCTTTACCGCAAACCGCCCCGGCGCAGTCGGATAGCGAATCCCTTGAAAATGGGCCCATAGGGATCGTCAGGTCCCGTCTTGAAAATCGCCCTGCTTCCTAGGCAAAAGCAAGACGGCAAACAATTACGGCCGCGACCAGGCTGGCGGCATCGGCCGCCAGGCCCGCAAGGACCGCATGACGGGCTTTGCGGATTCCCACCGCGCCGAAGTAAACGGCCAGAACGTAAAATGTGGTCTCGGTAGCCCCGTAGGCGGACGCGGCCAGACGACCCAGAAAAGAATCGGGCCCATGAGTCTGAATCAGTTCCGCGGCCATTCCCAGGGCGCCGCTTCCGGACAGCGGACGCATGATCGCGACTGGAAGTATTTCGACGGGGAATCCGATCTTTTGAAGAGCCGGACCCAGCAACTCGGCCAGCATGTCGATCGCGCCTGCTCCACGCAGCATTCCGATGGCAACAAGGATGGCCACCAGGTAGGGGATGATGCGGATCGCCATCTGGAAGCCCCCCTTGGCCCCTTCCACGAAGCTCTCGTAAACCTTCACTCTCCTGAAAGCGCCGTACAGGGGCACGGCCAGAAGAAAAACGGGAATGGCCCAGATGGAAACGGTGCTCAGAATATCCTGTATCATTCGGATTCCCCTTTCCGGCAGGTGCGCTCAACGGAGAAAAGGGGAAGCTTCTGAAGGAGCTTCGCCGCGGTCACTCCGGTAATCACGGCCGTAACACCCGCAGCCAAGGTAGTTCCAATGATGGCGGTAGGCTCCCTGGAGCCCGAGGACGCCATAATTCCGATCATCGTGGCCGGGATCAGTTGAAAGCCGGCTGTGTTGATGGCCAGAAATGTGCACATGGCGTCCGTGGCGACCCCGGGATTCGTGTTGAGTGCCTCAAGATCTTCCATCGCCTTAAGCCCCAGCGGGGTCGCCGCATTGCTCAATCCCAGCATGGTTGCCGCGATGTTCATTGTCATGCTTCCCATTGCGGGGTGACCGTCCGGCACGTCCGGAAACAATCTGCGCATCACGGGCGCGATGGCTTTGGCGACAATTTTCATCAGTCCGGAATCCTCCGCGATCTTGACGATTCCGAGCCAGAGCGCCATGATTCCGATCAGACCGATGGCGATCACAACGGCGTTCCCGGCCGAATCGATGCCGGATTTCGTGACGTTTTCAATTTTGCCGTTGATTCCTCCAACAACTACGGCAAGAATGATCATGGACAGCCAAATATAGTTGAGCATAAGCGTTCTCCGGTTTTTCAGGCCCAGAACTGAAGGCGTGTGCCAGCTATCTTAACATTCCGCTATGAATATTCCGACTATACACCCTCCGAGATTAAAAAAAGGCGATTCGGTCGCCATCGTGGCCCCCGCGGGACCTGTCCCGGGAAGCGAGGGGCTCGAGGAAGGCGTCGCGATCCTTGAAAAAATGGGCTTCAGGGTTCACTACAGCGAGCGTATTTTCCAGTCTGCCCGTTATCTGGCGGGAGACGACACCTCAAGAGGCGATGAACTCCTGCAGGCCTTCGAGGACGATTCAATCCGGGCGGTTGTGGGCCTGCGCGGCGGTTATGGCTGCGCCAGACTGGTTCCCAGAATTATGGCCATGAGAAGGCCCGAACGGGCCAAAATATTCATGGGATTCAGCGACCTGACGACCCTGCATCTGCTCCTGAACAGGCATCTGGGCTGGATCACGCTTCATGGCCCCATGGCCATGACACTGGGCCGCGGCGCGCCTTCTCAAGGAATGGAATCGCATCTTTTATCCCTTCTTACGGATCCCGCGTACCGGCCGGCACTCCGTTTCCCTCAATTGGAAACCTGGAAACCCGGCACAGCGGAAGGAGTTCTGACCGGGGGCTGCCTTTCCATAATCACGGCCAGCATAGGCACCTCCTACGAGATCGACACCAAAGGTAAAATCCTGTTTCTGGAGGACTTGGGCGAACCACCCTACCGGCTCGACCGAATGATCACGCAGCTGAGGCTTTGCGGCAAACTCGAGTCTGTTGAGGGCGTTCTCCTGGGCTCTTTTCATGACTGCGATCCCGAAGAAGGAGATTATTCCGCCCGGGATGTATTGAAAGAGATGCTGGAAGAACTGCATGTTCCGGTCCTGGCAAACTTCCCCGCCGGACACGGACCCGAAAACTGGCCCCTGCCGCTGGGCGCCAGGATACGGATGGATGCGGGTGCGCGCTCTGTGGAATTGCTGGAAGCGGCGGTTTCGTGAATGGCGTCGGTCTTTTCATCGTCCAACAATTCAACAACTTAAGCAGATAGAGATCCAAAGCTCCTGAAACTGGAGAGAAATATCGCAGCGCTATTGAGTGCGCGGGGAGAATACCTCCCGAATCATGGAAGCCTGTTATTGAAACAAACAACTGTTGCCGATCAAAATTCCCGATGGAAACAAGAAGCTTTACAGTTGTCGAGCGAGTTTGATACATTGAAGGAGCCGACCATCCGCTCCTGACGGTCGGGCTTTCGGGCGGCGCCTAATAAAAGAGGGCGAACCATGAGCCTGTATGGTTCCATCAAGGAAGTTCAAAGTGCTGTAGAGCAGTATTATCTCAATCTGGCACAACGTTTTAGTGAAAACAAACTCATAGGAACCCTCTGGGGCCAGATGGCCCGTGACGTATCCCAACAGATACGCAGCCTGCATGAACTGCCGAAGTCATTGTGGGCCCGGCTGCAAAAGGACCAAAGTGAATGGATCGAAAAGATCAGGGCCGATATAAAACCGCAAGATTATGAAATCAAGAGAGATATTTCTCTCAGCAATTGCATCGATACCGCAATCCGCTCGGAAGAAGCCGTTATCCTGAAAATTTATGTCCCAATTATCCGGAACCTGAGAAAAAATTGGACCGGGCAGGCTCTGGATTTCTACATCATGGTCAAGGCACATGCCGTCAGGATCCAGAGGGCCGCGCAATCCTTTTCAGGAGATCCCGCCATCATGCAGCACGCCAATCTTCTTTTCCAGGAATTTGAAAAGGAGATTCAGGAGCCTGAAATTGAAATAATTCAAAAGATAAAGCCCGCACTAAAAAGCGGGACCGACGGGAAGATCAAGCCTGAAAAAAACAAGATCCCGGCAAAGACAAAACCGGAACCGGCGACTAGGGCTATGCCCGGACAGAAAGCCGATCTTCGGTTAAAGGCAAAACCGAAAATTCAAGCGAAAGCCAAAGCAAAGAGTAAGACGAAAGCAGGACCAAAGCTAAAAACAAAACCGGCAGCGCCTGTCAAAAAGAAAGCCAAAGAGGGAAAAGTGAAGGAAAAATCTTCAAAGCAGCGCCAATCACCGATAGGCCATTCTAAAATACGCCGCAGTCCAGTCAAAACCCTTGCAGAGAAAGCCGACCTTCGCCGTCGTCGCGCACGGCGATAAGCCGGAGCATCCGGGCAGCATTTCAACGAACAATCTTGAAATTTATATCCGTTCCAGCCTGCCTCCATTTTACCGACAAAGAGGAAACACCGGCCTTCATTTGATTCAAAAAAAAGAAATTATGGCGTATATCCCAGGCCGGTCTTATCTTTACCCCAGGAAAAGCGGGCCGGAAACAGGTCCGGGTTGATTTTTAAAATGGCAATATTCATACTTGCATAGACCGATAAGCGGTTCGAATTAAGTCTATGCGATCACAGGAGGCAAATCTTTTGTCGAAATACGCCGGTCCCAGGTGGCCGAATCCCGATGAGCTGCGGAAGGATATGGAGGAATTTTTTTCCAAGAAATACGGCAATGGCATCAAGCTGGGCGTACTGACCAGCGAACCGGATCAGGCGCGCACCGCGGACGAGGGCACCGACACCAAAGATGAACCCCTCGACCTCGAGTTCGACTATCTTCCCCGGGACATCAAAAAATACCTTGATCGCTTTGTGGTAAAACAGGACGACGCCAAGAAGGTCCTCGCCACCACAATCTGCGACCATTACAACCATATCAAACGCTGTTCGGTAAAAGGCCCGTGCAAAGAGTACGCCAAGCAGAACATCATCATGCTGGGCCCGACGGGCGTGGGAAAGACCTACCTGGTCCGGACCATCGCGGACCTGATCGGCGTTCCCTTCGTCAAAGCGGACGCCACGAAGTTTTCCGAAACCGGCTACGTGGGCGGAGACGTGGAAGACCTCGTCCGGGAGCTGGTCCAGAAGGCCGACGGGAATATCCGGCTGGCGGAATACGGCATCATCTATCTGGATGAAATCGACAAAATCTCAACGCCTTCCAACGTCCTGGGGCGCGACGTAAGCGGAGGCGGAGTGCAGCGCGGGCTGCTGAAGCTGATGGAGGAAACGGAAGTCAGCCTGCGCACGCCTTTCGATCTCACGTCCCAGCTGCAGGCGGCGATGGAATTCCAGTCCAAGGGAAAAGTCTCGCGCTCGGTGATCAATACCCGGCACATCCTGTTTATCGTCAGCGGAGCGTTCAACGGGCTCTCCGACATCATCCGCAAACGCCTCGGAGCCCGAGCCATCGGTTTCCAGTCCGCCGGCCGGGTTTTGGCCCGGGACCAGGACTACTTCCGCTTTTCCAAGAGCAACGACTTCATCGAGTACGGCTTTGAATCCGAATTTGTCGGCAGGCTGCCCGTGATCGTAAGCTGTCACGAATTGAGCGTAGAAGACCTCTTCGAGATCCTGAAACATTCCGAGGGCTCCATTATCCGCCAGTACATCAACGCCTTCGAAGCGTACGGGATCGAACTGGTGCCCACCGACGATGGGCTTTACAGGATTGCTCAGAAGGCGTTCGAGGAGCATACCGGCGCCCGCAGCCTCGTGGGTGTCTGCGAAAGGACCTTCCGCGAATACAAGTACAGCCTTCCCCATTCTCCCGTGAACCGCATCGAGCTTACCGCCCGCATGGTCGACGAACCCGACGCCGTGCTCCACGAAATACTGGAATCCGTCAAAGACATCCGTCTTGAAGAGATGGGCCGCGAATTCCAGGCGATCGCGGGGGCATGGTCCGAAAAGAACGGCATCCAGATCCACCTGCAGCCTGAAGCGGCCCGGATGTTGAGCGAGGAGGCGCTGGAGAGCGGCGATGAACTGGAGGACGTTTTTTCCAGAATCTTCAAGGATTTCGAACACGGCCTGAACCTGATCCGCCAGTCGCAGGGAGTGCAGAAATTCGAAATCACTCCCGACGTCGTCAAGAATCCCCAGTCCACACTGGATAGATGGATCCGAACGAAATACACGGCAGGCAACAGGCGGTAGGGGCGAACCTTGTGTTCGCCCTATTGCCGTATTCAATCAGATCAACTTAAATCTTCCCATTCCGAAACCATGCATTTTTAACGGCGAA
>JAFGAO010000050.1 GCA_016933615.1 Acidobacteriota bacterium
ACGCAACTCTTGAGTTGCGCCGCCTTAGCATCTGCCCGTCCGGCGCTCGCGCCAAAATGTAAACTTATTTTTGCGCGAACCCTAAGAGCTCGGATCGCAGATATTTCGCAGAAAAAGAAATGGATGATCAGAATCGGGAAACGCCTCATCGTTGTGTCCTGTTTGATTGCACTGGGCCTGTTGTTCGCGCTGGGCGGCTACAAAGCCTGGTCGATGGGATCGGTCCGCGACCGCCCGTGGATTCTGGAGGGCGGTCTGCGGTACCGGCTGGCGGAATGCAGAACGGGCCCCGGATTGATCTCCTTTCAGCATGAGCTCGACGATCTGGAGGCCGGGGCGAAGGAAGCGGAAGCCTGCATGGCGTCAACGGACCAGAAGGTGTGGTTTCTGAGGAGCTACTCCGAATGCATATCAAAAGCCATCGCGGTCGAACGGAAAGCCAGGCTTCTCAGGATGAAAATGGATCAGAGGGAACAGGATCAGAGGGATATCCTGGATGCGCTGCTCCCTTCGCTGAACCTGGCTTTCTCCGGGGGCAATGCAAATAAAAAAAGCTGGTCCCGGTTCAACCTGACGGGCATGGAGATCGCACGCGCAAAAAGCTTTCTGCAACAGGCGGAGATTTTCTACGGGCAGGATGAAATCGAGCTCTCTTTCAACACAGCGCATCGGGCATTGATTTTCTGGGGCCGGTTCAGCCGCGGGAATGACGGGAGATTCGCCCGGTTTTCGGATGCAGCCCTGCGAAAAACCTGGAATCAGCAGGTGAACCGGCTGCTGCAATGGTCGAAAAGCAAAGGTCGCAGGGCCATTATCGTGGATAAATTCAATCATTTATGCCTCCTGATCCAACGCGGCCGGGTCCAGAAGCGTTACAGCGCCGATCTGGGGAGAAAATGGTACCAGCGCAAATCCCAGGCAAGGGACGCCTCAGTCCCGGAAGGGGAGTATGCCGTTTCGCGCATGATACCGCGAGGGAAATACGGGCAGGCCTTAATGATCGACTATCCCAGCGCGGAAGATACGGCACGGTTCCAGTCCCTGAGGCGCAAAGGGATCCTTCCGGCAGGCGCCCGGATCGGGGGCTACATAGAAATACACGGCGGCGGCGGGAAGGATTCCGACTGGACCGACGGGTGCGTCGCCCTGAATGATGACGACATGCGCGAACTTTATGGTTTTGCCTACGCGGGGATGCCGGTAACGATCGTCGGGATCAGCAGTCTGGCTTCCGGTGCAGAGGATTAACGGGAAATGAAACGCCGCCGCTTGTGGAAATGCTTCTTTATCGTGTTCTGCGCCGCCCTGGCGCCGGCGGCCCTGGTTTTATATTTTCAAGTCCGGCAAATTCCGGCTGCGGCCTCCAAAGACGCGGTCGATCCCGCGATTGCGGCCATGGATGAAGCCGCCCTGCGAAAGCAGATATCCCTGACCGAGGAAAAGCTTCGCCGGCTGGACCGCAGGATGGTCCAGCTGTTCCCCGCGGACCCCGTCGTGCTGGTAGACAGCGCCGCGAACCAGATCTGCCTCATTCGAAATTCAAAAATCGAGATTCAGGACAAATGCTCCACGGGGACGGGTTTTGAGCTTACGGATGAAGGCGGAAACCGCACCTGGACTTTCGATACTCCCCGCGGCTATTTCCGGGTGACGGGAAAGGTGGCGAACCCGGTCTGGATCCGCCCGGACTGGTCTTTTATTGAAGAGGGGGAGCCCATCCCCAAAAAACGGGAAGACCGGGTGCAGGCAAATGTTCTGGGAGACTACGCCATCGCCTTCGGCAACGGCTATTTCATCCACGGGACTCTCTATACCAGGCTATTGGGAACCAGCGTGACTCACGGATGCATCCGGGTGGGCGACGAAACGCTGAAGAAAATCTACAAAGCCGTCCGGACCGGAACCGCGATATGGATCTACTGACATGATTCCGGTGATCCCGAAAACCGCCGGAGTACGTTTGCGGTGGGCACTCCTATTTTTCCTGCATCTGGGAGTACTCCCGTCTGTTTCCTGTCGCACCGGACCGGGCGAAACAACCGGCGGCGGCAATTCCCCGACCGACAACCTCCGGCAACAGCTTGTCGCTCTGAAACACAGGGAAAAAGCTCTTGAGCGGGAAACCGCCCTGGCGCGAAATCCCGCCCCATATCTCCTTGCAAATCTTTCGGGCCAAAGCGTGGAATTTAAGGCGAAGGGGCATACTCTGCGGTCCTTTAAGATCAAACGTCTCGTGGCGGGACCGGCGACTTTCCCCGATGTCGCCCTGGCTCTGGCGGAAGTCAAACCGATTCAAAAGACGGATAGGCCCAGGATCAAGCCCGGGGAGGGCGAGGCAGCGACAGCCAAAGCGGTCGAGAAAAATTTATGGGGCCTCGACCGGATGCCCCTGGATTACGATCTGATCTGCCGGGACGGAATGATTTTGGAAATCCGGGCGCTCCCTTCGGAGCAATCCGGCGCGGCCCCGGTCCAGTTCATTAAAACCCTGTACCGTAGAACCCTGGACCGGTACCGGCGCGGAAAAACCACCGACCGGAACCCTTCGCGGACGATCCAGCTGTGGCTGGACGAGAACGACTCCAGGCTCCTTTTCTGGTCACTCCCAAAGCAGCTGAGCATCGTGATCATTCAGATAGGAAAATCCCTCGATTGAGAGTGATTGCCAGGATCAGGAGAAGATTGAATCCCGGGGAAGGAAAAGCCGTAATCCATTGAAAAAAAGTGGCGGAGGTGCATGGGAATCGAACCCACCCAGCCTGCCTTCCGGCAAACCACAACTGGATTTGAAGTCCAGGCCGGCCACCAGGCCGGATTCACCTCCGCACGATCGTGTGATTTTACCAGAAACCTGCCTGCGTCCAATCCCAAATTGCGGACTTATCTCAATAATCCCGGCCAATTCGTCCCGGCGACCCCAATACCGGACCGATACCGCCTCCTGTTTCCCGTAAAATGGTGAACCGGGAAACGGTCTATCGAGATAGTCCGTCATTGACCGGGATGCGCGAATTCATGGTGAGAAAAATCCCGCTGCCGTGTTAGAGTTGGGATTCGCATTCATTGGGAGAATTTTCGCCCATAAGGGGCCTTCAGCAGGCATGGGAGGTTTTGAAAAAGGCCGCCCGAAACCCGGGCTTTGAATCCTCGATCTTCAATCTTAAGTTAATACTATGGACCAGGTACTGAACGACCGGCACAAATCCCGAATTCCGTTGAACGAAATTGAGATCCTGAGATCCACAATCTACCACCTGAACGAAGGGGTCATCGTCGCGGACAAGGAGGGTGTTTTTTTAATTTGCAACGAAGCCGCGCAGTCGGTCCTCGAAATCGGCGTGGACGACCGTTCCCCGAAATCCTGGAACGAAATCTGCGGATGCTACATGCCCGACGGCGTCACCCTCTACGAGCCAGAAGCGCTGCCCGCGGCCCGGGCGCTGGCCGGGGAAACCGTGCCGGAAACCGAAATCTACATCCGCAACGAGCAATGCCCGGGCGGCATCTGGATCCACGCAAAGGCCAGTCCGCTGAAAGATGCAAATGAAAATATCTGCGGCAGCGTCGTCGTTTTTCACGACGCCACCAAAAGGAAGCAAACCGACGCACACATAAAAACCCTGACCAACGCCGTCGAACAGACGGCCGACGGCATAATGATCTGCGACAGAAGCGGCCAGATCGAGTACGTCAATCCCGCTTTTACGGAGATAACCGGGTACTCGCTGGAGGAGGTTCAAGGTCTCACGCCGCGCATTCTCAAATCCGGAGTGCACGACGACGCCTTTTACGAGAAGCTCTGGGCCACAATTCTGTCCGGGAATGTATTCCGGGGCACGATCGCGAACAGGAAGAAAAACGGCGAAATTTTCTTCGCCGAGCAGACGATCACCCCGATGCTGGGAAGCACCGGCGCGATCAACCACCTGGTTACGGTGATCAAGGACGTAACCGAGCAGAAAAAATTGCGCGAACAGAAGTTCCAGATGAGCCTGGCACGCGCCGTGCAGCAGCAGTTTTACCGCATGCCGCCGCCCAAAATAAAAGGGTATAAATTTGCAGGATTCTCATTCCCGGCGGATGAAACCGGGGGGGATTATTTCGATTTTCTGCCGCTTCCGGGCGATGTCATCGGAATCGCCACCGGCGATGTCAGCGGCCACGGTATAGGCTCCGCGCTGCTGATGGTGGAACTCCGGGCGTTTCTGCGGGCCTTTGCGCAGCAGGGCGCGAATGTCGGGGATATCTTCTCGTTAATGAATAATGCGCTCGCTTCGGACCTGGAGCAGGGCCGCTTCGCCACGTTGATCCTCTGCTTCCTGGACACTTCCGCGCGATCGTTTCTATACGCCAGCGCCGGGCATACTCCGGGCTACATCCTGGATACCGAGGGCAACGTGAAGCAGACCCTCAAAAGCACCGACATCCCGCTGGGTTTCATGCCCGACCACAAGTTCACGTGCAGCGACCGGATTCAACTGGAATCGGGCGACATACTCGCCCTGCTGACCGACGGAATAACGGAAGCGGAACGGCCGGATCAGGAAGCATTCGGAATTGAAAGGACCCTTGATTACATCCGGGCTCACAGGCACGAGCACGTGCAGCTGATCATAAACGGACTCTACAAGGCTGTCAGGGATTTTTCCGACGGGATGCCGCAGGTCGACGATATCACCGCCGTCCTCTGCAAAGTAGAGTAGATGGTGAAAACACTCCGGCTCGCACAGCACCGGCCCGAGCCGCGCCAAAACAAAGGAGATTTCATGTTCAGTGGAAAAGTCGTCGGGTTCATCGGCGCCGGAAATATGGGAGAAATCCTGATCCGGGGATTGATCCAGTCCGGAAAAGTGACGAAATCCAATATCCTGGCTTGCGACATAAGCAGGGAGCGGCTGCATTACATATCGAAAACCTACGGCATCAAAACCGCCGCCTCAGGCAAAGAGCTGATTCAAAAGTCTTCCATCCTCATCATAGCCGTCAAGCCGCAGAACATCGACGAGCTTCTGGACGGCCTCTCGACGCTGAGCCATGAAGGGCACCTGTTCATTTCCATAGTCGCGGGCGTTACGGCGGAGAAAATCGCCGAGAAAATGCATCACGAGTCCGGGATAATCCGGGCGATGCCGAACGCGCCCGCATCGGTGCTGGCCGGCGTCACGGCTCTGTATCCCGGTCCCAACGTCTCGGCATCCGACCTCAAAAGGGCGGAATCCATTTTTGAATGCGTCGGCACCACCGTCCTGATCAAGAATGAAGCGCTGATGGATGTTGTGACCGGACTGTCGGGAAGCGGCCCGGCTTACGTGTTTCTGGCCATCGAATCGCTGAGCGACGCGGGCGTACAGCTTGGAATATCCAGGAGGGAATCTTCGCTGCTGGCCGCCCAAACCGTTTACGGGGCGGCGAAAATGCTGCTGGAGACGGGCAAACACACCAGCGAACTGAAGGATCTGGTCGCCACCCCCGGAGGAACCACGTTCGCGGGTCTGAAAATGCTGGAAAAGTGCAACTTCCGGTCCACCATCATGGAAGCGGTCGAAGCGGCGACCAAACGCTCCCGGGAACTCGGGATCCTGGTCAATTCAAGCAACAAAAAAGAGAAGTAAGAAGGCAGAAGCCGCAAGCCGGAATTATTTGTATAAACCCGCGCGCAGGTTGCGGCGCATCTTACGGATTTCTCCGAGCACTTCAAAATACGATTTTAGGGTCACCTTGCTGCCCTCGGCGTTGATCCAGGTTATGGGCACCTCCCGGATCCTGTACCCGAGAGCCCGCGCAATGACGAGCAGTTCGATATCGTATCCCCATTTGTCTATGGTCACCCTCTGAAATATGCGTTCGGCCGCATCGCGCCTGAAAATCTTGAACCCGGCCTGCGTGTCGAATATGCCGGGAACCGCCAGTTGCCGGATGAGCCAGTTGCCGAACTGTCCCGCGATTTCCTTGGCTTTCGGCTGCCGGAGAACGACGACGGAATCCCTGAGGGCCCGGGAGCCGATCACGACATCGAAACCCAGGTGGAAAAAAGGCCAGAAGCGCTCCACCTGGTTCAGGGTCGTGGAGTTGTCGGCGTCCATGAACAGGCGGTACTTGCCTTGAGCCGCCAGGATGCCCCGTTTCACCGAGGCCCCCTTGCCGTGATTCGCGCCGTCCGGATGCCGCAGGAGTTCCAGGCAAACGGGAGCGGCGTCTCTCTGCCGCCGCACCACCTGCCCGGTCCCGTCCGAGGATCCGTCGTCCACGACTATGATTTCCGATCGGTACGGCTGCGTTTTGAGGTACGCGATCGCGTGGCTCAGCGTATCGGGAAGACGCAATTCTTCGTTGTATGCGGGGATGACGACCGAGAGGTGAATATCAGAAGATTCCGTCATGTGGGCCGGACTGGTGAGAAAAAGAGGGTGAACACAAGGTTAGGGCGAACACAAGGTTAGGGCGAACACAAGGTTAGGGCGAACACAAGGTTAGGGCGAACACAAGGTTCACCCCTACAATAAACAAATATCAATATCCGCAGGCAACCGGTTTACGCAATCGTGATGTCGGGGCAGAGATAGACGTCCTGTATCGCGTTGAGCAGGGCGACTCCTTCCTCCATCGGCCTCTGGAAGGCTTTGCGCCCGGATATCAGGCCCATGCCGCCGGCGCGCTTGTTGATCACGGCGGTCCTTACGGCTTCAGCCAGATCGCCGGCCCCGGAACTGGCGCCTCCGGAATTGATCAGGCCGCAGCGGCCCATATAGCAGTTGACGACCTGGTAGCGCGTCAGATCGATGGGATGATCCGATGCCAGCTCGGAATACACCTTCTTATGGGTTTTCCCGAATTTCAGGGCCTCGTAGCCCCCGTTGCAGTCGGGCAGCTTCTGCTTGATGATATCCGCTTCGATGGTCACGCCGAGATGGTTCGCCTGGCCGGTCAGATCGGCCGCCGTGTGGTAATCCACGCCTTCCTTCTTGAATGCGGAGTTCCTCAGGTAGCACCACAGGATCGTGGCCATCCCGAGTTCGTGGGCCTCGTGAAAGGCGTCGGAAATCTCCTGGATCTGCCGCTTCGACTCTTCGGAGCCGAAATAGATCGTGGCGCCGACCGCGGTCGCCCCGAGTTCGAATGCCTGCCGAACGTTCGCGAACAGGATCTGGTCGTAACTGTTCGGGTAGGAAAGGAACTCGTTGTGATTGATCTTGACCACAAAAGGAATCTTGTGGGCGTATTTCCGGCATGCCGACCCCAAAACCCCGAGCGTGGAGGCCACCGCGTTGCAGCCCCCTTCGAGCGCCAGCTTTACGATGTTCTCTCCGTCGAAGTAGATGGGGTTGGGTGCGAACGAAGCGCCGCCCGAGTGCTCGATGCCCTGGTCGACCGGAAGAACGGAAACGTAGCCGGTTCCGCCCAGCCTGCCGTGATCGAACAGGGCCTGCAGGCTCTTTAAAACCTGCGGATTCCGGTCGCTGGCGCTCCAGACCCTGTCGATGAAACCGGGACCCGGCAGGTGAAGCTGTTCCGCGGGAACGGTTTTGCATTTATGATCGAGCAGGTATTTTGCCTGTTCATCGCCCAGGAGTCCGGCGATGCCGCCAATATCCTTCCCTTTTGTTTTCGCGTGCAATATAGACATAGCCCCCCCCGATCCTGATCAAATTTTTTAACTGAAATTGCCGCCGGGATCCGCCCCTGCCGGCCTTCTGCCACAGCCGCCCCTTAAACAATTGCATTCATAAGAGGTGTATGTCAACGCACCTGCATCATATAATTATCCGGGGCGGCGTCAAACCTTTTTCGCCGTTTTGGCATCAATCCGGAGGGGAATTCCCATGCACCGATACGGCAAAGTCAAAACCGACCTGGGCGATTTCCGGATCGCCTGGAGCCCGCGCGGAATCACGGCCATCCGGTCCGCGGCCGTCCCGCGGCAGGCATTCGAAACCGATTACAGGAAGCGTTTCGGGACGCCTCCCGTTCCCGGGAATGTTCCCGGGCTTTACAACCGGGCGCTTCGCGGGGCGCTGCGGGGCCGGAAAGCGGATCCTGTAGCCATTGACTGGTCCGGTTTCACCCGTTTTCAGGAGAAAGTTTCCAGAGCGCTTCTCGAGGTGCCTGCCGGCGAAGTCCGGTCCTATGCATGGCTGGCGCGGCGGGCCGGGAACCCGAACGCCGCCCGGGCGGTCGGCAACGCTATGGCGCAAAATCCGATTCCCTTCCTCATCCCCTGCCACCGGATCGTCCCGGCCTCGGGCGGGATAGGGAATTATGGTCTCGGAAAGGAACTGAAACGCGAGTTGCTTAAACGGGAAGGAGCCGCCCACTGGTAGGGGCGAACCTCGTGTTCGCCCTTCCAGGCTTCGACCGATCCATTCCGATTGTTAATGAAACCGTTCATGATCAAAGAATCCGTGGGCGAACCTCGCGTTCGCTCTTACCTAAATATGCATATAAATTAACGGGAACGTTTTCACAGTCAGAAAGTGTGCGTTCCGAATGCCATGTAGTTCGCTTTGCCGTCCGGATATACGAACTTCTTTTTTATGATTTTCACCATCTTGCGCCCCAGTTCCGCGGAGGCCTGCATGCACTTGTCGAAATCCTTCACGTCCCCTCTGTTGGACCCGTAGGCCGCGATATAGCTGGCTGGCAGCATCTGGCGCGTCACCATATAGAAATAGAGATCTTTCAGCGCATCGACAAGGCCCAGGCTTCCGGCGACCGCGACAACGGCGCCGACTTTGCTCGACAGGCTCCTGCCCCCGTGGTTGAGGGCGATGGTCCTGTCTATGACGGTTTTCCCCTGGGCGGTCATATTGTAGAAATACACGGGCGTCCCGAACAGGATCCCGTCGGCCTCGAGCATCTTCAAGTAGAGGCCCTGCATATCGTCCCCGATCGGGCACTCGCCCGTCGTGAAGCAGCAACCGCAGGCATCGCATGGTTCAATGCGTTTATCCGCCGTCCGATAGAGTTCCGTTTCGGCCCCCAGCTCCCCGGCTCCAGCCAGCACCGCATCCATCAGGATCTCGGTGTTCCCCTTCTCCCGCGGGCTGAACGACAGTCCCAGTATTTTCATGGTTCTCCCTCCGCTTTCAAACAACGCCTGCATTGTAGCACCGTCCGGATCTTCCGAAAGACACGCAAGCCGGGACGGACGGAAATAATGAAACACGCGGCCCTGCCTCCGCATCCAGTCTTTGGCCGCGACTCGGGGAAACCGCTCCATGAATCCGCATATTTTTTGCGCTGGGGCAATATTCCATGGCGCCGGACGGACGTAAAAAGCTATGATGTCGTTCCAGGAGGTTTTGAATGAAGTCGATTTTGAAGAAAGCCATCTTACTGGCGCTTTTTTCGGCATGTATGGCGGTTGCCCCGCCTCGGTACGGTCACGGCGCCGACACCGCCACCGCCGGAAGTTCCAAAGACGCCGCGCGCGCCGTTTCCCGACTTGCGGAAATCGGCGTTCCGCTGCAGAAGGATCCCAAGGGAGATGTGCGCTGGATCGAAGCCAAACAGGGTGAAATGACGGACGAAGCCTTGAGCCTGCTGCCTATGCTGCCGAAACTGGAATGGCTCGAGGTCGGGAACGGCGTCCTCACCGGGGACGGAATGAAACACCTGGGAAAATGCACTTCGCTCAAACGGCTCTACGTGCACGACATCAACCTCAAGGGCGAGGAGCTCGAGTGGCTCAAAAATCTCACGCGGCTCGAGGCGCTCTCGCTTCAGCGCACAAAAATCGAGGGGAAAGCGCTCAGGAATCTGAATGCCGCGGGCACGCTCAGGGTTCTGAATCTGAGCGGGAACGACATCACGGATGAGGATCTGGGAATTGTCGCGCGCTGTGAAAACCTCGAGGTGCTCGCCCTGGCCGAAACGAAAATCACCGGGGAGGGGATCCGAAAGCTCGAAGGCATGCAACGGCTCAACGAACTGAATATCGCCCGGTGCGCCGTGTTCGACAACGACCTCCACTCTTTCCTGACCATGCCGAATCTGCGCATCGTTTACGCCGAAGGCTGCAGCCTCAGCGAATGGGCGATCGGAAGCCTCATAGTCCGGTTTCCCACACTGGCGATTTTTCAGTAAAAAAGTCCCGTAAAACGCGGGATCGATTCAATAAGGGAATTTGCATGCGTTCATCTATTCGATTCACGAAACAAGCCTTCTGGTTCGCGTTTTTATTGCTGTCGGCCGCGCCCGGTCTCCGGGGCGAGGAACCGACGTACATGAGGATCCCGGACGTGGTCTATGTCGGCACGCCCTACGATCTCGTTTCCGAAATGCTCCGCCTGGCGCAGGTCAGAAAAGACGACCTGGTCGTCGACCTCGGCTGCGGCGACGCCCGGATGCTGGTTCTTGCGGCGCAGAAATACGGAAGCCGCGGGATAGGATACGAGATCGATCCGGACATGGTCCGCCTGTCCAGGGATAACGTCGAAAAGAACGGGGTCGGGCAACTGGTGGAAATTATACAAGCGGATATTTTTACCGTGGACATCCGGGATGCGGACGTCATCCCCGCGTACCTGCTGCCTGAAATGAACCTGAAGCTGCTCCCCCAGCTCGACGCCCTCAAGCCCGGGTCCCGCCTGGTTTTCCATAATTACGACATCGAGGGGATCCTTCCGGACAAGACCATTGAATTCATCTCCAATGAAGACAACTCCAGCCACACGATCTACGTATACACGACGCCGCTGAAAAGAGTGAAATAACCTGTGGCGGGATAGAAAAACGGGGCGCCCGGCCGGGGCGCCCCGTTTTTCAATAACGCAAAAGGCAAGCTTCAGGTCGGGGAACGGTTCATTCCGCTCCCCCCTTATTTTTTATTCCGCATTTCCTCCGCCAGCGACTTGATTTCCGTCAGATCGCGCTGCATTTCGCTCCAGCCGTACCAGAGAGAGTAGTCCGGGTTGTTGTGGAAAGCTCCCTGGAAAGCCCGGTTCCTGTGTTCGAGGAACATCACGAACAGCTTCTGTTCGATCTGAGTCGGGGAATCGTGAAACGTCAGCAGATCCGGATACGCATAGGAATAGCCCTCGGGTTTTTCGAGAATCCCGTCCTGATACAGCTTTGCGACGATGCGGACGGCCTCCGCCATTACGCGATCCACTTCCCGGATCATTTCGTCGCCTTTGCGCAGTTCCGATTTCACGAAATTGGGAGAATGGCATTGCTTGCAGGCATCGGTCATTTTGTCCCGTTCCTTCTGCCAGTCTTCCTCGGTGAGGCGGGCAAGCTGCGCGCCCTTGACCACGTCCAGGCGGGCCGTGGGCTGCCCCGCGGGATCCAGCACTCCGAGAGCCTTCAGGATCGTGGAACGGTCATCGGCCCACATGGGATCCTCCGGCATCGGCAGGCGGACGGCCAGGAATCCCCATGCAGTGCGGACTTCGTGATTCCCCTCCTGCATGTGGCAGGTCTGGCAGGTCGGCGCCGACGCCGTCTCGGGCAGAACCTTGCTCTGCTTCAGCAGATACCGGACGCCGTGTTTCGAAGAGGAGTACATTTCCCATTGCGGATGATCGAATCCCATGTGGCAGGTCTGGCATGCCTGGGGCTGCTGCGCCTCAACCTTGGAGAAAGTATGCCGGGTGTGGCATGCGTCGCATGAGGCGGTGCCGAATCCGGGATTGTTCTTTTTGATTATCTTTATCTCCGCTTCGTCTTTGAACCCGATTTTGTGGCAGCCTCCGCAGCCTTTCATCCCCTCGGTCAGCATCGCGGGCTGCCAGTGCATGGTGGGCATCGCTTTCATCGCGGCCCATGCGAGCGAATGCTTCCCGGCCTTGTACTGTTCCACCTGGGTGCCGTGGCAGGCGGCGCAGGTGTCCGGAGTCGGAATCTGGGCTTCTGCCACGTTGCCCGGCGAGTTGTGCTTGCTGCCGTGGCAGAGAGCGCAATCCATCCCGGCCTGCCCATGCTTGCTGATTTCCCAATCGGTGACAATACCGGGCGTGATGCTTTTGTGGCATTCGACGCAGACGGATGCCGCAAGCCCCGCAACCGGGCTTACCCCTATTGCGACTGCCGAGAGAGCCAGTATCACGAGCATTTTCGGTTTTCCCATCAAACGGACCTCCTTCATTCACGGATGCAGTTTCCGGCTTCCCCCATTGCGGACCGGGGTCCGGCCGAATAATGCCCCTATAATACTATCTATCCCGCGGTCTTTCCTAGTTTAATTTGCCCGGCATCTGCGCGGATTCCCTTAAATAAAAACCATTTCTTGACTTACGTCAAAGAGTGCGACGGCGGGATTTCATAAAATACCCCGGCATCAAAGGGCCGGAAAAAATGAAATACCCCGCCGCAAGCAACGGGGTATCATAAGACATCTCCAATTCTTATCGCCCCAAGGGGCGGGGAATTGGAACCTGAAAGAGATTAAATTTATATGATGGGCGGCCGGCGGTCCCGCGGCGTTTTTTTCGAGGCCCCGATTCCCGACCGGTTCCGCCCCGGAGGAGAGCTTCCCATGCGCGCCCATATTCTGCAGCATGTTCCGTTTGAAGATACCGGCAGCATCGCCCGATGGCTGGAATCCCGCAAGGCCGAATCAACCTACACGCGCTTTTTTGCCGGCGACCGCCTGCCTTCGCCCGGAGATCCGGATCTCGTAATCGTCATGGGAGGCCCCATGAGCGCCAATGACGAAGCGGGCCTGCCCTGGCTGCGGGCCGAGAAAAACTTCATCCGCGGCGCGCTGGAGCGGAACACGCCGATGCTGGGAATCTGCCTGGGAGCCCAGCTTATCGCCTCCGCTCTCGGCGCGCGCGTATACCGGAATCCCGAAAAAGAAATCGGCTGGTTCCCGGTTCTTTCGGTGCCTCCCGTAAAGGATTGTTTTCATTTTCCGGAGGCGTTCTACGCTTTCCACTGGCACGGGGAGACCTTCGATCTGCCCGAAGGCTCGATCCATCTGGCCCGGAGCAGGGCGTGCGCCCGCCAGGCGTTTCAGGTCGGCGATCGCGTCATCGGCCTGCAGTTCCATCTTGAAACCACCCCTCAAAGCGCCCGGGCGCTTGTCGACAACTGCTGCGATGAACTGCAGCGCGGCCCCTATATTCAGTCCGAGCGGCAAATAATGGGATTTCCGGCGTCCGCGTACGAAAAGACCAACCGGCTTATGGACGAACTTCTTTCCTATATCACAAGGTTCCATGAGCCGTGAACCGCCGTATCGACAAAGGGAATGCCGCTCCCTTTGCGGCTGTGGCACAGGGTGCAGGTATCGCCGGGCGCGGAGGCGGCATGGATGTTTCCGGGACAGTCCGCGGAAATAATGAGGAACAGCGCTCCGCCGGCGAAAAAGCCGTAAAATTGCAGTCCATTTCAGAGGCGGTTCCGGGACACGAGGCGGGCGAAATGTTCGAAGGACCGGTCGTACGTCCGTTCCGCATCATCGGGGAAGCAGCAGGCGGGAAGCTCCCTGTTTTTGAGGTGGTATTGCAGGCATTCGCAGCAGACGCCCTTTCTGCCGCAGGGCTCGTAGCTGCAGTTGCAATTCAACCTGTTCCGATCCAGCTTGCAATCCATAAAAACGCTCCCAAATTAAGGGCAAACGTTGCCCGTCATCATTTGTACCAAAAATAGAATTCAATTTAAATTTTGAAACCGTTCCATTAGAGTGGACTCATGAACGCGAAATCCTACGACATCGGCATCATCGGCGGGGGTATCGTAGGCCTGGGCACCGCGCTTGCCCTGGTCGCCCGTTTTCCCCGCTGGTCCCTGGCGGTACTGGACAAGGAGCCCGAAGTCGCGCGCCACCAGACCGGCCATAACAGCGGCGTGATTCACGCCGGGATCTATTACAGGCCGGGTTCGCACAAGGCCAGGCTCTGCATCGAAGGCGGCCGCCTCCTGCAGGAATTCTGCCGGGAAAACGGCGTCCCTTTCGACCGCTGCGGAAAGCTGATTGCGGCGACTTCGGAAGAAGAACTTCCCCGGCTCGAGAACCTGTACGAGCGCGGGAAAGCCAATGGAATCGAGGGGCTGGAATTGATCCCGCCCGAACGGGTCCGGGAAATCGAGCCTCACGCCAATGCGGTCCGGGCGCTGTACTCCCCAAACACCGCCATCACGGACTATGGCCGGGTCGCCTCGGCAATGGCGGAAAAAATACGGGAAAAAGGCGGCGAAATCCTCCTCTCCTGCCCTGTATCCGGCATACTCAGGACCGGCGGGGGTTTCCTTCTGGAAACCGGCGGAGACGGCATTCAATGCCGCCGCCTGGTCAACTGCGCCGGCCTGCAGGCCGACCGCGTCGCCCGGATGATGGGACTGCACCCCGACGTCCTGCTGCTCCCCTTCCGCGGAGAATATTACGACCTGGTGCCGGGCTGCCGCCTGGTCCGGAACCTGATCTATCCCGTCGCGGATCCTCAGTTCCCTTTTCTCGGCGTCCATTTCACCAGGAAAATCGGCGGGGGCTTCGAAGCGGGCCCCAATGCGGTCCTGGCTTTCGCCCGGGAAGGATACGGCTTTTGGAATGTCCGCTGGAAAGACCTTTGGGGCATGTTCACGCATCCCGGGTTCTGGACCATGGCGTGGCGGTATTGGCATATCCAGGCCTATGAACTCTACCGGTCCCTGAGCCGGCGCGCGTTTCTGAAGGCGCTTCAAAAACTGGTGCCGGAGCTCGAGGACCGCGACATCGCCCCGGGAGGCGCCGGGGTCCGGGCCCAGATCGTCACCAGGCAGGGGCTGCTGGCCGACGATTTCATCATCGCCGAATCCCGCAACGCCGTCAACGTCCTGAACGCACCCTCCCCAGCCGCGACCGCATCCATCGCGATCGGAAATTATATAGCGGACCTTGCCGCCAAAAATTTCGAATAAATTTTCGTAGGGGCGAATCTCGTGTTCGCCCTTTCGCATCCAAGCAGAATGTCGGAGTGTAGGGGCGAACCTTGTGTTCGCCCTTTCGCATCC
>JAFGAO010000051.1 GCA_016933615.1 Acidobacteriota bacterium
GGTAAGCCAGGACAGATTGGTATAATATGACCAATCATCCGCATCGAAGTCGATCATAAAATAATCCAGGTCACCCGTGGAGTCCCCCGTGGATTCGTTGTTCACGGTGAAGTCGAAAACCCAACTCGTCCCTGACATCGAGTAGTCGTAAGTGATGTCGGCGCTGTACTCCGCCCTTGCGCTGGAGAAGGCCAGCAGGCTCAGCAGCACCGCCGTCAAGATTACCTTGCCCTTTTTCATTGCCCCTTACCTCCTGTGCCGCACTGTTCTGTTGCCCGGCAGGAAAAGCCGGCCGAATCGGCCTCATCTGTGAAGAGAACCGTCCGCTCGCATCTATGCTTTGTTTGCATTCAAGATAACGGAATTTTCGGGTAATGCAATCAGTAGCAAGTATGATTTTTTCTAATACTCGGCGATCATACTTTCGTAGGAAATTCTCATGCCTCCGAGGGGGCGCCCTACGAATCGGGATGCTTAAAGAATTGTAATCATGGATTATAATCTCGATGACGGGTTTCTAATCATCCCGACGGGTGCCGGCGGGCATCAAGGGCGCCTGCTTCCGTGAAATCGGCGCAAGCGGCTGATGACATCCCTTGCCGTCGCAAGGCTGTCTTGCATCTCCTGCCTGCCGAACCGGAAAGAGGCGTAGCGTGCTTGATCGCACTTCCTGAAAAGGATTCGTATTTTCTCCGGAAGGTCTCCATCGATGCCCGCCGGCAGCAGGACCCCCTCGACGATATCCTCGGTGATTCCGGCGGAAGGGAGGTGAAAGGCATCGCCCAGCCATTCCTGCAGCATCCTGAATACAACGGTATAAAATCCTGAAACATCGCCCCTGTCCATCGAGCGCTCGGCTTCCCCGAGGGCTCTCTTCAGACGCATAGCCTTTCGGAACAGCAGCATCTTTTTTTCGATCATGCCGCCGATTGCCGCCCGCCATCGATAGGCAACCGCAGCGAGCGCAATGAGCGATGCCGTTATCGAAAGGAGCAACGCCCAAAATCCCCACGGCCTGCCCTCGCTGTCGAAATTTCGAGACTCCGCCTGTGGTCGATAGGAGAGGGCGCCCGGAGACCCTGCGACCGTCAAGGGAAACGGCCCTTTTCGTACGGTTGCGTACGATCCCCGCTCGGGATCGAAAAAGCTGAACCGTATCGGGGGAACGGCCTGAACGTCCCCGGACAGCGGAACAAGGATCTGTTCGCAGATTCGCCCCCCCTTATTTTCGAACCTCTGCGGCGGATAGATCCTGAAAGCCTTTTCCGTTTCGGCGGCAGGATGTACCTCCGGGCACCTGGCACCGTCCAGGCTGCCGCTCCCGGTGATCGTCATGGCGACCGTCAGGGGGTTGCCGGCTCTTGCCTTTCGCGGCTGGATTTCGACGGCAAGATCGAACCTGCCCACGGCGCCATGGAAATCGGCCGGCCTTCCCGCCGTCGGCAGCGGCAGGATCTTCATGGACAGCCCTTCGGATTTCAGGCGGACGGCATGGGCCTCCTGGGCGCCGAAGAAGGCCTCCGCAGGGCCTTTGGAGGATGGCACGAGCACATTGCACTGAAGATCCGCGGGCCCCAGGGCAAGGCTGCCCGTTTCTTTCGGGACAATCGTCGATGCGAATTCCAGGGCGTCGTAGCCGATCCCGCCCCTCGTTTCTGTCCTCCGGACCGGGGGACCCCACGGCGCCATCGAAAAACCATCATTGCGGAGTTGCGGGTATAGAACATCCCGTACGGAGATGCCTTCGGTATAGAGCGTTACCGTCAGGGCGATCCTTTCGCCTTCGTAGGCCTCGGTCTTGCCCGTCTTCAGGGAAAGAAACATCCGCTTTCTCAGTTCGGCAGGCAATTCCGTTCCGGCCGCCGCCGCAATGGATGACATGAGCAGCACGGAAAGAAGGGCAAGGGACGCCGCCAGGATTTTTTTTAGGCATATCAGCGAATGGTTATGCATCACCAGTCTTTCTCGACCTCGCGCTCCCGTCCCGCGCTCGCCTCGCCGGCCGGGATCGTTCCCCCCTGTTCCCGTCTTCCGAACGCTTCCAGGAGCAGTTCGGCATCCTCCCTGGACATTTCTCCCTTTTTGAATTCGATCCGTCCCGTCCCTCTTCCCTTTTCGGAACGTTCACCCGTTGGATCGTCCCCGGCGTCTTTTCGATCGACCCTTTCGCTGCCGGCCTTTTGCAGGCCGGCAAGGCTGTCTCGACCGTGAGCGACCTGACCCCCCAGCACGTCCCTGCGGCCGCTTTCCCCGTCTTCGGGGTTTTTCCGATCGACCGCATGCCGTCCGTCCAGGTGTTCCCTCAGCTTTTTCTCCACGAACCCTTTGTTGAATGTCGCATCGTCATCCCGTGGATCGAGGGCAGCGGCCCTGCCGTAATCGTCAAGCGACTTCCTGTAGAGGCGGGCCGCCTCTTTCGCATCGCTCTGTCTCTCCGCCAATCTGAACCGGCAGTTTCCGAGATTGTAGAGCGCTTTTTGGCTCAGATCCGCGTCATCCGAGGCTGCCGCTTTCTCGAAAAACGCCGCCGCCCTTTCATAGTCGCCTTTCCTGTAGAGGGCCGCGCCCATATTGAAGTTCGAAATGCCGGAGTTCCGACGGACGGACAAGGCAAAATCGCAGGCGCCCGCGGCCTTCTCGTAGCGGCCCAGCTCGTAGGCGCGGACGGCGCGAAGCA
>JAFGAO010000005.1 GCA_016933615.1 Acidobacteriota bacterium
GCCCGTCATTACTTCCACCGGCCCGTTTCACAATTTCATGAGACGGTTCCGGGCCGAGGGATGTAGGGGCGAACCTCGTGTTCGCCCTGACCGTCAAAGGTCTCAGGTCACCTTCCCCCGGATGAAGGGATCCGGACTGCCGTTGGATGAATGGAGGGCGGCAATGCCGATATCCGCTTTAATGCGCCGAATCTATGAATAAAGCGTTTCTCAAGGCCTCGAAAAATGCGGAAGTCGCCTACCAGGGAGAACCGGGCTCGTTCAGCCGGCAGGCCGCCGATAAAGTCTTCGGATCCGGGCTGACATCCTTGCCCTGCCGTTCTGCAGAGGACGTTTTCAACGCGGTGGCTCGCCGCCGGGCCGAATACGCCGTCATACCGATCGAAAATACCCTCGCGGGAAGTATTTACCGGAACTTCGATCTCTTGGCGCGCCACTCCCTGGCGGTTGTCGCCGAGACGTCGCTCCGGATCGAACATAATCTCATCGTTCACCGGGGCACCGGCTTGCGCGGGATTCGGCAGGTCTACTCCCACCCCGCCGCGCTGGAGCAGTGCAGCCGTTTTCTGCTGCGGCATAAATCCCTACTTCCGGTCTCTTTTTACAACACCGCGGGGAGCGTCAAGTTCATCCGTGAACAGGGGCTGAGGCAGGCAGCGGCCATTGCTTCGGCGGATGCGGCGCGGATTTACGGCATGAAAATACTGCAGCGCGGCATTGAAGACTGTCCGGAAAATTACACCCGGTTCCTGGTGCTGGCCCGCAAGGGGCGGATCCCGCCCGGGGGGGAAAAAACCAGCGTCGTTTTCGGACTCGAGAACGAGCCCGGGGTACTGTTCCGGGCGCTTTCGGTTTTTGCCCTGAGGAATATAGATCTGGCGAAGATCGAATCGCGTCCGATCCGGGGCAAACCCTGGGAGTACCTGTTCTATGTGGATCTGCTCGGCGACATTCGAAGCCGCCCGTGCAGCCACGCTCTCCGGCACCTTCGTGAACTGGCTCCCTTTCTCAAGGTTCTTGGTTCCTATCCCGTCATAAAATAAAACCGTTGCAGGTTAAAAACAAAAAACTTTGTTACACGTTGTAGCGCCTATTGATCGGTGCCCTGGCGACAACGTTTAAACGAAGCTTTTGGTTTTTAACCTGCAACGTGCAACGGAGCAGTAATTTCTTTATAGCGTTACCTGACATGATACAATCATCGTTCAGTTTTTTGGGGAGATAGAGTTGATATGAATCGCGCTGTCATCGTGGGGAGCGGTTCGTGCATTCCGCCCAGACCGGTTACCAACGACATGCTGTCCAGGATAATGGACGTGAGCGACCGGTGGATACGCGAACGATGCGGAGTCGAAAACCGGTACTATGTTGAAGAGGGCACCTCCACCTTGGACCTCGGAGCGGCGGCATCCGTTGAAGCTCTCAAGATGTCGGGTCTGGATAAGAACGACATCGACATGATCATTTTTGCCACGATGACGCCCGATTATTTTTTCCCGGGCAGCGGCGGACTGCTTCAGTCCAAGTTGGGGATGAAGAATGTCCCCAGTTTCGATATCCGCCAGCAGTGTGCCGGGTTTCTGTACGGCATGCAACTGGCCGATGCCCATATCCGTTCCGGACTGGCTGAAAACATCCTGCTTGTCGGGGCGGAAACGCACACGGGCTTCATGCCTTGGACGTCCGACAACTATAAGTATCTTTACGGGGAAACCGATACGGCGCCGACCGCTGAAGAGTACGCCTGGAATACCCGTTTCCGTAACCTGACGGTGCTTTTCGGAGATGCCGGGGCCGCCGTCGTGATTCAGGCGGGCGGCGGCGAACGGGGGATCCTGGACTGCATCCTGCGCACCGATGGAAGCGATTTCGATAAGATTCATGTTCCCGGAGCCGGATTCAGACGCAGGCCCTACGTCGATGCCGGGCAGATTGAAAGAGGCGAACATATCCCGGTAATGAACGGCATGTCCGTTTTCAGAAACGCCACCCTCAGCATGGCCGGTGTAGCCAGGGAGATTCTCGAGCGCAACGGCTTGACCATTCAGGATTTATCCATGGTGTTGATGCACCAGGCGAACAGGCGCATCAATGAGCGGGTCCAGAAAACACTGGATATCCCTGAAAGTAAAATGATTCACAATATTCACAAGTATGGGAATACAACGGCCGCTACCATTCCTCTCCTGTGGGACGAATGTGTTCGAACCGGCAGAATCCGGCCGGATGACTTGGTATTGATGGTTGCTTTCGGGGCGGGGATGCATTGGGGGGCCCTGCTGTTAAAAGCTTGACATCGCAAGGCCTGCAGGGAACCCGCTTCCTCGCGGGCTGCAAGAGTGCCGCCCCCGGCAAACACTCAAGGAAATCAACGATCATTGTAAAGAGGCAACAAGGGCTTTATTTTATTTTAAATTGTTCTATAATCACAACTTTCAATTTCACAAGGGCTTTATATGGCTGGGAAAGGAATGGATAAGGAAAGTCTTGATTTGACGCTGGAGGCTTTGAAGGATTTCACTGCCCAGAGGCTTCCGGAAAAGAAAATACTGGAGCTCGACGCCACTGAAGAATTTCCGATTGATATCGTACGGGATATGAACGGGCCGGAATTGGGGATACAGCTGCTTTTCATCCCGGAGGAATTTGAGGGGATGGGGGGCGGCGCTTTTGACGTCTACCGGGTTTGCGAAGAACTGGCCCGTGTGGACCTGGGCATCGCGACCGGCGTTCTGGCTACATTTCTCGGCAGCGATCCCATTGTTTTCGGCGGCACGCACGAACAGAAAAAACACTGGTTGACCCGGATAGGCCGGGAAGGACTGCTTATGGCCTATGGAGCTACGGAACCGGAAGCCGGAAGCGATCTCGGCGCTCTTCGCACCGTCGCCGTTCCCGTAGAGAAAGACGGCAAGACCGCGGGTTACCGTATCACCGGAAACAAGCAATGGATCAGCAATGGAGGCTACGCGGATCTCTATTGCATTCTGGCCAAGGCTCCCGCCGGGCCGACATGGTTTGTCGTTGAAAAGGATGCCGAAGGCCTGAACCACGGCAAACCGGAAGACAAGCACGGTATCCGGGCCAGCAATACGGCCACCGTGTCTCTGGAAAACGTTTATGTCGACCTCGATCGCATGGTTGGAGGCAAAGAAGGTGAGGGACTTTTTCAGGCGCAGCTGGTATTCGGCTATACCAGGCTGATGGTGGCCGCGTTCGGGCTGGGCGCCGGCTGGGCCGCACTCGATCGTGCCATCCCCTATTCCACCGGGCGCATTCAGGGCGGGGCGCCTTTGTCCGAGAAGCAGGGGTATACCCACAAGCTGATCGTTCCCCACGTTGTCCGCCTGGAAGCGGCGCGCGCCTATATTGAAGAAACCGCGGAACGTATCGACCGGGATGAAGGTACGCTGAATACGGAAGGCGCGATAGCGAAGTACCTGGCGACTGAAGCAGGAAACGGGGCGGCCGACGCATCCATTCAAGCCCTGGGCGGGTATGGGTACACGCGGGAGTACTTCGTGGAAAAGATTAAACGGGATGCGCGCATAACGCAGATTTATGAAGGCACCTCCGAAATCATGGAGATGACCATCAGCCGCGACCGGTGGCAACTGCATCTGAAGACCAAAGGCCGCTTCTACCACGATATGGCGCATCAGATCGGGCAATTGCATCAGCAGAATAATATGGCAGGGGCGGACATCATCGCCTGCTGCATGCACGGGCTGGCGGAATTGCTCGAGATGGCCAGAGTCCATCGATTGACCCGGCACCAGCATATCCTTTTCCGCCTGGGCGAATGGATCGCTTTCGCCGAAGGTTCCGCAAGCCTCGCGCGACGCGCCGTCCGTGCGGCCGACGGCGATCTGAATGAGAAAGCGCATTCCAGGTTCCATGCCCGTGCGCTTGCAGCCTTCAGCCGGATCTATGCCCGGGAGGCCGCGATGAAAATGGTTTCCGAAGGCGCCCGCTGGATCGGAGGACTGTTGCCGGGATCGGGAAATGGAAGCCTGCAGCAGAAACTGATGCTGCCCGAGATCCTCAACGCGCAGGCAGGACTTATAGAGGACATGGATTACGTTGCGGATGTTTTGTATGACAGAAACCCGGACTAGATTTCTTCATGGAACCATCTATTCACAACTGAATGCGTGCGATTTTAGCCGAGTGCGAAGCATTCGGCCATAGCCGGATCCGAAGGATTCGGCCGGAGGCATTGAACTAATGAAAGTATCCGCGGCCGGCAAGGCTGTTGCAATCGTCGGAGTGGGCGCCATAATGCCGGATGCGCCCAACGCTCCCAAATTCTGGCAGAACATAAAGGACGGGCTTTACAGTATCGGGGAAGTGCCCCGGAATCGCTGGAATCCCGATTTATATTATGATCCGGATCCGAAAGCTCCCGACAAGGCGTACACCAAGATCGGAGGCTGGGTCCAGGACTGGGACTGGGATCCTCTCAAGTGGCGTTTGCCGATTCCGCCCAAGGTCAGCATGGGGATGGACCTGACCCAGAAATGGGGCGTGGTCGCGGCACGGGAGGCTTTGAATGACTATGGGTATCCCGAACGGCCCCTGGATCCGGAACGTGTCGCGGTTATCCTTGGAAATGCCATGGGAGGAGACACGCATCTTTTTTCCGCGGCTCGGGTATTCCTGCCTGAATTAACCGATAAGCTTTTCCATTCAACTGTTTATGGTTCCCTGCCGGAAGATGTGCGCCGGGAAATTCTGCAACAGCTCCAGGAAGGTTTTTACGGCAGGGTGCCTCCCGTTTCGGAAGATACCATGCCGGGCGAATTGTCCAATATCCTCGCGGGACGCATCGCGGCTCTGTACGATTTTAAAGGGCCCAACTACACGGCCGACGCGGCCTGTGCTTCCGCGATGGCCGCCATCAGCGCCGCCGTCGTCGGTTTGACGGAACATGATTACGATGCCGTTCTGACAGGCGGTGTCGACGCCAATATGAGCCCGTCCACTTTTGTGAAGTTCTGCAAGCTTGGAGCGCTTTCCGCAACCGGATCCCGGCCGTACGCCGAAGGATCGGACGGCTTCGTAATGGGCGAGGGCGGCGCCGTAATCCTTCTGAAACGCCTGGCCGACGCCGAGCGCGACGGGGACAGGATCTACGCCGTCATTCGCGGGCTCGGCGGATCCAGCGACGGCAAGGGCAGGGGCATTACCGCGCCCAATCCCATCGGGCAGGCCCTTTGTGTCCGGCGTGCCTGGGAAAAAGCAGGTGTCTTTCCCGAACCCGGAGATTTGATCGAAGGGCACGGCACGTCCACTCCGGTCGGGGATGCGGGCGAGCTCGAGAGCCTTTCGAAATTTTTCGACAATTTCGATCTGCCGGTGGGCTCCATCGCCCTGGGATCGGTGAAATCGAACATCGGGCATCTCAAGGGAGCGGCCGGTGCGGCGGGAATCGTGAAGGCGGCATTCGCCTTGCGCGATAAGGTCCTGCCTCCGAGCCTGAATTTCATAAAGCCGAATCCCATTATCGATTTCCGGAAAGTTCCGTTCCGGGTGAATACGGAATTGAGGCCGTGGGATGTCCCTTCAGGCAAAGCGCGCCGTGCGGCCGTCAGCGCGTTCGGATTCGGCGGAACCAACTTCCACATGGTTATGGAGGAATACATCCCCGGCCGCCTGGCGCAGGAGAGCCGAACGGTCGTTCCCGTTGCAGAAGGAATCCGGGGGGCGCTGTCCGGGTCCGGTCTTAAATCGCCGCTCCGCGGCGCCGCCGTCCTGGGCGCGGATTCCGAGGCGGAATTGATACGCAAGCTACAGAAGCTTCAAAAGGATGCCGAAGCCGGAAATGCGCCCGACCCCGCTCCTCCTTACGAATCCGATTTGCGGGCGCAATTCCGGCTGGCGATCGATTACGGAAATGCCGAGGAACTCGCCGACAAAGCGGGCAGGGCGCTCAAGGCTTTCGAGGAAGACCAGCCCGGAAGATGGAAAGCCTTACGCGCGAAAGGCATTTACCGCGGGGAAGGTCCGGCCCGGAAAACGGCGTTTCTTTTTACCGGCCAGGGTTCCCAGTACGTCAATATGCTGCAGATGCTCCGGGAAACGGAGCCGATCGTGGCCCGGGTTTTCGAGGAGGCGGACCGCACCATGGAGCCGCTTCTCGGCAAACCGTTGACGGACTGCATCTACCTCGACAAATCGGACGAAGCCGCCCTCAAAGAGGCCGAAGAAGGCCTGAAGCAGACCGCGATCACCCAGCCTGCCGTCCTGGCGACGGAAAACGCGATCGCCCGGATGCTCGGCGCCTACGGCGTCATTCCGGACATGGTCATGGGGCACAGTCTGGGCGAATACGGGGCTCTGGTGGCCGCCGGCGCGATGTCCTTCGCCGAAGCGCTGAAGGCCGTCAGCGCGCGCGGCAAAGAGATGACCCGCTGCGCGCTGGAGGACAACGGGATGATGGCGGCCGCTTTCGGGCCCATCGAAAAGATCCAGGAAATTCTCGAAACCGTGGACGACTACGTCGTGATCGCCAACATCAACAGCTCCAAGGAAGCCGTCATCGGCGGCTCCACCACCGGCGTGAAAAAAGCCATGGAAGCCATAGGCGCAGCCGGGTATACCGTCCGCGCCCTGCAGGTCAGCCACGCGTTCCACACCCGGATCGTGGCGCCGGCGGGGGAATCGCTGGCGCAGATTCTCGGCAGGATGGATCTTCGCCCCCCTGAAATACCGATCGTTACCAATGTTACCGGAGAATTCTATCCCGCGGGCCCGGGCGTTGTACCCGAGATGATCAGGCTCCTGGGAAAACAGGTATCCTCCCCCGTGCAGTTTATCAAAGGCTTGAATACGCTGTACGATGCCGGCGCCCGGATCTTCGTGGAAATCGGACCGAAGCGGATTCTCTACGGATTCGTGGAGGACGTTCTGGGCGGCCGTGAGGGCGTGGTGTCCCTTTTCACCAACCACCCGAGAATCGGGGAAGCGGCATCCCTGAACCTGGCTCTCTGCGGCCTGTATGCGGAGGGGCTTGGGCTCGGCCGGTCCGCTCCGAAAGAAGCTCCGGATGTAAAGACGGCTGCGGCTCAACCGGCGGCGCCGGAGCCTGTTTACGCCGTAAACGCCGAAGCCGTGCCAAAGCAGGCGGCAATCCCCGCGCCGGCCGCTCCCAAACCGGCTTTCGAAGCGGGCAGGACGCATGAATCTCCCAAACCGGCTGCATCCGCTTCGGGACCGGACAAATACACGGAGCTGGGCCGGCTGTTTGCCGAGTTCATGGACCGCGGAATGCGGATCTACTCCGGAGGCGATGCGGCGCCCCCGGCGCCGTCCGCCGCGGTAGACGTCTGCATTACGGGCGCCTCTTTGGGGCTTCCCGGAGTGGACCGGGTATTCGACGACGCGAACATCGAGCGCATTCTGCGCGGGGACGGCTTCATCAGGCAGATCCCGATGCGACTGCGCGATGCCATGGCGGACAAGAACATTACGCGCATCGTCAAAACCGCCGGAGGCGAGGGCAGGTTCGAGACGATCAACAGCACCGCCGACGTGATCAAGCTCGCCGCGCGCGCGGGCGAGTTCGACATGAAGAGCGAATTCGGATTTCCCGAAGAGCGTATCGCCGCGCTCGATCGAGTCACCAAGCTTGCCATCGGCGCCGGAATCGATGCGCTGCGCGATGCCGGGATTCCTCTGGTGATGCGCTACAAGACGACGACCAAGGGAACGAAACTGCCCGACCGCTGGATGCTGCCGGATGCAATGCGGGACGATACCGGCATTCTCTTCACCTCCGCCTTTCCCGGGTGCGATTCATTCGCGGAAATCATTGAAGGCTATCACCGGGATCTGAATCGCCGCGATCGGTTGAGGGAACTCGAAAAGATCTACGCCCTGGCCCTGGCCAAAGACGGGAATTCGGACCTGGCAAAAGAAATCAAGCGGCGTATCGAAACCCTCGAAGTCGAAGTGCGGGACAATGCCTATCAGTTCGATCGCCGTTTCCTGTTCCGGGTGCTGTCGATGGGGCATTCGCAGTTCGCCGAATACATCGGCGCCCGCGGGCCCAATACCTCAACCAACGGCGCCTGCTCCAGCGGTACCCAGGCCGTCGGGCTTGCCTCTGACTGGATTCGGACCGGCCGCTGCAAAAGGGTCATAATCATCTCTGCGGATGATATTACTTCGGACAACCTGATGGGCTGGTTCGGATCGGGATTCCTCGCGTCGGGTTCCGCCGCCACGGACGAGATCGTCCAGGATGCCGCCACGCCTTTCGACCGCAGGCGGCACGGTCTGATCATCGGCATGGGGGCTTCGGCAGTCGTCCTGGAGAGCAGGGAATCGGCGCGCGAACGCGGCATCCGGCCCATCTGCAATATTCTCGGGTCTGTCGTCGCCAACAGCGCTTTCCATGGAACCAGGCTGGACGTGAGCCATATCTGCAGGATTATGGAGCAGTTGATTTCGGAAGCGGAAGCCCGGTGGGGCATCGACCGCTACCGGATTGCACCGGAAACCGTTTTTGTCTCCCATGAAACCTATACCCCGGCCCGCGGCGGGAGCGCGTCCGCGGAGGTTTTTGCACTGCGCCACGTTTTCGGCGAAACGGCCGGCCGGATTCTCATCGCCAATACCAAAGGTGCGACAGGGCACCCGATGGCGGTCGGCGTTGAAGATGTGGTTTCGGTGAAGATACTGGAGACGGGCATCGTTCCTCCGGTTGCGAATTTCAAGGAAGTGGACCCGGAGCTGGGCGTATTGAACCTGTCCAAGGGAGGTTTCCAGCCTGTCCGCTATGCGCTGCGGCTGGGAGCCGGCTTCGGCTCTCAGATCAGCATGTCTCTCATGCGTTGGGAGCCGACTCCCGACGGGAAGAGGCCGCCGCCCTCGCGCCTCGGGTACCAGTATCGTATCGAGGACCGGGCAGCCTGGAACGGCTGGCTGCGGCGAATGACCGGGTATGAGGTTTCCGAACTGGAAGTCGCCTTCCGGACGCTTCGGGTGAAGGACCAGGGACCGACGGCTCGGATTGAGAACGGTACCACTACTTTCTCGGCACCTGCGCCAGTGGCTAAGACATCTGTAGATGAAATGACATCGAAACTGGCGTTCGGCGCATCGCCGGCGCCAGCCGGCGATGCTACAACTCAGGCGTCGTTTTCAGCAAGACCCTCAATTCCGGCGTTCGGCGCATCGGCCGCGCCTGTTGCTGGGTCATCGACAGATGGAAGGACATCAATTCAGGCGTTCGACGCATCGCCTGGCGGCGATGCTGCAAGACTGGCTGCTGTGGGAGAGACTACATCGGCAACGGCTGCGGGGGACGGGGTGCAGCGGGAGGTGATGAAGATCATCGCGGAAAAGACCGGGTATCCGCCCGACATGCTGGATCTCGATCTGGATCTGGAAGCGGATCTGGGAATCGACACGGTGAAGCAGGCGGAGATGTTCGCCGCGATCCGCGAGTTCTACAACATACCGCGCGAAGACAACCTGAAGATGCGGGATTTCCCGACGCTGAAGCATGTGATTCAGTTTGTGTATGACCGGGCGCCGGGGGTTCAGGCGTCAGGATCCGGGCAGCCATCAACCCCGGCGTTCGACGCATCGCCTGGCGCGGCGCCGGTGGATAAGGCGTCGGTTTCAGGAACGCCCTCAACTCCGGCGTTTGACGCATCGCCTGGCGCGGCGCCGGTGGATAAGGCGTCGGTTTCAGGAATGCCCTCAACTCCGGCGTTCGACGCATCGGC